>NZ_CP162414.1:2999242-3331960 GCF_040932005.1 Aestuariibius sp. HNIBRBA575
CCATGCAGGATCAGCCAATGATGTGCATGGTGTTGAAAATCAACGGGAATGTTGTCTTCGATGGCGCGTTCGACCGCGTCCACGTTTTTCCCCGGACAGATGCCAGACCGGTTGCCAACACGGAAAATATGGGTGTCCACGGCTTGGGCTGGATGCCCCCACCACATGTTCAACACCACATTGGCCGTTTTACGACCAACCCCGGGCAGCCCCACCAGCGCGTTACGTGAATTGGGCACTTGGGATCCGTATTGATCGACCAGAATCTGGCTCATTTTGATGACGTTTTTGGCCTTTTGACGGAACAACCCAATGGTTTTGATATGTTCGATCAGGCCGTCTTCGCCCAGTTCCAGCATTTTTTCCGGCGTATCGGCGATTTTGAACAACGCTTCGGTGGCTTTGTTCACGCCGACATCAGTGGCTTGCGCGGACAGCGCAACCGCGACCACCAGCGTATAGGCGTTCGTGTGGTTCAACTCTCCTTCGGGCTCTGCCTCGGAGGATTGGAAACGCGTAAACACGTCGCGCAGGGTGTTATAGTCCATCTGTTTGATCATGGCGCCTGCTATGCATTGTTCGCCACGATTGGGCAAGATCACTCAGAAATCGGCGACATACTGCTTTGTAAAGGCCACATATCCCGGTTCCGTGTGGATCAGGTGATCTTTGGTCAGCACATGCAGCTGCGGCAACAGGTAGAACGGCACGTTGGGGAACACGTGATGTTCGACGTGATAGGGCATATTCCACGCGACAAACCGGATGATCCGATTGGTATATGTGGTGCGGGTATTGTCGAACATATTGGCCAATTGTGGGCACCGCCCGTGTTCGGCCAACAGGTACAGCCGCAACGCAGGTTGCGCGATCAGCGCGGGCAAAATCCACACCCAAAACAGTAGGGTCGTAAACGCAAAGCTAAGTGCGGCCAGCGCGTAAAGCCCCAGCATGATCCGCGCCTCTTTGGTGATGCGACCTACGGCACGGGGTGGCAAATACGGCCCAGATGCACGCCCGAGCGCATTGATCACAATCTGTTTGATCTGACTGATCCACACCGGAATGCCCGACACATGCATGATCCAACGCGCCCACGTATCCGGTTTGTCACCCGCTTCGCCATGGCCCAGTTCGGGGTCTTTGCCGGGGATATTGGTATGGCGATGATGGGCCAGATGGAAATAGCGGAACCATTCAAACGGCAATAGGATCATCACCCCGCAACACCGCCCGACCCATTCGTTTAACACCTCATTGGCAAAGGGTGTTTTGTGGGTCGCTTCGTGTTCCAAGGTGAACAGAAACACGATCAACACGCCTTGGAGCGGCAGCAACAGCCCCCAGAACGGGGCCTGCAACGCGATGTAGAGGCCAAACAGACTGATCAGCCCGACATGACCGGCCAAATGCACCATCCCTGCCCGATCTGATTTTTCCACCAGACGTCGTGCGACATCCGGGTCCAATGATTTCAAAAACGCTTTGTGATCCATTTCGAAACGCTATCACGGCATTTTCGGACCACGCCAGATCAGAAATTTGACAATGCGCAAATTTCGGGTCGCTTCGATTGTGTGAACCCCTATTTTGGTCCCATGGAAAATGTCAGCGAATACCACTTTCATGTGATGCGGCGCGCCATCGATCTGATTGATGCCGCCGAAGCCCCCCTGTCGCTTGAACATCTGGCGGCCCAGATGAACATGTCACCGGCCCATTTTCAGCGCCTGTTTAGCGCCTGGGTCGGCGTGTCTCCGAAACGGTTTCAGCAATATCTGACGCTGGGCCATGCCAAATCATTGCTGCGGGACCGATTCACGACACTGGAAACGTCCAACGCATTGGGATTGTCCGGCTCAGGCCGCCTGCATGATCTGTTTGTCCGCTGGGAAGCCATGAGCCCCGGCGAATATGCCCGCAACGGCGCAGGCCAGACCATCCGCTGGGGCTGGTTTGACAGTCCGTTTGGGCAAAGCTTGGTCATGGGCACCTCAAAGGGCGTCTGCGGCATCGGCTTTGCATCCGAAGCGGGCGAAGAAGCGACCATGCTGGACCTGACGTCGCGTTGGCCCAACGCCCAATTTGTCGAAGACCCCGACATGCTGCGCCCGTGGGTTTTGTCGGCCTATGGCGCGCGCCCCACCAATGAACCTACCCCGCTTTATCTGATCGGCAGCCCCCTACAGATCAAAGTCTGGGAAGCGTTGCTGCAAATCCCGTCCGGCAACGTGACCACCTATAGCGAAATTGCCGGCCATATCGGCAAACCCCGCGCCGTGCGGGCGGTGGGGACGGCCGTTGGGCGCAATCCGATTTCGTGGTTGATCCCCTGCCACCGCGCGGTGCGCAAATCCGGCGGATTGGGGGGCTATCACTGGGGGCTGCCGGTGAAACGCGCCTTGCTGGCGCGCGAAACCGCCCAATCTGATTCATTGGACCCGACCGGGTAAATCGGCGGATTTCTGCGGTTTTCCGCTGATTATCAGAGTGATATTGGATAACAGCGCGTTCCGACCGATATGATTGGAGCAAGCGCCTAATGCGCGTCACAATTTTGGAAAGACCCATGATGATTATTCGCAAATCGATGATCCTTGCCGCTGTATCCGCCTTGGCATTGACCGCCTGTAACGGCGTAGAAGACCTGCGTGACCCCAACAACCCCAACCGCAACACCCAAACCGGCGCTTTGGTTGGCGCAGGTATCGGTGCGCTGGTGGGCGTGGCTGCGGGTGATGACGCCGAAGAACGCCGTCGCGGTGCTGTGATTGGCGCTGCACTGGGCGCGGGCCTGGGGGCCATTGGTGGCGCTGAACTGGACCGCCAAGAGGCTGATCTGCGCGCGCAAATGGGGTCAAACGTCGATATCCGCAACACAGGCCAGGAACTGATCGTGACCCTGCCGCAGGACATCCTGTTTGCAACCGACAGCGCAACGCTGACTGGCGGGCTGCAATCTGACCTGCGCACGCTGTCCTCTAGCCTGAACAACTATCCCAACACCACCGTCAACGTGATCGGCCATACCGATAATGTCGGCGATGCAAATTATAACCAAAGCCTGTCCCAGCGGCGCGCCCAAGCCGTGACCTCTGTGCTGATCAGCTCTGGTGTGTCAGCGGCCCGTATCCGGTCCTTTGGCCGCGGCGAAGATGCCCCTGTGGCGTCCAACCTGACGGTTGAGGGCCGTCAACAAAACCGCCGTGTGGAAATCATCATCACACCGAACTAAGCTGCTGTGTTAGCAGGTTCAAAGGCCGCCAGCACCCGCTTGGCGGCCTTTTTGCAGAACATGCGCATGTTTGACGTGCAGGTGCACCGTTTATGGGCCGCATCACGCGATACCGCCCCAAAGTCAGGCATTTCTGCCCAAGACCGGATATTGAACATGCCCCGCCTTTATGCTTGCAATGCGAACGTTGCAGGCATTGCAAAACACAGTTTTCAAGTTCAACGATTTTGTTGCACACGAAAGGGTCAGGCAGATGAAGTTTGAGATCGACGTTATAGGCCACAGCCTGACCGATGGCGAAATTACCGCCTTTGAGGCAGGTGCTAAGGTACGTCTCCCACCTCAGTACAGAGATTTCCTAAAGGGTAAGAACGGCTTCTTGCCTTTGCAAATGATTTGTCCAGATACGGGATTTGACGCGGACTTGTCCGTGTTCTTTCCGTTATTTTCGATGAACAAGCGCACCACAGTCAACACCGTAGAATGCGTAAATGACCTGATTTGGTTTGCTATTGATAGCGGTGGTGGTCGGTATGGCTTGGCTCATACAGGGCGGAACTTTGGAAAAGTATTCTGGTTCGACCTTCCCCATAGTGACATTGAGCAACCCATGTCTTCAGATTGTGAAATTGTTGCTGACACCTTTAATGCTTTCATTGAGAGTCTGATCCCAATGGTTGATTAGGTTCTGGCGCGTTGCGGCATACCTTGCATCCCGCGCAAATGTCCGTTTTTCACTTTGACCCGTTTGCGCCACAACACTCAAAGCCTCCCGACGTTCAACTCTTTTTCGCATTCACAGCTTGCGGCATATTCTGTCCGGTCATATGATTTGACCAATTCAAACGTGGAACATCATGCCCTTTCAACCCGTCCAGCCCGAAAAGTTGTCAAATTCTGTTGTGCGTCAGATCGAATTGCTGATCCTGCGCGGCATTTTGCGTCCGGGCGAACGGTTGCCATCGGAACGCGAACTTAGCGAACGCATGCATGTATCACGACCGTCATTGCGCGAAGCCTTGGCAGAATTGCAGGAACGCGGCCTGCTGACATCGCGGGCAGGTGCGGGTGTTTATGTGGCAGATGTGCTGGGATCGGCGTTTTCTGATGCGCTGGTACAGCTGTTTTCATCCCATGACGAAGCAGTGTTTGACTACATCGCCTTTCGCCGCGACATGGAAGGCCTGGCCGCAGAACGCGCCGCCCAATATGGGTCCGCGACCGATCTGAAAGTCATCGACACGATTTTTAACAAAATGGAAGCCGCCCATTCCAAACGCAACCCCGCCGAAGAGGCTGGGCTGGACGCGGATTTTCATCTGTCGATCATCGAAGCCAGCCACAATGTGGTGATGCTGCATATGATGCGATCCATGTATCAGCTGCTGCGCGAAGGCGTGTTCTATAATCGCCGTATCATGTTTCAACAGCGCGCCACGCGCGGCACATTGCTGGAACAACACAGGGCCATCAATGTTGCGCTACAAGGGCGGGATGCCGTAGGGGCCCGCAATGCAGTTGAGGCGCACCTGAATTTCGTCGATCAATGCCTGACAGATAAACAAAAATCTGACCGCAACGAAGCCGTCGCTCAACAGCGGTTTGACCACGAATCCTCTCGTTAACCTGATATTTTTTCGTCAAATGCCGTGAATGCGCTATACTGGGCCCATTCACAGGAGGCAGCGATGAAGAATTTTGTAGCCGCGATTTTATTGTTTTTTTCGTCAATCGGAACTGCGCAAGCGCAAGACGTCTATCAGACGCCGGTCGGGATTTTATGCCTAGAAGGATGGATTACCGACGCGACCAATGCGTTAAACCGGTACAATGGCAATGACACGTTTAACGCCAGCAAACCCTATCGGGTGAACCGATTTGGGTTCATTATGCCCGCAAATGGCCGGTCCAATTTTGACCCGGACAATTGGGCGACCTTTGGCGCCAACCGCAATCAGTATATGTGGACGGCGTTATACACATCCGAGGCACAATATCCGATCTGGGATAAACCTGCCTATAACGCTGCGCGTGTGCCGGGGCTGCGGTATTATGTGCGGGCCTGTGTTGCTGCGCAGGGCGTCACGCCAACACCCGCGCCTGTGACACCTGCCACACCAACACCGCCACCCGTGCCAGCCACGCCCATCCCAGCCCCACCTGCGCCAGTTCCAGCGCCAGTACCAGCACCCGGCCTGACCACACAGGCGGATTGCCCGCCCACTTGGGTGCCCATTGGCAGCTATCCAGGTGTATTGCTGGGCTGTAACTGTACCGCCACACTGATCAACCAAGGCACGCAGGTCTGGGGATCCGGCCCTTATACCTATGATAGCAATCTATGCCGCGCTGCGGTTCATTCTGGGGCGATCCCGGCCACAGGCGGCATGATTTGGGCCACCACGGGCGGCGCGCAGCAATCTTATGTCGGCACCACCCGCAATGGCGTGACCACCAATGATTATGGTCCCTACCCAACAACCGGGATCATCCTGAACAGGCCCAATGCGCAGATCCGCCCAATCGCCCTGCCGGCCTGTCCCGGCAGCATGACCAACCAAGCAGGCCCGCTGACATGTCACTGTGCCCCTTCCCGGTTTGGCACCAGCGGTATTTGGGGCACGGGCACCTATACCTATGACAGCAACCTTTGCACGGCTGCGTTGCATGCGGGTGTTGTGGGGGATGCGGGCGGTCCGGTTTCCGTTCGCCCCATCCCAGATGCCGGATCGTATACCGGGTCTATCCGCAATGGGGTCACATCCGCGGATTACGGCGCATGGCAAGGCGCGTTTGTGTTTGAATAAATACAAAACAAAAAACCCGGCACATCTGCGCCGGGTTTTTTATCAGATTGGGTTGCCCCAGATCATATTTGCTTAGTGCAGCTTTTCGCCAACAACGTTGATCGCTTCATCGATCAGTTCACCGCCGGATTTGGCAGTCATCTGTGACGCGATCACGTCTTGGGCAGCACCGACAGCCACGGTAATGGCTTGGTCACGCACATCTTTGATTGCACCGGCTTGCGCGCTGGCAATCTGTTCTTGTGCTGCGGCCAAACGGCGTGTCAGCGATGTTTGCATGTCCACTTTCGCCTGTTCAGCGGCCAATGTGGCCTCTTCTTTGGCGTGGGCAATGATGCGTTCCGCTTGTTCCTGAACCTCTTTCTGTTTGCGCTCATAGGACGCCAACAGAGTTTGAGCTTCTTCGCGCAGCGATTTGGCTTCTTCCAGCTCGGATTTGATGCCTTCGGCACGGTCATCCAATGCTTTGCCGATCATGCCGGGCACTTTGAAGTAGAAAAGCACGCCGATGAACAGCAGGAAGCCAAGCAACACAACAAAGTCAGTGTTTTTCAGCGAAAAGAACGGACCAGAGGCAGCAAAAGCAGGGCTAGCAGCAACAGTCAGGGTCAGAGCGAGAAGTTTTTTCATGTCTTACCCTTTCATCCGTTCAGCGATGGCAGCCGTGATGGCTTTCTCATCGGCTTTGCCGCCAAGAACAGAAACCAGTTCAGCAGCCGTAGCCCCTGCAACTTCGCGCACACCATCAACGGCACCGGCACGAATTTCTGCAATCGCAGCTTCGCTTTCAGCGGTTTTGGCGGCAATTTCTGCATCCGCTTTGGCCAGCTCGACATCCAGCTCGGCTTGGATTTCTGCTTTCGCTTCTTCCACAATCCGGTGGGCTTCGGCGCGGGCATCAACCAGCGCTTTGTCATAAGCCGCTTCAGCGTCTTGCGCCTTGAGCTTCAGCTCTTCGGCAGCAGCAATATCATTCGTAATTGTGCCCTGACGTTCCGCCAGCACGGACCCGATGCGCGGCAGCGCAATCTTGGTCAGCACGAGGTAGATCACAACAAGTGTAATCACGAGCCAGAAAATCTGGTTACCCCAAGTCGAAAAGTCCAACTGAGGCATGCCCGGCGCCGATGCGGCGTGGTCCAAACCCTCAGCGGCGTGACCCGCGGTTTCTTGCGTTTCAGTCGCCATAACGTCCTCCTAGGAACTTTCCGGTTACAACGGGAGGATCAGCATTCTGATCCCCCCGCGCGTAAGGATGGTGTTCCGTAGGCTTAGACGGCGAACATCAGCAGCAGAGCGACGAGGAACGAGAAGATCCCCAGGGCTTCTGCAAACGCGATGCCGATGAACAGAGTAGCAGTCTGCGACGCAGCTGCGGATGGGTTGCGCAGAGCGCCAGCCAAGAAGTTGCCAGCAACGTTACCAACACCGATAGCGGCAGCGCCGGAACCGATTGCAGCCAAGCCAGCGCCGATGTGTGCGAGTTCGCCTTCCATGAGTATTCTCCTTACGATTGGAAGTTTAGATAAGTTATCAGACCGTCGCCCGGAATTAGTGACCGGGGTGCAGTGCATCCTTTAGGTAAACACAGGTCAGAATTGTGAACACGTAGGCCTGAATAAAGGCCACGAGGATTTCCAGACCGTACATTGCGGTGATGGCAACCACAGACACGGGGCTAATCACGGTGATGGCAGCGAAACCTGCGAACACTTTGATCACCGCGTGACCGGCCATAACGTTACCAGCAAGACGGATGGAATGGCTGACGGGACGTACAAAGTACGAAATCAGCTCGATGATAGCGAGGATCGGGCGCAGCGCCAGCGGTGCGCTGGAAACCCAGAACAGACCCAGGAATTTGGTGCCGTTTTTGGCGAAACCGTAGATGGTCACGGTCAGGAACACCAACATGGCCAGAACAACCGTCACCGCAAAGTGGGACGTGGTGGTAAAGGACATTGGGATCAGGCCAAGGAAGTTGGCGAAAACGATGAACATGAACAAAGTCATGACATATGGGAAGAAACCAACCGCGTCTTTGCCGGCGACATCTTCGACCATTTTATAAACAAAGCCGTAGGCCATTTCGGCGATCGACTGAATGCGTGTTGGGACGATGGCGCGGCCTTTGGTGCCCAGAACCATCAACAAAACGATCGCAACAACGGTCAGCGCCATCCACAATGTCGCATTTGTCGGCGTGTACCAGGAAATGGCACCGTCACCGAACAACGACTTAATGTTGAACTGATCCATTGGGTGAAATACCAGACCGCCTGTTTCTTCTGCGCCGTGTGTTTCAGTCGCCATCGTTCGCTTCCCCGTCTTTGTCGGCCTGCTCGGCCAACTGTCTTTCCTGTATCTCTTTGGCCGATCGCATCATGACGTTAACGCCAGCCGCGAGGCCAAAGAATATGAACAACACCATCAACCAAGGCGTCGTGCCCAACAGCACATCCAGCCCGTATCCAATGCCAAAGCCGATCCCAAGACCCGCTACAAGCTCGATCACCATGCGCCATGCCAGATTGGCCTGCGAATAGTGCTCTTCCGAATGGTGCTTGGATTGATCCGGACCCTTGGCCTCTGCGATCTTGCGTTCAAGATCTTTTAGCCGCTCGGCATTGCTGCGATTTTCTGGGTCGGACAAGCGCAAGGCTCCCCTATTCGTGTTGGTGATGGAGTAGGCGGCGGGGGGCACAGAGTCAAGACACTCGATCAGATTGCTATGCGCCTGTAATTTAACGAAAAAAAACACCTGCGCCAGAGTGACACAAGCCAATATTGCGCCCATTCACCCCCATTTGGATATTCAACCATTTGGTTGAGAGTTGCGAAACCACCCAATAAGCCGCCCGTCGATGAACAACATCCCGAAGAATATCACCGCCATGCCCGCATATTGAACGGGCGCCAGCTCTTCTGCCAAAACCAACACCCCCAACAGCACAGAGGAAACCGGCGCAATAAAGGTGATCGTCGACGCCGTGGTCGCGCCCACACGCGGGATCAGCCAGAACAACAGGATGAACGCCGCCGAGGTCAGCAAAAACCCGATAACCATCAGGCTGGCCCATGTCTCGGTTTGGGTGATCACTGGCAGGCCTTCGACCAACAAGGCCAGCGGGATCAGAACCACACTGCCCAATGTCAGCGACCACGCGGTTAGCAATGTGCGATCCAAATCATGCAATCGACGCATGTAATTCATCGCGATCCCATAGCAAACCGGCGCACAGATGGTCGCTAATAGCGCCCATCCGTTGGATTGCCCCTGCCCCCTGAGCGACGGCAAAGCCAGCAGAATGATCCCGGCAAAGCCAAAGCAAACGCCGATGGATTTCAATTTGGTCGCGCGTTCACCGCCCGGCCAGTAATGGCTGACGATCACCACCATAATCGGCGTCATAGCATTCACGATGCCCGCGGCCGATGACGTGATGAATTGCTGCGTCACCGGATAAATCGCCAGGGGCAGCGAATATTGGAACAGTCCAAACACCGCCAACTGGCCCAGCGCGGCCATTGGAACGGCCTTCTTTTTTCCGGTGGCCAGCAGCCAGATCCAACAGCCCAGCGCACCGGTGCCAACACGCCCCATCGCGACCGATAACGGCCCCAATTCACGCAACAGAATTTCATTAAAGAAGAAAGACGCGCCCCAGCCCGCTGCCAAAATGACAATAATTCCCCAATAGCGCAATGGCATGACGACTTCCCTCTACTCTCACGTGATCTTGGGACAAGACTGGGCCGGGTTTGTCCAATTCATTTTTGTGATGGGGGTCATTTAACGGACTGGGTTTCCCTTTCGCACATTGAACGATAGTTTGCCCCGGATGGACCAGATCGACACTATATTTGCCGCCCTGTCAGACAGCACACGCCGTGAAATCCTGCGCATGCTGCTAGAGGATGATATGGCGGTGACAGATGTGGCCGAACCGTTTGAAACATCCCTCGCGGCGATTTCCAAACATCTGAATGTGTTGACCAAGGCGGGCCTGATTTCGCAGGAAAAACGCGGGCGGGTCAAATGGTGCAAACTGGAACCAGACGCCATGCGGGATGCCAGCATCTGGATGCAGGGCTTTGGTCAGTTCGAAGCCATCAATCTGGAAGCGTTTGAGCGGTTTCTGGCGACAGAATTGCCTGAGGACTGACATCACTGTCATTGCGCAGCAACAACAGCAACGCCATGACGATCAAACCCAGCCCGGCCAGAATCGCAACCGGGGGCAATGCCCCGCCCAGTGCGATTTCCCACAGGATCACCCAGCTGGGCACCAGATAGGTATAGGCCATGACTTTGGCGGCGGGCAGGCGCAACGCGGCAAACTGGATCAAAACAAACGTGGCCGCCGTGGCAAACACCGTGATGTAGCCCAGCGTGATCCACACGATCATCGGCAGGTTGCCCCATTGCGTGGCCATGATATCGGACCAGCCAAATCCGGCCACAATCAGGGTGCCCATAACCAACGTGCCAAAGGTAAACGTCACCGGTGCCTCACCCCGGTTCAAACGCGGGATAAGCGCGGCATAGACCGCATGGGCGACGCATCCGACGAAATAGATCATTTCCCCTTTGCCGATCTGAAACGCTAGAATCGCAGGTATGTCAGCGCGAAAAATCACCCAGATCGCCCCCAATCCGCCGATCGTGATCGCCAGCGCCATGCGGCCGGTGGTGATCTGTCGCAAAACGATCCAACCAAACAGGGCGGCGATGGCCGGGGTCAGGGTAAACACCGCCGCCGCGCTCACCGGTGGCGCGGTTTTCAACCCCTCAAACATCAGCACCATATAGGACGCGATCAAACCGCCCAACACGCCATAGCGCCATGGCGCGCGCGCATCCCGGCGGTGCAATTTGCCCATGACCAATGCCGCGATGCCAACCAACGTCGACGCCAACAAAAACCGCAAAGATGTGATCGCCATCGGGGCAATTTCGTTGGCAACCAATCCCCCAAGCGCAAAGGACCCAGCCACCAAGGCCGAAAACGCCAGCATCGCAACATGCCCTGCGACGGCTCCGTTGTTGGGGCGGCTCATAGCACGAGGATCATGTGGTCAGGCTCATGCATAGTTCCAATCTTTGGAGCGTTCTTTGAGGAATTTCAGGAACGATTGCACCTTGGGTGAGCGATGCAAATCCACATGGGTCACCAGCCACAATTGCGCCACCCATTCCGGCCGTGACGGAACAACTTCGGTCAAATTGCCCAGACGTTCCATATCCCAGTCGGTCACAAAGCCAATGCCCGCGCCCGATGCGATCGCGTCCAGCATCGACCGGTCCCCTTCGGTTCGGTAGGCAAATTTCGGGGATGCGACAATCGCTTCGATCCACCGGTTAAACGGCACACGGCTGGCCACTTTGTCGATCCCAACAAACTGATGATCGGTCAGGTCAGCGTCCTGTTCCGGTTTGCCGAACCGGGCGATATAATCATCGGATGCAACCAAACGCAGGCGTTGCTTGATAAAGGGTTGAACCACATTGTCTGGCTCCTCGGGGGCCGCGCCCGCACGGATCGCTACATGCGCCTCGCCATATTCAAGCCGAAAGACCCGCGGACTGGTTAAATAGCGCACAACCAAACCGTCGTTTTCAGCCTGAAAATCCACCAAAACTGGCGACATCAGCGCAGACAAAGACGGCAACGACGTCACAACCAAATCGCCGCTGACACCAGCGCCCTGCCCCTTTAGCCGACCGGCCAATTGGGCAAATTGATCATCCGTCGTTTTGGCGATTTGCATCAGATCCTGACCGGCCTCTGTGGCGGTATAGCCGCGTGCATGCCGTTGAAACAGCTTAACACCTAATCGGGTTTCGAGCGCATCAATGTGTCGGATGACCGTGGCGTGATGCACGCCCAGCACGTCTGCCGCCCCGCTCACGGTGCCCAATCGCGCCACTTGAAACGCTGTCCGTACTTCATCCCAGTTTTCCATGGCACCCTCATCCTGTGCTTTTTCGCACTTATCTCAGATAATTTAACGGCAGGTGTGCACCGACGCAACGGTCACATCCGCGTTATCTCCTACTTAGGAACGGAATTTCATTTCGCCAGCTTTCCGTGGAAATCAGTTCAACTCTGCTGACATTTTCATAATGTAAACGTTTACTTTTTCCCTTTGCCTATCCGGATTTTTAGATATGTTAGCGCCAACGACAGCTAATATTAGCATTGGGGGGACCAAAAATGACGAAACCGCTAAAGCTTGGGATGGTCGGTGGGGGCAAAGACGCTTTCATCGGCGCCGTGCATCGGATTGCATCGCGTATTGATGGACAATGGGAACTGGTCGCCGGTGCGTTATCATCCACCCCCGAACGCGCCCGCAACAGCGCGCAGGCCCTGGGTCTGACACGGTCCTATGATACCTTTGGCGAAATGGCCGTTGCAGAGGCTGCGCTGGACGATGGCATCGACGCGGTGGCGATTGTAACGCCAAACCATGTGCATGCGGATGCGGCAATCGCGTTTTTACAGGCGGGTATCCACGTGATTTGTGACAAACCCCTGACCGCCACAATAGATGACGCCAATCGGCTGGCCCAAGTCGCACGCGAATCCGATGCGATGTTCATTCTGACCCATAATTACACCGGCTATCCGATGATCCGGCAGGCGCGCGATATGATCGCCAATGGTGATTTAGGTGATCTGCGGGTGGTTCAGGTCGAATATGCGCAGGATTGGCTGGCCGAAGAAACCGATGGCAAACAGGCCGATTGGCGCACCGACCCCAACCGATCAGGCGCGGGTGGATCAACGGGTGATATCGGCACACATGCCCATAACCTTGCGCAATTTGTGACCGGTCAAAATGTGACGCAACTGGCCGCGGATTTGCAGGCGTTTGTTGCGGGCCGTCTGGTTGACGACAACGCCCATGTCATGCTGCGATTTGACGGCGGCGCACGCGGGATGCTGTGGTGTTCTCAGGTGGCGGTTGGCAATGAAAACGCGCTGCGTTTGCGGGTTTACGGCAGCAAAGGCGGTCTTGAATGGGCGCAAGAGGACCCAAATTACCTGTGGTACACACCGTTTGGCCAGCCCAAACAGCTGCTGACACGGGGCGGCGCGGGCGCAAGGGACGCGGCCAATGCCGTGACCCGCACGCCCGGCGGCCACCCTGAGGGATATCTCGAAGGGTTTGCCAATATCTATAGCGGTGCTGCGGATGCGATCCGTGCATGGAACGCCGGAAACCGGGATGGCAACGGCGTGTTACCCGGCATCCGCGAAGGCCTGAGCGGGGTCTATTTCATTGATGCCTGCGTGCGGTCTTCGGCTCAGGATGCGGCTTGGGTCACATTGGACGCGACCCCATAAACCACCCCAGCGGGCGGCGTTGCCGTCCGTTTTCATCAAAGTTCGCGGGGTCAAGCCAAGCCTGATGGGCGGCCTGAATGGCCGGCCATTCGCGATCCAGAATCGAAAACCAAGCCGTGTCCCGATTGCGTCCCCGATATAGGGTCGCTTGGCGAAATGTGCCTTCGTAGGTGAACCCCAGTCGTTCCGCAGCCCGTCGCGATGGCGCATTCAACGCATCACATTTCCATTCATATCGACGATATCCCAGCCCAAAGGCGTGCTGCATCATCAAATGCATGGCTTCGCTCGATTGTGGCGTTTGCTGCATCAGGGGCGAAAACCTGAGCCAGCCCACCTCAATCGATGCCGCATCCGGAGTGATCCGCAGATAGGACCCCATGCCAATCGCCTTGCCGCTTTGACGATCCACAAAGGCATAAAATTGCGGATCATCGCCCAGACAGGTGGATGTCATCCAAGCCAGATACGCCGCATAATCGGCAAAGGGCCCATTGGGCAGATAGGTCCACCCAGCGCCGGTTTCGTCCAACATATTGGCCGCAAATAAATCCGCAGCGTGTCGTTCGGGGTTGAGCGCTTCGAGTTGGACATACCGCCCCGTGATCCCCTGTGCGTTCGGCAATGGCGGCGCGGTCCAGCCTGCTGGCAATGCATCCCCAATTGGTTGGTTTAGATGATTTACCCGGCTCATAGCTTTGCTCCGATGAGGTTGTGAACATGATCTGGAATATCGACATTGGCCAAGTTGCGCGGGTCCGCAATCGCATCCCCAAACGTCGTGACCGCAGGAATGACCCCTGCCCAAATCGGCAATTCGTAATCGGCCTCGTCATCACTAACACCGGCATCGCGCACCTTGGCGGACGCTTCGTCAATGGGCATGCCCAGAATGGTGGTTGCCTTGATTTCCTGCTGGGTGATCGGGCGCAACATGTCCCAACGTTCGGGATACATCCCATCCACAAACGCCCTGAGCCGCGCCACTTTTTCCTCTGGATCTTCGACTTTGACCGCTTTGCCAAATACCATCGCGGACCGGTAATTTGCCGAATGATGCATGGCGGACCGGCCCAGAACCAATCCATCCATGATCGACACTGTCAGGCACACATCCGCACCCACGCTTTTGCGCAACATGCGGCTGGCGGATGATCCGTGCCAATAAACATGGTTGCCTTCGCGCCATTGAAACGTGGGCGTCACAACCGGGCGACCGTCAATGACATAGCCCACGCTGCACATCGCAGATGCGTCCAAAATCGCATAGATCGATGCGGGATCATGGGCGCCACGTTCGTGCATACGGCGCAATCGGGTCATTTCGGTCAATCTGGGGTCACTGGGTTTTTGCATGGTGCTTTCCTTTGCTTGCCCATGACCTAGCCCCTTGTTTGGACCTGCACGATATCCAATAATCGCAAAATGACTAAGTCCAATTTACACGCCGCCATCATGGCCATTTCGCTGGACCGCGCTGGACCCACCAGTTTGCAGGCCCAACTGACCCAAGCGTTGCGAAAGCTGGTGCATGAACGGCAATTGCAGCCCAATGATCGATTGCCTGCCAGCCGCCTGCTGGCTGCGGAATTGTCTGTGTCGCGGATCACCGTCACCTCTGCGTTTGATCAATTGGTCAGCGAAGGCTACCTGCAGGGCCGCCGCGGATCAGGCATGTATGTCGCCGCCGACCTGCCGGATTTGCCGATTTCCACCACGCCGCCACCATCAAACCTGCCCCCCCTTGCCAAACCCAGCCCCCTGATCACATTCCAAAGCGCAGCCCCTGATTTGCGGGAATTTCCATTCACCGATTGGGCACGCCTGATGGAACAAAGCTGGCGGGCGCCGTCGGTCGATATGCTCAATGCGCCGTCGCCCTTTGGCTGGCCCGACCTGCGTCAGGCATTGGTGGCGCATCTTAGGGATTGGCGGGGGTTGAAATGCCACGCCGGGCAGATCGTCATCACGTCCGGCCTGACCGAAGCCATCCGCCTGATCCTGACTGCGTTGCCAAATCGCGCGGGCAACATATTGGTCGAAGATCCCGGCCATGACGTGCTGCGATCCGCCATAACACATGCCGGATTTCACGTCCGCGCCCGACATGTGGACGCAGACGGGTTGCCGATAGATCCCAGTTCCGACACCGATATTGCCGCCATCGCCGTCACCCCGTCGCGGCAATTTCCGCTGGGCATGACCATGCCTTTGTCCCGGCGTATGGCGCTGTTGCAATGGTCGCGCGCAACGGACGGCTATATCATCGAGGACGACTTTGACGGCGAATACCGGTTTCAGGGCCAACCCCTACCCGCCATGATGAGCCTGGATGACCGCGCCCGCGTCATCTATGTCGGCAGCTTTTCCCAAGTGCTGTTTCATGGATTGCGGTTGGGCTTTGTTGTGCTGCCCGAAACCTTGGTGGCTGGTGCGCGGGATGCCATAAACCAAAGCCGCCCTACCGCGTCGCTGGCCGCGCAACCGGCGCTGGCTCGGTTCATAGAAACCGGTGGATTTGCCACCCATATCCGGCGCATGCGACGCCTATATGCCCAACGCCAGAAAACCCTGATCGCCGCGTTTCAGCACCATGTGCCACATGTTTTAACCCCCGAACCCACGCAATCCGGGCTGCATGTCATCGCCAATTTGGCACCCGATGCCCCGGTAAAAACCGACATTGAGCTGGCCCAAACCGCAGACCGATTCGGGGTCAAACTGCGCCCGCTGTCACGTCACTATGCTGGCCCGGTTCAGCGTCAGGGGGCTGTTTTAGGCTTTGCTGCCTTTACAGATTCCGAAATTCGCCGCGGCGCAGAGAAATTGGCTAAGGCCTTTCCCCGCCCATAAATTGAGCAATAATGCTGCTGAGCGGCATAAAAACCGACAACATTTGTGCGCATTTTTAAAATTTTACCACTTGATAAAATTTTGATCCATGGCAGGCTAAAGAAAATCAACAGGGAATAACCATGACCAGCCCAATGACCCCCGGAATTACCGCCGGCCGTCTCAGCCAGTCCGAAATCGCCGAGAATTTCGACGACCTGCACGCGCCGTATGCCCCCCACGAAGCCACAGTTGCGGCAGATCGCTGTTATTTCTGCCACGACGCGCCCTGCATGACGGCCTGTCCGACCAGCATCGACATTCCGTTGTTCATTCGCCAGATCCAAACGGGTCAGCCCGAAAGCGCGGCAAAAACCATCTTTGACCAGAATATTCTGGGCGGCATGTGTGCCCGCGTTTGTCCAACCGAGGAACTGTGCGAACAGGTTTGTGTCCGCGAAGTGGCCGAAGGCAAACCTGTCGAAATTGGGCGTTTGCAACGCTATGCCACTGATAAAATGATGGCCCGTCAGAGCCATCCATATACCCGCGCCGCCTCAACCGGCAAAAAGGTGGCGGTGGTTGGCGGCGGCCCCGCCGGTCTGGCCTGTGCGCATCGACTGGCAACCAAAGGCCATGACGTGGTGATCTATGATGCCCGCCCCAAAGCCGGCGGTTTGAACGAATTTGGCATCGCGGCCTATAAATCCACGGATGATTTTGCCGCCCGCGAAGTGGACTGGCTGATGCAAATCGGCGGTATCACCTTGGAAACCGGCAAAGCCTTGGGTGCGGACCTGAACATCGACACGCTAGCCGCTGATTTTGACGCGGTTTTCCTGGGCGTTGGCCTGGGCGGTGTGAATGCATTGGGTGTGGATGGCACTGACAAATCCGGCGTGGGACCCGCCGTGGATTTCATCAGCGATCTGCGCCAATCAAACGACCTAAGCGCCCTTCCCGTGGGGCGCAACGTGGTGGTGATCGGCGGTGGGATGACCGCCGTCGATGCCGCCGTTCAGTCTAAATTGCTGGGCGCGCAAAACGTGACCATCGCCTACCGCCGTGGGCGGGATAAAATGGGCGCCAGCCCCTTTGAACAGGATCTGGCCGCATCCAAAGGTGTGCAGATCCTAACCCATGTGCAGCCCGTCGCGGTACATGGCAACGGCGCCGCCGCTGAGATGGAGCTGGCCTTTACGGTTGATGATGGCGCGGGGTTGAAACCCACCGGTGAAACCACCCGCATCCCCGCGGATCAGGTGTTTTTGGCCATCGGCCAATCCTTGACCACCGATGGTGGGCTGGCACTGGAACATGGCAAAATCAAAGTGTCTGACACCGGGCGATCCAGCCGCGAAGGCATCTGGGCCGGGGGGGATTGCGCCAGTGGTGGCGACGATCTGACCGTGACGGCCGTCGCCGAAGGACGCGACGCCGCCGAAGACATTCACGCAACGCTTTCCGCGTAAAGGAGGTTCAACATGGCCGACCTAACAAGCAATTTTCTAGGTATTTCATCCCCGAATCCGTTCTGGCTGGCCTCTGCGCCGCCCACGGACAAAGAATACAACGTCCGCCGCGCCTTTGAGGCTGGTTGGGGCGGTGTGGTCTGGAAAACACTGGGGTCCGAAGGCCCGCCCGTCGTTAATGTAAACGGCCCGCGTTATGGGGCGATTTACGGGGCTGACCGGCGGTTGCTGGGGCTCAACAACATCGAATTGATCACCGATCGCCCGCTTGAGGTGAACCTCGAAGAAATGGCGCGCGTCAAAGCCGACTATCCCGACCGCGCCCTGATCGCGTCGATTATGGTGCCCTGCGAAGAAGCCGCTTGGAAAGCAATTCTACCGCGTGTCGAAGAAACCGGCGCGGATGGGATCGAGCTGAACTTTGGCTGCCCGCATGGGATGGCCGAACGTGGCATGGGATCCGCTGTGGGTCAGGTGCCCGAATATATCGAAATGGTCACACGCTGGTGCAAAAAATACTATGACCGCCCGGTGATCGTGAAACTGACGCCCAACATCACCGATGTGCGTTATCCCGCGCAGGCAGCGAAAAACGGCGGCGCGGATGCGGTCAGCCTGATCAACACGATCAATTCGATCACTTCGGTCAATCTGGATGATTTCAGCCCCGAACCGTCAATTGACGGCCAAGGCAGCCACGGCGGCTATTGCGGCCCAGCGGTGAAACCGATTGCCATGCACATGGTGGCGGATATCGCGCGCAGTGCCGAAACACGCGGTTTGCCGATTTCGGCAATCGGTGGCGTGACCACGTGGCGCGACGCGGCCGAATTCATGAGCCTTGGCGCGGGCAACGTGCAGGTTTGTACGGCGGTGATGACCTATGGGTTCCGCATCGTTGAGGAAATGATCGCCGGTCTGGGCGCTTGGATGGACGAAAAAGGCTATGACAAAATCGACGATTTTGTGGGCCGCGCCACGCCAAACGTCGTCGATTGGAAAGATCTGAACCTGAACTACATCGCCAAGGCCAAGATCGACGAAGATGCCTGCATCAAATGCGGCCGCTGCTATGCCGCCTGCGAAGATACCAGCCATCAGGCCATCGCCATGAGCGAAGATCGGGTGTTCAGCGTCAAAGACGAGGAATGCGTTGCCTGTAATCTATGTGTGGATGTCTGTCCGGTGGAAAACTGCATTTCGATGATCCAAATGCAGCCCGGCGAAGTCGACCCACGCACCGGCAAAGTTGTCAGTGATGAATATGCCAACTGGACAACCCATCCCAACAACCCAAGCGCCACAGCGGCGGAATAAAGGTTAGATATGTACCCTCAGAGGGCCGGGATTACAGATGATGATGAACTGATCGCCACATTCGATCAGGTGATATCCGCGTCTCTTAACCTCGGCCATCAGGGCGTCGCGCCCGGGTCCACGATCAATGTCGCGCACATTGTGCCGCAAAACACCCCCCCGGACCGCGCCTGCAAGGGTGCGGTTCCAGTTAAACGGTTGGCGATTTGGGCCAGCGGGGATGCGGTTTCGAATATCCATCATGCGTTAACCATGACCGATATTGGTAAAAGTGTGGTTAATCCCCTTATTTTGCGGGGAAAAACCCACCAAATAATTGATCCAAGAAGGTTTCCGCCTGCGGATAGGGATCAGCGCCGTCCAAAATGGCGCCCACTTGTACCTCAAAATCTGCGTAATGCTGGGTCAAGGCCCAGATTGAAAACAGCAGATGCGTCGGGTTCACGTCATGCATTTTCCCATCCGCAATCCACGTGCGGATCACGGCGCCCTTTTCTTCGACCAAATCGCGCAATTCGCCTTCTAGGGCGGAATGAATGCGCGGCGCGCCTTGTAGAATCTCATTGGCAAACAGACGGCTTTCGCGTGGGTAATCCCGGCTCATTGCCAGTTTACGGCGCATATATCCAAGGATTTCGTCGCGCGGTTCCCCATCGGCTGACATATCCTGAAGCGGGTCCAGCCACGTGCCAAGCAACCCTTGCAACAGCTCCATATGGATCGCTTCTTTGGATGGGAAATAATACAGCAAATTCGGTTTCGACAGCCCGGCCTGATCCGCGATCTGATCCAGCGTCGCCCCGCGAAACCCGAACTTTGAAAACACGTCCAGCGCGGCTTCCAAAATCAGGGACCGGTTCTTTTTCTGAATCCGCGTCTGGTTTCCCGCATTTGGACCCGACTTTGGCGTTGCTGTCATTGTGCACCTCTTGCCACAAACTTCATACTTTACCCCGCCAAGTGCAAAACAATTCAGCATTAGCATATGTCGCAGCCGGAAAGCTTGACTGGGTATGGACCTCTGATAGCGTTGCTTTGACCACTTGGTCAAATCGACACGAGATAAATTTCTGCGATATGCCCGAAAGGATGTGACATGACTGCACCTGCTGCCAATCTAAAAATTAACGGTGACCGGTTGTGGGACAGCCTGATGGAGATGGCCAAAATCGGCCCCGGCATCGCAGGGGGCAACAACCGCCAGACGCTGACCGACGAAGACGCGCAGGGCCGCGCCCTGTTTCAAAGCTGGTGCGAAGCCGCCGGTTGCACGATGGGGCTGGATCAGATGGGCAACATGTTTGCCCGCCGCGACGGCACAGATCCCGATGCCCTGCCGGTCTATGTGGGGTCACATTTGGACACCCAGCCGACGGGTGGCAAATATGATGGCGTGTTGGGGGTTTTGGCCGGGCTGGAACTGATCCGCACGCTGAACGATTTGAACATTCAGACCAAACACCCGATCGTGGCCACCAACTGGACCAACGAAGAAGGCACGCGGTATGCCCCGGCGATGCTGTCATCAGGTGTGTTTGCCGGGATGCATACCCAAGATTGGGCCTATGCACGCCAAGACGCCGAGGGCAAAACATTCGGAGCCGAGCTGGAACGGATCGGTTGGCGCGGCGAAGAAGAGGTCGGCGCACGCAAAATGCATGCGTTTTTTGAGCTGCACATCGAACAGGGCCCCATTCTGGAGGCCGAAGGCAAAGACATCGGCGTGGTCACCCACGGTCAGGGCCTGAGCTGGACCCAAGTCACCATCACCGGCAAAGACAGCCACACCGGGTCCACCCCGATGCCGATGCGCAAAAACGCCGGGTTGGCCATGGCCAAGGTGCTGAACCTGGTCGACGACATCGCCCTGTCCCACGCGCCCCATGCGGTGGGGGCTGCGGGCCATATCGACGTCTACCCCAATTCGCGCAACGTGATCCCTGGCAAGGTGGTGTTCACCGTCGATTTCCGATCCCCCGATCTGGACGTGATCACCGATATGGAAAACCGCCTGCGGGCCGAGGGCACCGAACTTGTCACCGGCATGGGCATGCAGATCGCATTCGAAAAGGTCGGCGGTTTTGATCCGGTGACGTTTGATCCGGGCTGCGTGACAGCCGTGCGCGACGCGGCCGAACGGCTGGGCCATTCCCACCGCGACATCATTTCCGGCGCCGGCCACGATGCCTGCTGGATCAACCGAGTTGCGCCCACGGCTATGATCATGTGCCCCTGCGTCGACGGCCTGTCCCACAATGAGGCCGAAGACATCAGCAAAGACTGGGCCGCCGCCGGGGCAGATGTGCTGTTCCATGCGGTTGTTGAAACCGCGGAGATTGTGGGATGAAGCTTCTTGCCCCCTTCATCACGCTAGGCGCAGTTGCGCTAGCCGCATGCGATCCACCGCCCCCGGCGCCATTGCTGGATTTCCCGGCGGATGTGGACCGCGCCCTGCCCATTGACGTGGACCGGACCGAAGTGAACCAAGACCCGGACGGGTGTTGGTTCTACACTTATGCCGGGGATTTGTTCACCGTGAATGACCAAAACGGCACACCGATATGTACCCCTTGACGTGACGGCCCATTGCCAGCCGTTACGCCAGCCAAAACGCCACGACCCCAAGGAGGAAACCGACCATGAGCACCGTCATCAAGAACGGCACCATTGTCACCGCTGATTTGACCTACAAGGCCGACGTCCTGATCGAAGGCGGCGTCATTTCGCAGATCGGACCTGACCTAAAGGGCGACGAACAGCTAGACGCGACCGGCTGTTACATCATGCCCGGTGGTATCGACCCACACACCCATCTGGAAATGCCGTTTATGGGCACTTATTCCACCGATGATTTTGAATCTGGCACACGCGCTGGTCTGGCGGGGGGCACCACGATGGTGGTTGACTTTGCCCTGCCCAACCAAGGCGAAAGCATGCTGGACGCGCTGAAACGCTGGGACAACAAATCGACCCGCGCCAATTGCGACTATTCGTTTCACATGGCGGTGACATGGTGGGGCGAACAGGTGTTTGACGACATGAAAACCATCGTTCAGGAACGTGGGATCAACACATTCAAACATTTCATGGCCTACAAAGGCGCGCTGATGGTCAATGACGATGAAATGTATTCGTCGTTTCAACGGCTTGCGGAACTGGGCGGCATCGCGATGGTTCATGCGGAAAACGGCGACGTGGTGGCAGAACTGACCGCCAAATTGCTGGCCGAGGGCAATACCGGCCCCGAAGCGCACGCCTATTCCCGCCCGCCACAGGTCGAAGGCGAAGCCACAAACCGCGCCATCATGATCGCTGATATGGCCGGCGTGCCGCTTTATGTGGTGCACACTTCCTGCGAAGACAGCCACGAAGCCATCCGCCGCGCCCGCATGCAGGGCAAACGCGTCTGGGGCGAACCGCTGATCCAGCATTTGACTCTGGACGAAAGCGAATATTTCAACCCCGATTGGGACCATGCCGCGCGGCGTGTCATGTCGCCTCCGTTCCGGAACAAACAACACCAAGACAGCCTGTGGGCTGGCCTGCAATCCGGGTCTTTGTCCGTGGTGGCCACGGATCATTGCGCGTTCACCACCGATCAAAAACGCACCGGGCTGGGCGACTTTTCCAAAATCCCCAACGGCACCGGTGGCCTAGAGGATCGCATGCCGATGTTGTGGACCCATGGCGTGGCTACGGGCCGGATCACGCCCAATGAATTTGTCGCCGTGACATCCACCAACATCGCCAAAATCCTGAACTGCTATCCGAAAAAGGGCGCGGTTCTGGTTGGGGCAGATGCGGATTTGGTGGTCTGGGATCCCGAAAAATCCAAAACCATCACCGCCGCCAGCCAGCAATCCGCCATTGATTACAACGTGTTCGAAGGCAACGAAGTCAAAGGCCTGCCGCGTTATACCCTGACGCGCGGTCAGGTTGCGGTGATGGACGGCGACATCAAAACCCAAGAAGGCCATGGCGAATTTGTCGCCCGTGGTCCAAACACAGCCGTGAACAAAGCGCTGAGCAGCTGGAAAGAACTGACCGCACCGCGCCCCGTGCAGCGCAGCGGCATTCCGTCAACCGGCGTATAATCCATGCCCATGGATGGAACATCAATAGAAGCCCCGGATGACGTCCGGGGCATGAGGAACAAAATGAGCAACGCAGTGATCAAAGCCAGCAATCTTGATCTGACCTTTCACACCAATGACGGTCCGATCCATGCGCTCAAAGATGTGAATCTAGACATTGACGAAGGGGATTTTGTGTCCTTTATCGGGCCGTCTGGCTGCGGGAAAACCACGTTTCTGCGCTGCATCGCGGGGCTAGAGACCCCGACCGGCGGTGACCTGTTCGTCAATGGCATGACCCCGGACGAAGCGCGCCGCAAACGCGCCTATGGCTATGTATTTCAGGCCGCGGGCTTGTATCCATGGCGCACAATTGCGGGCAATATCAAACTGCCGCTGGAAATCATGGGGTTCGACAAGGCCGAACAAAACACCCGCGTCGAAAAAGTGCTGGAACTGGTTGATCTGGCCGGATTTGGCAAAAAATTCCCGTGGCAATTGTCCGGCGGGATGCAGCAACGCGCGTCCATTGCGCGCGCGCTGGCCTTTGATGCGGATATCCTGTTGATGGATGAACCATTTGGGGCGCTGGATGAAATTGTCCGCGACCATCTGAACGAACAATTGTTGCAGCTCTGGGCGCGGACCAACAAAACCATCGGCTTTGTCACCCATTCCATCCCTGAGGCAGTCTATCTGTCGACCAAAATCGTTGTCATGTCTCCGCGCCCCGGTCGGATCACTGACGTCATCCACAGCCCGTTGCCCAAGGAACGCCCGCTCGATATCCGCGATTCACAGGAATTTATCGATGTGGCCCATCGTGTCCGCGAAGGCCTGCGCGCGGGGCATGCCGATGATTGACCCGATCCAATTTATCCACATGTGGGGGCTGGCATGAAACAGACCTTTGTCCCTGTCCTGACCGTGATCGCCGCCATCGCCGCGATTTGGTACATCGCCTGCGTGCCGATGAATATCCGCGAAGTTCTGACAACCGCCGAACGTGCCGGTGCTGTTGTTTATCCCGAAACCGCTGTGGAACGCAGGGACGCAGGCGCGATTGGCATGGTCTTTGCCAATACTGGCGAATTGGGCGCATCCTGGTCCGTTGAACGCGCGCGCCTGCCCGCCCCGCATCAGGTGGTGGTTGAAATGTGGGACAGCACCTTCGGAGAAGAGCTGTTTGGGCGACGCGGCATCGTGCGATCCGGCACATTGTCCAATCGCGGCCTGTTTTATCACGCAGGCATCACCCTATCGGCGACCTTGCTGGGCTTTGCCATCGGGGCGGGGCTGGGCGTGATTTTGGCCGTCGGGATTGTCCATTCCAAAGCCATGGACATGTCTGTGATGCCTTGGGCGATTGTCAGCCAAACCATCCCAATCATCGCCATCGCACCGATGATCATCGTGGTTCTGTACTCGATTGGCGTGCAGGGCATTCTGCCCAAGGCAATCATATCCGCCTATCTGTCGTTTTTCCCGGTGGTCGTTGGCATGGTCAAAGGGTTGCGCAGCCCGGATCACATGCAATTGGACCTGCTGCGCACGTATAATGCGTCGAAATCTCAGTCGTTCTGGATGCTGCGGCTGCCGTCTTCGGTGCCGTATCTGTTCACCTCGATGAAGATCGCCATGGCCGCCAGTCTGGTCGGCGCGATCGTTGGCGAATTGCCCACCGGTGCCGTGCGCGGACTGGGTGCGCGGATGCTGGCCGGGTCCTATTACGGGCAAACCGTCCAGATCTGGTCGGCTCTGTTTATGGCGGCGCTGGTTGCGGCGGGCATGGTCGGATTGATTGGCTGGCTGGAACGGCGCACGTTGCGGCGTATGGGGGTGCAATCATGATCCTTGTTTTCACCGCCTTTGCCCTGTGGATCGCCATGTGGTGGCTGAATGTGCAACTGGCCAATGGCCCGGCCGCACATCTGCCCGCCGTCAAAATCGCGATCCCTGCCATTTTTGGCCTGACACTGATCGTGATGTGGGAATTGATCGTCAAAGGGCTGGATGTGCCGCTGGTCATTCTACCGGCCCCCACCCATATCGCCACCACGTTTGAGGCAAACCTGTCGATCCTATGGGCGGATTTCAATCAGACCTTCGTCAAAGGCGCGCTGAGCGGCTATGTCATCGGCTGTATCGCCGCGTTTCTGACCGCGATCATCGCTGACAAATACGATTTTTTGCGGCGCGGCCTGCTGCCTGTGGGTAATTTCATGGCCGCATTGCCCATTGTCGGCACGGCCCCCATTTTGGTGATGTGGTACGGATTCAACTGGCAATCCAAAGCTGCCGTCGTGGTGGTTATGGTGTTTTTTCCAGTCTTGGTTAACACCGTCGCCGGTCTGCGTGACACATCTGGCATGCAGCGCGACCTGATGCGCACATATGGCGCATCCTATTGGCAGACCTTGTTTAAATTGCGCCTGCCCGCTGCGATGCCCTTTGTTTTCAATGGGCTGAAAATTTCAACAACATTGGCGCTGATCGGTGCGATTGTGGCTGAATTTTTCGGATCGCCCACTTTGGGGATGGGATTTCGCATTTCAACCTCGGTTGGGCAGCTTGCACTGGATATGGTCTGGGCAGAAATCGTGGTTGCCGCATTGGCCGGGTCCGCGTTTTATGGGGTTATGGCATGGATCGAAGGACGGATCACGTTCTGGCATCCCTCACACCGACGCTAACGAAATCATATAATGACCGGGAAAATCCGGCGTAATGACAACACGGAGGAACTATCATGAAAAAGACATTGATCGCGACAACAGCGGCACTGGGTTTGACCGCAGGACTGGCCATGCCAGCACTGGCGGATGATGATGTAACGCTGCAATTGCAATGGGTTACCCAAGCTCAGTTTGCGGGATATTACGTGGCACTGGAACAAGGTTTCTACGAAGCCGAAGGCCTGAATGTTACCATCCTGCCCGGCGGACCTGACATCGCTCCACCCCAAGTTCTGGCCGGTGGTGGCGCGGATGCCATGCTGAACTGGATGCCATCCGCCCTTGCCGCCCGTGAAAAGGGTCTGCCGGTGGTGAACATCGCACAGCCGTTCAAAACATCCGGGCTGATGCTGACTTGCTGGCGTGATACCGGCATTGAATCCGTTGAGGATTTCCGCGGCAAAACCATCGGCGTTTGGTTCTTTGGCAACGAATATCCGTTCCTCAGCTGGATGAGCCAGGTTGGCATTCCAACCGAAGGTGGCGAAGACGGAATTACAGTTCTGAAACAGGGCTTTAACGTTGATCCACTGCTGCAACGTCAGGCCGATTGCATTTCGACGATGACCTATAATGAATACGGTCAGGTTCTGGATGCAGGCGTTTCCGAGGACGAATTGATCACCTTCAAATACGAAGATCAGGGCGTCGCCACATTGGAAGACGGCATTTACGTGCTAGAGGAAAATCTGGACGATCCGGCATTTGCCGACAAAATGGTGCGCTTTGTGCGTGCCTCTATGGAAGGCTGGAAATGGGCCGAAGAAAACCCGGGCGAAGCGGCTGAAATCATTCTGGATTATGACGAAACCGGCGCCCAAACCGAAGCTCATCAGATCCGCATGATGGCCGAAATCGCCAAACTGACCATGGGATCAAACGGCGCATTGGACGAAGCCGACTTTGATCGCACCGTCGCCACATTGCTGGCCGGTGGGTCCGATCCTGTGATCACCGCCACCCCAGAAGGCGCATGGACACATGCGATCACGGATGCCGCGCTGAGCGAATAATTCCCATCTGATCAAGTCATTGGGCGTGCAGGAAACTGCGCGCCCTTTTGTTTTCCGGTTTGTTCTGAGGCCCCCTAAGGTTAAACACCCTTAAGGAGCCGTTCATACATGTTGTTATCCCGCCTCAACCCTAGCCAAATCCTGCGGGCACTGATGGTTTGTCTGGTTGTTCTGGGATTGCTTGCGCCCCGCATGTCCGCAATTTTGGTCCATGTGATCCCGGGTATTCAAACCGTGGCGATCTGTACCGGGGCGGAAATTATCATCCTGACGCTGGATGCAAACGGCACCCCGATTGAGTCCCAAGAACACAAATCCGAACATTGTGTTTTGGCCGATCTTGTCATCGCGCAGGCCCAGCCCGACCCCCATTGGCAGGCCTTGGCGCGCGATTACACACGCCCGTTTACGATTGTTGTTCACGATGCGGCGGATCGGGATCGATTGTCCCATATCCTGCCTTCTCGTGCGCCCCCTGCTGTGATTTGACACCTTAATTTTCAAATCAAATCACAGGACTATTTTATGACCGATGCAACTGTATCGGGCGTTGCTGCGTCGCAAAAAGCGACCGGCGGGGCCCTCTATCGTATGGTGTGGAAATGGCATTTCCTCGCTTCTCTTTATGTGCTGCCTTTTATGGCCATGTTGGCCATCACCGGGGGGATTTACCTATATAAACCCCAGATCGAAGCCTGGCTTTATGCCGACCAAATGAACGTATCCGTGGGCGAAGCGGTGCTGCCGCTGGAAACCCTAGTGGCGGCTGTAGACGGTGAACTGGGCGTCACCCGTCTGCGGGGCATCACCGTTTACGACGATCCAGCCCGATCCGCGATGATCGAATTTAACGACGCAGATCGTGTGCGGTCTTATGCGTGGGTCGATCCCTACACGGGGGACGTTCTGGGGTCCGTTGAACGGGATCGCATGGCGATGCGGATGCTGAAAAAATTCCATGGCGAATTGCTGTTGGGCAAAACCGGCACAAAATTTGTCGAATTGGCCGCCCATTGGGCCATCGTGATGTTTATCACCGGCGTCTATCTGTGGTGGCCCCGTGGCCAGCGCACCCTGTCCAAGGCCGTTAGCCTGCCCAAAGGCGAGGGTCGCGCATGGTGGCGCGAAACCCATCTGTTTGTTGGCTTTTTGGCGACAATCGTTGTGGTGCCCATCCTGATTTCCGGCCTGCCTTGGACGGATGTCTGGGGCGGGGGGCTGTCCTATGTACAGGAACAGACCGATCAAAAATCCGGATCGCTGCGGTTTTCGCGGGATGTGCCCGGATCAACCACGTCCCAAGGCACGCCCATTGCCTATGCAGATGTGATCGCCACGGCCCAAGCCCAAGGGTTGGTGTCGCCCTATGAAATGCGCCCGCCGCGCGACGAAGCGGCCGCGTTTTGGGTCCGTTCGGCCAGCCGGGATCGGTATGAGCAATCCGAACTGATCGTGGATCAATATTCCGGTGACGTTCTGATGCGGCATGACTTTGACCAGAACCCTGTTTTGGCCAAGGCCGTTTCGCTGGGCATTTCCCTGCACCAAGGCGAACTCTACGGACCGCTCAATCTGGTGGTGAACACATTGGCGGCTTTGGCGGCATTGTTCCTGTCAATCACCGGATTCGTGGCATGGTGGAAACGCCGCCCCGCGGGTCGGCTGGGGGTGCCAAATGCGCCGGACCGGGCCTTGGGATCGGGTATGATCGTGTTGATCATTTTTGTGTCGCTGCTGTTCCCATTGGTGGCCGCATCCCTGATCGCCGCGCTGTTGCTAGATTGGCTGATCTTTAGCCGCTTGGGTTGGTTCCGATCAGAAAACCCCTAAGTTTCAAACCACTTTTGGGCCGGCCGCGTTCCGGCCCAAAGGTCACATGAGGGGCAACACATCGTTTTCCTTTTTGGGAAAGCAGTCGTTGGCGTAGCTCGCCGCGAATGTCAGTTTCGAGCCCTCTTCGACCGATGCTGCGCTACGCGTGAATGTCATCCTATGGTCCAAGGTGTTCCAGGGTTCAGGCTAATTCGACGGAACGACGTAGTCAAAAAGCTG
The DNA here is from genome assembly GCF_040932005.1 of Aestuariibius sp. HNIBRBA575. NCBI lineage: Bacteria > Pseudomonadati > Pseudomonadota > Alphaproteobacteria > Rhodobacterales > Paracoccaceae > Aestuariibius > Aestuariibius sp. HNIBRBA575. The sequence continues at coordinate 3,028,134 of NZ_CP162414.1, forward strand.
CCGAAATGGTATTTGATTTGCCGGATGCATTGGACTTCCTTCGCGGATTTTCTTGGTAAAGCTACAATATCCGTGCAGCAACGACCAAATCGTGATCTCGAGCGTCAAAGGGCCAGTATTCGTGTCTTGAAAGGGCGCGCAGCACTGTTCCAAAATTTCGAATGAGGCGCGAGATTTTGCGCCAAGGTCTGGATCGCAGAAATCTATCTGGCTGGAATTAAACATCAATCCATAGAGGGCCTGATTTGCCGCAGCAAATTCCAAATACCCTTCACATATGGAATAAAGGCGATCTCGGTTCAGGTTCGGTGCACGGCTCAAGTGAGCAAGCATTGTCGCGGTAAACGTTTCATGGCCGCGTGCCGCAATCGCAGTGAGCAGTCCTTCTATACCGTCAAAGTGATGAGCCGGTGCCGCGTGAGAGACCCCAGCGCGTGCGGCACATTTACGGAGTGTCAGCGCATTTGCACCGCCGCTTTGTAACAACTCAATTCCCGCGCTGATGAGCGTTTGGCGCAAATCTCCGGCACGCTTCGTCTTTTCATTCAAATTCATATTGGTCGAATACATTTACGGCTTGACAGTGTCAAGTAGATTGACGTAAGCGGTGAACTTGACACTGTCAAGGAGTGCGCAACGATGTTGCTTAAAATGAAGATTCAACGAGGCATTTTTTGGTTTTTGTCCATTGCCGTTGCCCTCGTGTCTTACCGGTTTGTCGTACTTGGGATGAAGACAGGGTTTCCGAACATGGCCCACCAATTGGTGTCGCCTAATTACTCGTTTTACTTGCACGTTATCTTCGCACCTATCGCGCTTGCCATCGCGCCGTTCCAACTGTCCGAGAAGTTTCGGGCCAAATCGCTCAGTCGGCATCGGTTGTTGGGCCGGATATATGTTGGCGCAGTTTTGGTGGCTGGCTTGAGCGGTATCATGATCGGTTTCGACGCCATGCATGGCCCAATTGCGCAATCGGGGTTTATTTTACTGGCCATAATCTGGCTTGTGGTGACGTTTAAGGCAGTCCAATTCGCAAGACGACGCGAAATTAGCTTGCACCGTGAATGGATGATCCGCTCAATCGCGTTAACTTTCGCAGGTGTAATGTTGCGTGTTTGGCTTCCTGCTCAGCTCATCTCAGGTGTTCCATTTGACGTGGCATATCAGGTTGTGTCCTGGCTTTGTTGGCTACCAAACCTAGTTGTGGCTGAGTACTTCGTGCGAAAACTGAGAAACACCAAAAGCAGTCATTGATCTTACATGGCGTCAGCGTCGCTTTGTCCCGCGCAACCGACGGTCACTTGGCCCTATGCGCATGTCCGTTTTTGAAAGCACAAACAGGCAATTCTGAACTGCCTTCGGTCGCGATTGCGAAATATAAACGTATATGGCGCCTGACACCCTATCAAAAATGACAGCATGTCACATTCCTGTCATGTCGATAGACCAACGCGGTTTCTTGGGCCACATAGGTGCGCAACGAAACCGGAGCCCGCATGTTAGACGCCGCCACCAGAAAACTGATCGACCCGCCGCTCAACCGGCTGGGACGCCAGATCGCCCAGATGGGGATCACCGCTAATGGTGTGACCTTGGCCGGGTTGGTTTTGGGCCTGTTGGCGGCGCTGGCGATCTGGATGGGCTGGTTTGGGTTGGCCTTGGCGTTGATATTGATGTCGCGACTGGCCGATGGGCTGGATGGTGCTGTGGCCCGTGCGACCCAAAAAACCGACTTTGGCGGCTATTTGGATATCACCTGTGATTTTCTGTTTTACGGGGCGATCCCGCTGGGTTTTGTCCTGTTTGATCCGGCCAGTAATGGCGCGGCTGGGGCGTTTTTGCTGACATCGTTTTATTTCAACGGCGCATCCTTTCTGGGCTATGCGATCCTGGCTGAAAAACACGAAATGTCGACATCCGCCCAAGGGGTGAAATCGCTATATTATTCCAACGGATTGCTAGAAGGCACGGAAACCATTGCGTTTTTCGTCGCCCTCTGCCTATGGCCCGGTGCCTTTGTCCCGCTGGCTGTCCTGTTTGGCTTGGCCTGCTTTGTCACCGCCACTTTGCGTCTATATGGCGCGTTCCACCTCTTTAACGACCAACAAGGATCCTCATGAAACATCTTGCTGTACTCGCCGCGCTGATTGCGCCCCTGCCCGCGTTGGCCGATATTGACCCCAGCGATTGGGACGCCGTCCTGACCGAAGCCCGTGGTCAAACTGTGTATTGGCACGCTTGGGGCGGGTCCACGACCACCAATGATTTCATCGCTTGGGCCGGTGCGCGTATCGCCGAGGATTACGGCGTGACCTTGGAACATGTAAAACTGACCTCCACCGCGGATGCCGTCACACGGGTTTTGACCGAAAAAGAGGCCGGCCAGCATGATGACAGCGCCGTGGACATGATCTGGATTAACGGGGCCAATTTTGCCGCGATGAAAGAGGCAGATTTGCTGTTTGGTCCCTTTGCGGAACAATTGCCCAACTGGGATGTGGTTGATGTGGATGGCAAAACCGTTCAGACCGATTTTACCGTGCCCGTCGAAGGGTACGAAGCGCCCTGGGCCATGGCGCAGGTTGTGTTTATCCACGACACCGCCGATCTGGCCGAACCTTTGGGATCAATGGACGACATTCTGGCATGGGCGCAGGCCAATCCGGGCCGGTTCACATTCCCACAGCCACCTGATTTTCTGGGCACGACATTCCTGAAACAGGCCTTGGTTGATCTGTTAGATGACCCATCTGTGCTGGCAGACCCCGCCACGGATGAAAACTATGCTGACGTCACCGCCCCGCTTTGGGATTATCTGGAACAATTGACGCCGGTTTTGTGGCGCGAAGGCCGCGCCTATCCGCAATCCGGCCAACGCCAGTTTCAGCTGATTTCAGATGACGAAGTCGATCTGGCCGCATCCTTTAGCCCCGGCGCCGCCAGCACCGCGATCAACAACTTTGAACTGCCCGACACCGTGCGCACATTCGTGTTGGACAAAGGCACCATCGGCAACGCGTCCTTTGTGGCGATCCCCTATAATTCGGGTTCCAAAGCAGGCGCGATGGTTCTGGCCAATTTCCTGATGTCCCCCGAAGCACAGGCCCGCGCCCAAGACCCCAATGTGCTGGGCTATGGCACCGTGTTGGACATGGACGCGATCACCGCCGAGGAACGCGCCGTCTTTGACGCGTTGGATTTGGGCATCGCAACGCTGACACCGGCTGAACTGGGACAGGCGCAAGCCGAACCCCATCCCAGCTGGATGACACGCATCGCGCAAGATTGGCAAAACCGCTACGGTGTTGCACAATAAGCTAATATTACCGGCGAAAGTGGTCGATTAAGCTATGAAATTTCCACCACTTTTGCCGATTTTAACCTTGCTGGCCCTGTTGGGGCCAGTGGTGGCCGGGTTATGGGGCACGGTGTTGCCTGCCTTTGGGCATCTGCCCGCCGCGGGTCTGCATGGCCCATCGCTTGATCCTTTTCGTGCCGTGTTTGACTGGGCTGGCATCGGGCCCGCCATCCAGCTCAGCGTTACGACGGGCCTGTTTGCCACGCTGGGATCGCTGATCATTGTTGTGTTGATCACCGCAGGCTGGTCGGGGACACGCGCCTTTCGATTGCTCGAAAAACTGCTGTCGCCGCTGTTATCCGTGCCCCACGCCGCCGCCGCATTTGGGTTTGCCTTTCTGATTGCGCCATCCGGCTGGATCGCCCGGTTGGTCAGCCCCACACTCACCGGATGGGACCGCCCGGTGGACTGGTTGATCGTTCAGGACCCGCTGGGCCTGACCATGACCGCCGGTCTGATCGCCAAAGAAGTGCCGTTTTTACTGCTCATCACCCTCGCCGCCCTCAGCCAAGTGGACGCAACCCAGCGCATGCGCGTGGCCCAATCCGCTGGGTATCAGCGCATCACCGCGTGGCTTAAAACCGTGTTCCCGGCGATTTATCACCAAATCCGCCTGCCGGTTTATGTGGTGCTGGCCTATTCTATGTCGGTGGTGGATGTGGCGGTGATCCTGGGGCCAAACACGCCGCCGCCTTTGTCCGTACAAATCGTCAAATGGATGGCCGATCCTGACTTGGCGTTTCGTCTTCAGGCCGCCGCCGCGTCACTGATCCAGCTGGGACTGGTTGTCGGCGCGCTGATCCTGTGGCGGATCGGCGAAATCCTATTGGGATTGGCCGGACGACGCTGGGCCTATGCGGGTCGACGCCAGATGCTGGATCGTCCCTTGCGGGGCATCGGTTTTGGACTGGGCGCGATTTCAGCCATCGTGGTCTTCGCCGGATTGGCCGGTCTGGTTATCTGGTCCTTTGCCGGGTTCTGGGCGTTCCCCGACGCATTGCCCCAACAATTGACCCTGCGATCCTGGATACGTCACGGCCCCGCCAGTTTGGACACATTGGCCACAACAGCGTGGATCGCACTGGTCGCCACGGGGATTGGATTGGCGCTGACATTGGGCTGTTTGCAGACCGAACAACGCCACAATCTGACCCTCACGGAACGCGGCATGTGGCTGCTATATCTGCCGTTATTGATCCCTCAAACCGCGTTTCTGCCGGGGCTGCAAACCCTGCTGATCAATCTGGGCGCGGATATGGGCATCTGGCCGGTGATTTTCACCCATCTGGTGTTTGTGCTGCCCTATTTGCGCCTATCCCTTCAGGACCCGTTCAAGGCATGGGACAACCGAAACGCCATCGTCGCCGCCGCGCTGGGATCCTCCCCGCGCCGGATTTTCTGGCACATCCGATTGCCAATGATGCTGGCCCCGATCCTGACGGCCATCGCCGTGGGCATTGCGGTGTCGGTGGGGCAATATCTGGCGACGCTGCTGGTCGGCGGCGGGCGTGTATCAACCCTCACAACCGAAGCGGTTGCACTGGCCTCGGGCGGGGATCGACGGGCAATTGGCGTTTATGGCCTGATGCAAACGGCAGCTGCGCTCGTACCCTTTGCGCTGGCAATAGCCCTGCCCGCCATCATTTATCGAAACAGAAAAGGATTGCGAAATGGATGAAGGCCTGACATTCGACCAAGTCGAAATCCGTAAAGATAACCAGCCTTTGCTCGCCATCAACCGCACGATCACCCCCGGCGCGGTCCTGACCTTGATGGGACCCAGCGGCGTGGGCAAATCCACGCTTTTGTCTGCGGTCACCGGCAATCTGGCCGCTGATTTTGACTGTTCCGGGCGCATCCTGCTGAACGGGTCGGACATCACGCATATGCCCCCCCATCAACGGCGCGTCGGTATTCTGTTTCAGGATCACCTGCTGTTTCCGCACCTTAGCGTCGGGGCAAATATGGCGTTTGGCCTGCAATCCGGCGGCACCCGCGCTGACCGCCGCGCGCAGGTTGAACATGCCCTGCGTGAGGTCGGCCTAGACGGATTTCACGACCGCGACCCTGCTACGTTGTCCGGTGGACAAAAGGCGCGGGTGGCCCTGATGCGCATGCTGCTGTCGGACCCATGTGTGTTGCTGTTGGATGAACCGTTTTCGGGGCTGGATGCGGCGCTGCGCGAACAGGTGCGCAGTTTGGTTTTCAAAACCGCCCATGACCGCAGCCTGCCTGTGTTGATGGTCACCCATGATATCGATGATGCCAACGCTGCGCGCGGTGAATTGATCACCCTGCAGCCAACATAGCCTGCCGCACCCGCGCCGCCGCGGGCGTCAAAACCGCCCCGGCTTGGGTCACGATCCCATAGGGCGACAGCGCAAAGCCAAAGGTTTCGGGCAATCGCCGGATCGGCATGCCAGCACCTGCAAAATCCGCCGCCGTCGCCACGCCGACGGGCGCAATGGCATCGCTTTGACGCAGGCGCGTGATCGTCACCAAAAACGATGAGGTTTCCAACGGAACATCCGGCAATGGCAGGCCCTGTTGTTTTAACTGAGCCTCAACCGCTTGGCGCAAAATCGCATCCGATTGCGGCAATATCCATGGGAATTGCAGCATGTCCTGCGGGGTCGGCTGGACCGATAGCAACGGGTGATCCTGCCGCACCAGCAACGTGACCGGTTCGCTGCCAATGGCGGTGAAATCAAACATATCCGGGTCAAAACCATCGGGCAAACGGGACAGGGCAAAGTCCAGTTCTCCGTCCAAAATCATATTGGCCAAAACGTCGGATGTCGCCACTTCGACGCGGGATCGCAGGTCGGGCAGCTGCGCAAGCGCGGGCAAAACTTTGTCCAGCGCCGCGCCCGTGACGGCCCCTATCCGGACATGCCCACCGCGCCCCTGCTGCATTTCGTCCAATTCACGCCCGGCTGAATCGATTTCCTGAATGATCCGCGCCGCGCGCCGCGCCAGGGACAGGCCCGCATCGGTCAAAACAATGCCCCGCCCCACCCGTTGATGCATAGGCTGATTGGTCAAATGTTCGATTTCCGACATCAACCGCGACGCGGCAGGCCGGGTGATCCCGACCTGATCCGCCGCCTCACCGATCCGATGCTGCGACGCCAATGCGGCCATAAGCCTGAGATGGGACAGCTTTAATCCCTTTTGTAGCAGTTGAAGCGGCATATACTTATCCAAAATGGTAATTATTGATGCGCTAATATGATTTGTTTGGCAAGTATGGATCGCTATTCTGGACCAAAGCGAAATGAGGATTCCATGACATTTAAACCCGCAAAATGGCCCCGCAAACTCAGGTCCCAGGACTGGCTGGGCGGCGCGTCCAAAGACGCCATTTATCGCCGTGGCTGGATGATGAACCAAGGGTTCCCACCGGACGTGTTTGACGGGCGGCCCGTGATTGGGATCTGCAACACGTGGTCGGAACTGACGCCCTGCAACGCCCATCTGCGTGATCTGGCCGAACGAGTGAAAAACGGCATCTGGGAAGCAGGCGGTTTTCCGGTTGAATTCCCGGTCTTTTCCCCATCAGAAACCACGCTGCGCCCCACGGCGATGTTGCATCGCAACCTATGCGCCATGGATGTCGAAGAGGCGTTGCGCGGCAAATGCATCGACGGTGTTGTGTTGATGGCAGGCTGTGACAAAACCACGCCAGCCCTGTTGATGGGGGCCGCATCGGTCGACATTCCCGCGATCATGGTCAGCGGTGGCCCGATGCTAAACGGTTATTTCCAAGGCGAACAATTGGGGTCCGGCACCCATCTGCGCAAATTCCGCGCCGCCGTGAAAGCGGGCGAAATGACGTCCGAAGAATTCGTCGCATCAGAGGCCGCGATGGCGCGGTCCCCCGGTTCGTGCAACACGATGGGCACCGCCAGCACCATGGCCTCTATGGCCGAAGCGTTGGGCATGGCCCTGTCTGGCAACGCCGCCATTCCCGCCGTGGATTCCCGCCGTCGCATGATGAGCCAGATCACCGGGCGGCGCATCGTGCAGATGGTCAAAGATGACCTGAAACCCAGCGATATCCTGACCAAAGACGCCTTTGAAAACGCGATCCGCACCAATGGCGCCATCGGCGGGTCCACCAATGCGGTGATCCACCTGTTGGCCATTGCGGGCCGAATGGGTGTGGATTTGACGCTGGACGACTGGGATCGCTGCGGCAAAGACGTGCCCACAATCGTGAACCTGATGCCATCGGGCAAATACCTGATGGAAGAGTTTTTCTACGCCGGTGGTTTGCCGGTTGTGATCAAACGTTTGGGCGAAATGGGATTGCTGCACAATGACGCGATCACCGTGAATGGCACTGGCATCTGGGACGAAGTCAAAGATGTGCAGAACTGGAACGAAGACGTCATCCTGCCCACAGATCAGGCGCTGACATCATCCGGCGGCATCGCCGTTCTGCGTGGCAATCTGGCCCCCAATGGCGCGGTTTTGAAACCGTCTGCGGCATCGCCAGACCTGATGGTGCACAAAGGCCGCGCCGTGGTGTTCGACAGCATCGAAGACTACAAAGCGCGGGTGGATAGCGACGATCTGGACATCGACGAAACCTGCATCATGGTACTGAAATATTGCGGCCCCAAAGGCTATCCCGGCATGGCCGAAGTTGGCGATATGGTCCTGCCAGCCAAGCTGTTGAAACGCGGCATTCAAGACATCATTCGCCTGTCGGATGCGCGCATGTCCGGCACGGCCTATGGCACGGTTGTGTTGCACACATCCCCCGAAGCCGCCGCTGGCGGACCGCTGGCGATTGTGCAGGACGGCGACATGATCGAATTGGACGTGCCCGCACGCCGGTTGCATCTGGACATTTCCGACGAAGAAATGGCCGCTCGGCTTGCGGCGTGGGAAAACCCAGTTGAACGGCCCAATGGCGGCTGGACGCAGCTTTATTTCGACACGGTTGAGGGTGCGGACAAAGGCGCAGATCTTAGCTTCTTGGTTGGGCATCGCGGCAAAGTCGTCAAGCGGGAGAGTCACTGATGGAAATCATCCTATGTGCCATCGGTAAAATCGCCCGGGATCAACATATCCCGGCGATTGCCGCGTCAAAAGATTGGGATTTGGCCGCCACCGTTAGCCGGTCTGGCGGGGTGGACGGCGTGCCCGGCTACACCAACATCAATGACGCGTTAGAGGCCCATCCAGACGTTCAGGTCTATTCCCTGTGTCACCCAGCAGCACCCCGTTACGATGTGGCTAAAACGTTGATTGAAAACGGCAAAGACGTGATGCTGGAAAAACCACCCGGTGCCACGCTTGCGGAAATTTTTGATCTGGAACGGCGTGCACGCGATGCGGGTGTGTCGCTTTATGCGACATGGCACAGCCGACAGGCGGATGGCGTTCAGGCGGCGGCGGATTGGTTGAAATCACGCACAATCACGCGCGCGCATATCACCTGGCGCGAAGATGTGCGCCTGTGGCATCCGGGTCAGGACTGGGTGTTTGATCCCGGTGGTATGGGCGTGTTTGACCCCGGCATCAACGCCCTGTCGATCCTGACACATATTCTGCCGGACCCGGTGCATCTGACCGACGCCACATTGGAATTTCCGTCCAATCGCGCCATGCCAATTGCTGCTGATCTGACATTTTCGGGCCATGTGACCGCCGATTTCGATTGGCGCCAAGACGGGCCGCAAACCTGGGAAATCGAAGTCGAAACCACCGATGGCACGCTGATCCTAAAGGATGGCGGTGCGCGTCTGTTCATCGACGGACAGGATCAAAACGCCACTGGCATGGGCGAATATCCTGCGCTTTATGCGCAGATGGCTGATCTGGTGCGGGATCGCAAATCAAACGTCGATCTGGCCCCGATGATCCATCTGTCTGATGCGTTCACCTTGGGGCGCAGAAAAACCGTCGACGCGTTTGAATTCTAAAGGGTCGACACCTGGAAATACCCGGCTTCGGGCGAAATCAGCTGGCGCATTTGACGTAATGTGCCAGCGCTATCCACCCAATAGGCGTTCGTGAAAATGTGGCGTTCATCAGCGCAGGTTTCTTCTACACGTGTGGTGGCAAAGCTGCGTTCGACGATTTCGATCTGTTCGGGTTCACGCAACGTGATCGCACAACCAAAGGTCCGGGTGACGATCTGATCATTGCCGTTCAGAAACTCATATGTGCGAGTGGCGATTTCCACCCGACCGGCCAGCAAATCGTTGATTCCGTTGGCGTCAGACGCCATCAAATCGAACCCAAGCCCGCGCGTCGCGATCAAATATCCCCCTTCGAGGGTCATTGATTGGCCAGCGGCGGAAAACCACGTGATTTTTGCACCATTTGTGCCGCCTTTGACAAACAAACTGGGTGCGCCATGGCCCAGATGGTCCACGAGGATCACCTCTTGGCCCATCGCTGCGATATTGGCGCGGGTCATTTCGGCAGGGGCCTGAGCCGTTGCAGCACCAGTTCGCGACGCGACCAAACCGGAAACGATTTGCGTGCCAACCCCCTGACGTCGGTCAGGACCACAGCCCGCAACCAAAGCGGCCAGGGACAGGCCTGTCAGTATTTTCAACAAACTCTTTTTCATGACCATCATTTTCATCGCCAGAACCGTCCCCATTCATCTGTCATATCCCCCAAATGACCATCACGCAGCGTGTCATATAGACGACCATCAACATCTACACGTGCACCGCCATCGCGGCTGAGGGATGCCAGTGAAACAGAGCTTTGACTGCGGGTCGGGGCCCCCATCAACCAATCAAACGGAATGGTCAGGCGGATGCCTTTGTCAAAGGACCCTTCGCCAAATTCCTCTGCGGAAACATCGGTTTGGGTCACATAGGCCCCCAGCCGCCAGCCATTGGTGAATTCACGGTCAACCGACAAGGTTGCGCCGAAATCTTCGGCCAGATAACGACCGACATCCAATTGGCCATGCCAGCCTTCGCCAAAATCATAATAGGCCGAGACATGCCCGGTGACCGTTTCGTAATCCTGAAACCCGAGCAGCATGTCATAGTCCCGCTTGGCGACATAGTTTAGCTCTGCCCCCAGCCCCAACCGGCTCTCGACGGGTTTCCACAGCACTTCGGCGGACACGCCACCATACATGGTTTCCAGATACCCTGCGGTCACACGCGTATACACATCCGGGGCAGCGCGGCCGTACCAAGCGAGGGTGAATTCTTCGATACCTGGGTTTCCGTCAACGGCATATTGCAACGCATCCCGACGCACGGCGGGCAGCGTTGAAGCGGAAATTGAACCCGCATCTTCGTAACCGCTCCATAAGGCGGCGCGGGCCCGACCGGACAAGACCAAGTTCGGCTGGATCGTGTAACGACCCGAAAGTTCCAGCCCCACCTCTCCGCGGATGGGTTCATCGCCATCAAACAGGGAAATTTCGGTATAGGGCGACAATCCCCAAGTAAAGGCAGCCCCGTCAGCCGCATCGACAGCAACCAGCCCGGCATTTGGCCCGGCGTGATCAAATGCAGCCCGATCAAAAATCGCCTGCGCTGCGCCGGGTTCATTTTCCAGTGTTTCGATATCACTGCGTCGCAATGTAGTGGACGACAATGGCAGGCCACGTTGGGCCGGCTCTAGGATGAACACTTCGACAGAGGCGGGCATGACATGGGTCAAAATCCGCGCAACACGCCCCAACGCCTGTGCTTCGGACCGATAGCGGCTGTTAGAATACCGCACGCGCACCTGACGATCGGTCAACTGAACCGAAATCAATGTGATGCCTTCAACCGCAAGAACCTGCTGCAATTGCGCGCGGATGCTTGCTTCGGATCGGATGTTGCGGTCCCAGCTCAGGGCGGCGCGGTCATGCGCGCCACGCACGGAAACCGGCGCTGGCGCGGGATCAAACCCAGAGCCAGATCCGCGATTATGCGGGTTCATCATCACAGTGCCCGCCAACGCCAATTCGTGGCCATTCATATAAGAAAGCGACACTTGGTATCCGGGGCGGGGTTGCCATGCGACACCGAAATTCAGCGGGCTTTGATGTTCAAATTCGCCATTCGTGGTTTCGCGTGTATAGGCATCGGACGAATATTCAGCCTTAAACGTCAGAGTGTCAGAATACCGGTATTCCACCCCGCCAAACAACGCTGCATCGCCTTGGAAATATTGATCAAACAAAAGGTCACCCCCTTCGTCAAATTCAAATTCCCCGCGGTCAGTGGCCCCAAATGGGTTTTCAAAGCCGTTATAGCTGCCCAAACGTCCCCAGCCGATTCCGCCTGTGACCCGCACATTTGGGGACAGAGTTTTGGTCGCAACCAGATATTCGGATGTATAAACACCCGTCCCGATAAAATCCTGCAACCCGATTGTGACGGCTGGGATATGTTCGCCTTCTTCGACCAGCTGATACCGCAGATCAAAACTGCGATCAAAAAGCGGATCGTGGCCAGAGCCTTCGGGATTGTAATCATTGTTGCGCGAATAGCGGAAACTGCCAGACAGGCGCGGCGTGATCTGGAACGAAATTGTGTTGCGCAAATGCGTTGGCGTATAGCTCAGTGTGGCGGCAATTTCGCCCTCTTCGGGGGCAATCGCTGTTGGCAAATCCAACAGCCCCGGCGCCCCGTAATAGTTGTAGCTGGAAATCCAGCTGTCCTGTGCAAAGCTGGCCGTCGCTGAAAACAACGCAATCGAAGCCACACCAAAAGTCAAAAATGTTGTTGTTTTCACGTGTCGCCCCCCGGCGAATTTCAACATCGAAATCCAACAGCACATTAAATAAGTCATTGCCGTTTGGGAACCGCATTCACGTCATAGCGGTGCGAATGGCGTATTTTTGTCAATCCGGCTTTGGATTGTCGTCGTAATCGTCCCGCAAAATCCGCGCCGCATCCCCCTGCGGGTCATCATATTGCGCCGATTTCATCGTCCAGAAAAACGCAACTAACCCCAAAGCACCCAGCCCGACAGAAACGGGGATCAAGAAAACAAGCACATCCATCAGCGGGTCCTCAACGCGTTTAGCGACACCAGAATAGAACTGGTCGACATGGCAATAGCCGCCGTCAACGGTGTCGCCAACCCAACAAAGGCAATCGGAATGGCGATTGAATTATAGACAGCCGCCACGCCAAAGTTTTCGAGGATGCGTTTGCGGGCAGATTTCGCAATGCGCAGGCTGTCTTGGATTCGCGACAAATCAGGCGATACCAGTACCAGATCAGCCGCCACACGGGTCGCCTCTAAGGCAGAGGCAGGCGCGATAGATACATGCGCGACGGCCAATGCGGCGGTGTCGTTTAGGCCATCGCCAACCATCAAAACACGTTTTCCGGCGGCGCGCTTGGCCTCCAGTACGGCGGCTTTTTCGCTGGGCAAAACACCGGATTGCCATGTGGGAATGTTCAGGTCCTGCGCCAGCTGAGCCACCGGGTTTTCCGCATCCCCAGACAGCAACATCACTGGAATATTGCGATCACGCAGATGTTGCAGCAGCTCTGCCGCACCGGGGCGTAACGTGTCTTCGAACGTGAACTGAACGGTGTCCTGACCATCAATCCCCAGACAGGTGGAACTATCCCCCTGACCGGTGACCCATTCCGCGCGTCCCAGACGCACCGTTTGACCTTGGAATTTCGCTTCGACGCCCAATCCGGGATGTTCAACGATGTCGGTGACCTGAACGTCAGGCAAATCAAAGCCCTCAGCGGCCTTTGCAATCGCCTTGGACCGGGGGTGGTTAGACCCCAGAGCCAAAGCCGCCGCCAACGCAAATGCATGATCCGGCAGGTCCTGTGGATTGGTCAATGTCGGAGTTCCGCGCGTCAATGTGCCGGTTTTATCGAACACCACTTCGTCGATTTCAGCCAAACGTTCCAATGCAGTGGCATGTTTGACCAACAATCCACGTTTGAACAGCCCCCCCGACGCCACCGTCGACACTGCAGGCACAGCAAGGCCCAGCGCACAGGGACAGGTGATGATCAACAACGCAACGGCAATGTTCAGCGACGTGCGCACATCGCCTGCGGTCAGATACATCCAGACCACAAACCCGATCAGCGCCAGCAAATGCACGGCAGGTGCGTAAATCTGTGCGGCGCGGTCGGCCAATGAATTATAGCGCGACTTGGCTTCTTCGGCGACGGACACCAGATCGGCCAGCCCATGCAATAACGTATCCGGCCCAACAGCCGAGGTTCGAATATGAAGCGGGCCGGTCAGGTTCACTTCGCCCGCGCGCACCTGAGCGCCGATGGCCACAGCAACCGGATCGGTTTCGCCGGTCAAAAACGCGCGATCCATTTCAGAGGCACCCTGAATAACGTCACCATCCACAGGAATGCGCGCGCCCGGCCGCACCAATAAAATATCGCCGACCGACACATCGGTGACTTTGACCGTGTGGGTGTCGCCATCCACAACACGCAGGGCGGTCGGCGCCTCTAAGGCGGCCAGTTCCGCCGCAGCGGATCGGGCGGTAGAGCGCATTTTCTGATCCAGAAACCGCCCCGCCAGCAGGAAAAATGTCAGCGACAAAGCCGCGTCGAAATAGGCATGTTCGCCGGAATTGATCGTTTCAAACAGCGACATGCCCGCCGCCAACAGGATCGCCAACGAAATCGGCACATCCATGTTCAACCGCGCAGCACGCAGCGCCGCAAAGCCCGATTTGAAAAACGGTTGCGCAGAAAAGGCGATGGTCGGCAACGCGATCGCAGCAGACAGCCAGTGAAACATGTCGCGCGTTGCATCGGTTGCCCCCGCCCAGATCGCCACGCTGAGCAGCATCACGTTCATCGACGAAAATCCGGCAACCCCAAATCGCATCATCAGGTCGCGCGCTTGTTTGTCGCTCTCTCCGGCGGTCAGGGTTGCGTTGTCCAACGGCTGCGCCTCAAATCCCAACCGTTCCAGATGGTGCACAATAGTGTCAGGTTCCGTGCCGGGGGCCACCCGCACCGTGGCGCGTTTGCGGGTCAAGTTCACCCGCACATCTTCGACGCTATCCAGCTGCATCAAACCGCGCTCAACCCCGGAAATACAGGATGCACAATGGATTGATGGCAGTGATATTTGCACGTCAAACGCATGTTCCGACCGGGTCTTTTCGACCCGCCGGGCGATATCTGGCAGGGCAATGCAGCCCGGACAGGCCGCTGCCGAGGGATGATCAGAAACGCTCATTGTGCGACGTAAACCACAACGCGTTGCCGAAATTCGGTGCCATCAGGTGCAACCGCCACCATGCGTAGGTTCCAATTGCCGCCATTTGTGGTCACAGGCGCACGGTGCACATTCCCATCAAAGGTAAAGTCAGGTGTCTGATCATCCTGCACGGATGTCGCGCGCCCAAAGGTGCCGGTGATGGATGTTGGATCAACCGGGGTGCCGTCTGCATCCACAATCGACAACAGCAATTCGCCTTGTTCCACCTTGGCCGAGACATCCCAGCCCAAGGCCAATTGCGCCGCGCGATCCGCGTCAAAATTCTGGCTGGCCACGTAGGAATTTTTCACCTCTAGCCCCGGAAAGGTGCGGATCGCCTGTGTTGCCATCAGAACATTCACCCCGATGATAATGCTAAACGCCACCACCATCCCGATCAGCACATGTTTGCCTGTCAATTCGCGGGCCATATCAGTTTCCTTTCCCAATAAAGTGGGTGTCCACATAGGACCGTTCATTGCCATTCAGATCCTCAACCCAGAGCCGGAAATCAGTCCGTTCCGCCGAAGATGCCGGATCTTGGGTCCGGGCGCTGACAAAGACACGCACCAGTTTGGTGCTGTCAGCGGGCACAGTTGTAACCCGTTCATGCGTGCCTTCCAAATCAATCCTCAGAATTTCATCCGAACTGAGCGACATGTGGAATTCGCGGTCATCCCCGTGTTTGTTACGCAGGCGGACTTCGTAGGTGTTCTGGATCGTGCCATCCGATTGCATCACAAAGGTCGGATTGCGCACAGGTGCAACAGTCATGTCGATATCCGGACGGATAAATAGCGCAAACACCAAGGCAAACCCGACCAGCGACCACAGCGACGTATAAAGGATCGTGCGCGGCCGCAGGATGTGTTTCCAAACGTTGATCGGCGGCTCACCGGCGCGTTCTTTGGCTTCGTCTTTCAGGGCGAAATAATCAACCAAACCACGTGGTTTGCCGACTTTGTCCATCATGTCATCGCAGGCATCAATGCATAGACCGCAGGTGATACAGGCCATTTGCTGACCGTCGCGGATATCGATCCCAACCGGGCAGACATTCACGCAGGCCATGCAATCAATGCAATCGCCCATATCGTCACGCTTTTTGCCTTTGCCGCGCGGTTCACCGCGCCATTCGCGATAGCCGATCACGATGGTGTCTTCGTCGATCATTGCGGCCTGAATACGCGGCCATGGGCAGGCATAGATGCAGACCTGTTCGCGGGCGATCCCGCCGAAAAACACAGTTGAGACAGCCAAAATGGCCATTGTTGTATAGGCGATTGGATTGGCCGTGCCCGTGACCAGCGCCATCGCCAATGTGGGCGCATCGGCAAAATAAAACACCCACGCGCCGCCGGTCGCCAGACCGATCAGCACCCAGATCACATATTTGGTGATCCTCAGGCGAATTTTCTTGGCGTCCCATTTGGCGTTCCACAGTCGGACACGCGCGTTGCGGTCGCCTTCGATCCAGCGTTCCGTCAGGATAAACAAATCCGTCCAAACGGTTTGCGGGCAGGCATAGCCGCACCAAACTCGGCCCAGCGCCGAGGTGAACAAAAACAGCCCCAAACCGGCCATGATCAGCAGCCCGGCAATGAAGTAAAACTCATGCGGCCAGATTTCGATCCAGAAGAAATAGAACCTGCGATTGGCCAAATCGATCAACACGGCCTGATCCGGCAACGATGGACCACGATCCCAGCGAATCATTGGGGTCAGATAGTAAATCCCCAAGGTAATCGCCATTATGACCCACTTCATATTTCTGAAGAAGCCTTTGACTTTACGTGGAAAAACCGGCTCGCGCTTGGCGTAGAGCTGTGGGGCGTCTGGCTGGCTCATTTCTGGGTCCTGGCATAAAAGCTATAGTTTTGCTTGATCTTTTAGACCGGCAGGCAATTGCGGCCTTGATTCAAGTCAAGTTGACCATAATCCATCGCAATTTTGTGGTCTTTGGGCGGGTTGTCACATGTGACAATCAGGCAGAAAAAAAGCGGCGCCAAAAGCGCCGCTAAAAGGTTCGATGGACCGGGAAGGTTGGCCCATCGGGGAGAGAAGATTACTCGGGGTCTTTGTGGATGATTCTGGCTGGGGTTTCTTTGACATGCATCAAACGGAACAGGTTGATCTAACCAAGGCGCAGCGCCCCTTTGCCCAAAACAAAACCGGGCCTGCAACAGCAAGCCCGGTTTCGCCACATCAGCTGTGGTTTGATTATTCGCCGCCGCCCAATTGGTGGACATAGGCCGACACCGCGTTGATTTCAGCAGGTGTCAGACCAAAGGCTGCGTTGAACTCTTCGCTCCAGGCGGGCATGACGCCGAAACGGGCATTGGTGACAGTTTCCGTGAGGGTGGCTTCGTCACCGCCATAGAGCCAGATCGCATCAGACAAGTTTGGCGCCCCTTGGAACCGATCGCCTGTGCCGTCTTCCATGTGGCAGGCAGAACATTCGTTCAGATAGATCGGTTCACCAGCGCTGGCCAATGCGGCATCCGCGTCCTGACCGGACAATTGACGCACAAATGCAACGACTTGTGTGATTTCTTCCTCAGACAGGATTTCACCAAAGGCGGGCATTTCTGACCAACGCGCATCAAAGGAATCTTCGTTGCGCACGCCATGTGTGACGGTCAGGACGATGTCATCAATGGTGCCACCCCACAGCCAGTCATCATCCAGCAAGTTCGGGAAACCAAACGCACCCGACGCACCGGAACCGTGACATTGCGAACAATTGGCGCGAAACACAGCCGCGCCCATATTGCGCGCAAAGCCGTTTAATTCGGTGTCATCCGTGATGGCAAGCATGTCAGCGGAAGCCAGTTTTTCAACCAAAGCGGCGTTTTGTTCATCCACAATGGCAATCTGTTCGGCCACTTCGCCTCGGGTGGAATAGCCCAGAAAACCCGCGGTGGCCTGTTTGGCCAGAGGCCATGCAGGATAAGCAACCGTATAAAGGATCGCCCAAACGATGGTTGCGTAAAACACCCAGAGCCACCAACGCGGGAGCGGATTGTCGAATTCCTCAATCCCGTCCCAGGAATGGCCGGTTGTATCCGGGTCCTGCGGTGTGTTGTTGTCTTGTTTGCTCATGACTGAGCCTCCGAAATTTTGGGCGCTACGTCAGGCGCAGGCGCGTCATCATGGCGGAACGGAACGTTGGCGACGTCTTGGTGGATGGCGCGGGATCCGGGGCGAAACGCCCAGGCCACCACGCCACCGAAAAAGACGAACATTGCCAGCAGAACCCAGCTGTCCGCGATTTCCCTGAAGATCGAATATGTATCCATGTCGACCCCCTAGCGGCTTGCATCTGGGGTAAAGGTCGAGAAGTCGACCATAGTGCCCAGAATTTGCAGATACGCCACCAATGCGTCCATTTCAGAAATGCCATCGGCATTGTCGAAATTGCGCACCTGGGTGCCCGGATAACGTTCAACCAGACCGTCCCAATCCGAGAAAGGATCCGCCTGAGCCACAAAGTCGGCCTGTGCGTTTTCGATCATTTCATCAGTGTAAGGCACACCCACCATACGGTGCGTTTCCAGCAGGTCCTGAATATATGTGGGCTCTAACATGGTGTCGTTTAAGAACGCATATTTCGGCATCACAGATTCAGGAACCACAGCTTGGGGATCGTTCAGGTGCAGGACGTGCCATTCATCCGAATAGCGCCCCCCAACCCGTGCCAGATCCGGCCCGGTCCGTTTGGACCCCCATTGGAAAGGGTGGTCATACATGGATTCCGCCGCCAGCGAATAATGACCGTAACGCTCGACTTCGTCGCGCATCGGGCGGATCATCTGGCTGTGGCAGACATAGCAGCCTTCGCGAATGTAAATATCGCGACCGACCAGTTCCAGTGGGGAATAGGGGCGCATGCCCTCCACATCCTCAATGGTGTTTTCCAGGTAGAACAGCGGAGCAATTTCCACCAGCCCACCGATTGTGACCACGCCTAAACTGCATACCAGCAGCAGGGTGGCGTTCTTTTCAAGAACCTTATGACGATCAAGAATACCCATTGGTCGTCTCCTTATTCGGCGGGAACGGCAGCAGCAGCAGACGCGCTAGGTACGCGTTTGCTAAAGGCTGTCATCCACAGGTTATAACACATGATCAATGCACCAGCGAGGAACAGAACACCGCCCAAGCCACGCACAACATACATCGGGAACTTCGCAGCAACGGTGTCAGCGAACGAATTCACAAGGAACCCTTGCGCATCAACTTCGCGCCACATCAGGCCTTCCATGATGCCGGTGACCCACATTGAGGCGGCATAAAGAATGATCCCGATTGTCGCCAACCAGAAATGCCAGCTGACCAAAGACAGGGAATACAGGCGGTCTTTGTTCCACAGGCGTGGTGTCAGGAAGTAGAGCGCCGAGAAGGTGATCATCCCGTTCCAGCCCAAAGCACCAGAATGCACGTGGCCAATGGTCCAGTCAGTATAATGCGACAAGGAATTGACCGCACGGATCGACATCATCGGGCCCTCAAATGTGGACATGCCGTAAAAGCCGATGGAAATCACCATCATCCGGATGATCGGATCGGTGCGGATTTTATCCCACGCGCCTGACAACGTCATCAGACCGTTGATCATCCCACCCCATGACGGCATCCACAGCACGATCGAGAACACCATGCCAAGGGTCGATGCCCAATCCGGCAACGCAGTGTAGTGCAGATGGTGTGGACCGGCCCAGATATACAGGAAAATCAGCGCCCAGAAGTGGATGATCGACAGTTTGTAGCTGAACACAGGACGTTCGGCCTGTTTTGGCACAAAGTAGTACATCATGCCCAAGAAGCCCGCCGTCAGGAAGAAGCCAACCGCATTGTGGCCATACCACCACTGGGTCATCGCATCCTGCACACCCGAAAACAGCTGAACAGATTTTGAGCCAAAGACGCTAACCGGGATCGACAGGTTGTTGATCAGGTGCAGCATCGCCACGGTGACGATGAACGACAAGAAGAACCAGTTGGCCACATAGATGTGGGGCTCTTTGCGTTTCATGATCGTGCCTAGGTAAATCGCCAGATAGGCCACCCAGACGATGGTCAGCCAGATATCGACATACCATTCAGGTTCGGCATATTCTTTGGATTGGGTTGCACCCATCAGATAGCCGGTTGCGGCCAAAACGATGAACAGGTTGTAACCCCAGAAAACGAACCACGCCAGATTGCCACCCCACAGCCGTGTCGCGCTGGTGCGCTGCACGATGTAGAACGAAGTTGCGATCAAGGCGTTGCCACCAAACGCAAAAATCACCGCCGAAGTGTGCAAGGGACGTAACCGCCCAAAGTTACCGTAGCCTTGCAAGAAATCAAAGTTTAGCGCCGGAAAGGCCAGCTGAAACGCGATAAACGTCCCGACCAGAAATCCTGCCAAACCCCAAAAGGCGGTTGCGATGACACCATATCGGACGACACCGTCCATATATGCATCCGTACGAGGCGCCGGAGCGTCCCCTGTTTTGCGCACCGTCCAGATAAATAATCCAGCGGCGACGGCCATAACGATCAGAGCGTGGACCTGATAAGCCAGGTCGCGGGCCCAGTTCGCAGCAAGCGCAGCGAAAAGGGTGATAACCCCCAGCGCCACAATCTTGATCCAATCCCACATGAGAAGCGTTCCCTTTTTTTGCCCACACGACGAGTCGCATGAAACTTTTGCTATGAGTTGGGTTTCTCACCCCCAAGCAAGCGCTACCTTGATCCAAATCAAGTAATTTGCGCGCGCAGGTTGATAGTCATCATACAAAGCTGCGCCCCAGTCAGGGAGAATAGCGGTGTGTCAACCAAGGAGAACCGTTATGGGGTACAAATCCGTTTCGATCATCGTCACAGACCAAGCCACGGATGCCGCGCCTTTGGCCTCTGCGCGGGCGGTGGCGGATCGCTGCGACGGCCATCTGGACGTGCATTGTCTGGGTGTGGACCCTGCCCGCTACGAACCATTGCCAGCCGGATCTGCGGCGATCATCATGGAAACTGGTGTTGCCGAGGCGCGCGCGCAGGCCGGTGAACTGGTCGATTGGGTCAATGCGATCATTCCTCAGGACATTCCCAATGTCGCAGTCGAAGGTGTGATCATGCCGCATCTGGGACTTGATTCCGGTATCGGCCGGATTGCCCGCTATTCCGACCTGATTGTCTGTGCAAAACCTTATGGCAAAGGCGCGACCCCGTTGCAGGTTTCCGTCCTAGAGGCGGCCCTGTTTGGCACACGCGCCCCGGTTCTGGTCTGCAACAGCGATGCCGAAGCCCCCGTTAACCCGCGCCGCATCCTTTTGGCATGGGACGAAAGCGCCGAAGCCCTGTCCGCCATGCGCTATGCCATGCCCTTGATGCAGGCCGCCGATCGTGTGGATGTGGTGATGGTCGATCCCCCCAGCCATTCGCCAGAACGATCCGATCCCGGTGGCGCTGTGACGTTGATGCTGGCCCGCCACGGCGTGCGCGCCGAGGTATCAATCCTGTCACGCACCCTTCCGCGCGTGTCCGAATGCCTCAGCCGGTTTGCCAAGGAACATAACTGCGACATGATCGTGATGGGCGCCTACGGACATTCCCGCCTGCGCGAAGCCGTGCTGGGTGGACCTACGCGTGACATGCTGGAACAGTCGGAAATCCCGCTGTTTATGGCGCATTGATGACGGATCTCTCGGGGAATGGGGCCGCATTTTTTGCACCCCAGAGGAGAGAGGACGCGGCGGCTTCAGGCGATGAAGCCGCCGTCTACGTCATCTCCGGTTTCCAGAACCAGTTTATGCATATCCGGCACCTGAATGCGGCGTTTGCCTTCGAGAACGATAATGCCATCGCGTTTCAGCGCCGAAATCTGACGGCTGACCGTTTCCAGCGTCAGGCCCAGATAATCCGCCATCGCTTCGCGGGTCAGGGGCAGTTCAACCAGAACGGGTCCGGTTTGTGCCATCAGGCCCAGCGTGCTTTCGCGGCGGGCAATGATCGCCAACAGGCTCGCGATTTTTTCACGCGCGGTTTTGCGGCCCAGAATCAACATCCATTCGCGCGCTGCATCCAGTTCGTCCAGCGTCATGTCCAACAGACGTTCCGACAGGTGCGGCGTGTCGATCATCATGGTTTCAAACGGTTTGCGACGGAAACAGCACAACGTCACATCGGACACAGCCGTCACATCATAGGGCGACTGCGCGCGGCCCGGACGGCCAATAAAATCAGACGACAACAGCAACCCGACCATTTGGGTGCGTCCGTCTTCCATGGTTTGGCTCAGCGTTGCAGCGCCCCGCACCACAGACGCAACAAAGCTCATATCATCGCCCGCCCAGCAGATCGCCTGACCTGCTTCGTAGTTGCGATAATACTTGATCTCTTCCAATTTCTGCAATTCGTCAGCTTCGCAACGTGCACAGACGGCACGGTGTCGAATGGGACATTCGCTACATTGGATATCAGCAAGGGCTTTGCTCATGAGGGACGGTACTCCGGTTCCCAAAAACTAATGCCCCTTAATAACCCGAAACACCTAAGGATGTACAATGGCTTCGCTTGAAAGTTTACGTAAGCTGGGACTGTTTGACGCGCGGGTCCCCCGCTACACAAGCTATCCACCTGCCAATCATTTTTCCGGAGGTGTTGATAACAGCACCGTCGCTGGCTGGATGCAGGCCATTCCCACGGGCAGCCGTGTGTCGCTATATTTGCACATTCCGTATTGCCGCCGGCTGTGTTGGTTCTGTGCCTGCCGCACCCAAGGCACCAGCACAGACAGGCCATTGGTCCCGTATCTGGATATGTTGATTGCCGAAATGGAACTGGTCAAAGCCCAACTGCCACAGGACGTTGTGATTTCCCAAATCCATCTGGGTGGCGGTACGCCGACCCTGCTGAACCCTGATATGATCGCCAAGCTGGGCGCGGAACTGGCCACGTTTCGACCTTGGGCAGATGACATCACATTTTCCGTGGAAATTGACCCGACAGAGGTCGACCAAGCCCGCATTGATGCGCTCAAAGCGATTGGCATGACCCGCGCCAGCATCGGCGTGCAGGACTTTGATCCGGTGGTGCAGGAATGTATCGGTCGTATCCAAAGCTATGAACAGACCCGCGATGTCGTGGATATGTTACGCGCTGCTGGGGTGCGCAGCCTGAACATGGATATCCTCTATGGGTTGCCACATCAGACCCGCGCCCGCATGACGGATTCTGTACAGAAAATCCTGTCGCTTGGGCCGGACCGCGTGGCGCTTTATGGCTATGCGCATGTGCCGTGGATGGCCAAACGGCAGGTCATGATCCCCGCCGATGCCCTGCCCGACAGCGAAGCGCGGCTAGAGCTGTTTGAAATCGCCCGTCGGTTGTTTGTCTGGGATGGCTACCGTGAAATTGGCATCGACCATTATGCGCGCGAAGGCGACACCATGGCCGATGCGGATCGCACCCACGCGCTGCGCCGCAATTTCCAAGGCTACACGGATGACACATCCGAAGTGCTGATCGGCATGGGGGCGTCGGCGATTTCGCGCTACCCGCAGGGCTTTGCGCAGAACCATTCCACATCGTCAAAATACGGCAGCGCCATCCAGACCGGGCAATTGGCCACAATCCGGGGCCACAACATGTCCGCCGATGACAGTTTGCGATCGGCGATGATTGAAATGATCATGTGCCGATTTGAACTGGATTACGGTGAACTCAGCCGCAGGTTTGACGTGAAGACCACAGACATAAAAGCCATGTGTGACGCCCTGTTGAAACGGTTTGAACCCTGCATTGACGTCCATGCGAACGGGTTCAAAATCACCCAATCCGCGCGTCTGATTGCCCGGATGGTGGCGCGGGAACTGGATGCTTATGCCATGCCAGAAGGCCGCCATTCCCGCGCGATGTAACCAAAGATGCGACTTTGAACCAACAAAAGACCCGCTGCGGAATGTTTACGCGGGGTTTTAGGCAGGTTATCTGATCTGAAACCCAAGGAGGCACGCATGGCAAACCCGTTATATGAGGCGCTTTTTGCACCGCATTTGAATGCAGAATCCGTGTTTTTGCACCTGCCGGACGGGACCGATGTGACCCATGGCGCGTTTTTGCGCCGCGCCGCGCAATTTGCCCATAGTTTCTGTGTCTTGGGGTTGCGCCCCGGCGACCGGGTGGCCGTACAGATCGACAAAAGCCCGGATGCTTTGGCGGTCTATGCCGCCTGTGTGCAAACGGGATTGGTGTTTTTACCGCTCAACACCGCTTATACCGCCGCTGAACTGGATTATTTCATCAGCAATTCTGGTGCCGGACTGGTGTTGTCTGGGTCCGCCAAGGCTGGCGATGTCGGTGCGGTGGCCAATACCCACAAAGCCAAACATCTCACCTTGGACGCCGATGGCACCGGTGGTCTGGCCGCGCTGGCCGACATGCAGCCCGGCACGTTTGTCCCGGTTGATCGTGACGCCGATGATCTGGCCGCGATCCTTTATACATCCGGCACAACAGGCCGGTCCAAAGGCGCGATGCTGAGTCAGCGCAACCTGCTGAGCAACGCCGAGGTCCTAAAGGATGCGTGGCAGTTTACCGACCAAGACGTGTTGCTGCATGGTTTGCCCATCTATCACACACATGGGTTGTTCGTGGGCACCAACATCACCCTGTTGGCGGGCGGATCGATGATTTTCCTGCCCGGTTTCGATCTGGATACATTGATCCGGTTTATGCCCCGCGCCACCGCGCTGATGGGCGTGCCGACCTATTACACACGTCTGCTAGGCGACAATCGGTTTGATGCAAAACTGGCACAGAACATGCGGTTATTCGTGTCCGGGTCCGCGCCTTTGCTGGCCGAAACCCACCAAGCGTTCGAAACCCGTACCGGTCATCGCATATTGGAACGCTACGGGATGACCGAAACCAACATGAGCACCTCCAACCCCTATTCAGGGGACCGCCGCCCCGGCACCGTTGGCCGCATGTTGCCCGGTGTGGATGGCAAAGTCTGTGATCCTGAGGGCCGCGAATTGCCACGTGGCGAAATCGGCATCCTTGAGGTGCGCGGCGACAATGTTTTCAAAGGCTATTGGCAGATGCCTGAAAAAACCGCCGCAGAGCTGCGCGATGATGGGTTTTTCATCACCGGCGATTTGGCTGTGATGGGCGAGGATGATTATGTCACCATCGTTGGGCGCGGCAAGGATCTGATCATCTGCGGCGGGCTGAACGTCTATCCCAAAGAGGTCGAAGAAGCGCTGGACGCTCTGCCCGGCATCATCGAAAGCGCAGTGATCGGCGTGCCACATCCGGATATGGGCGAAGGCATCATCGCGGTCCTCGCGGCGCCTTCGGATCTGAATTTGGATGATGTGGCTGGTAAATTGGCGCAAAACTTGGCCCGGTTCAAACAGCCCCGCCATTACGTGATCGTCGATGCCCTGCCCCGCAACACCATGGGCAAGGTGCAAAAGGCTGCGCTGCGCACTGAATTTGCCACTTGGTTCACCAGCAAGTGATTCGCCCACTTCCGTCGATGTGACGAAAATTGCCGTATATTTCGTCACATTAACGACAGTGACGCACAATTTGACGAAACACTTTCGATTTTTCTGCATCACAGCATCATGAAAAGTGGGATCCGCCCCCTGCCACCCATTTAACTTGATCGCAAACAGGGTTATGTCGCCTTCTGCCATTCAAAGGAGTAGATCCATGGGCTATAAAATCGCCATCGTGGGCGCCACAGGGAATGTGGGCCACGAAATGCTAAATATCTTGGCCGAGCGCCAGTTTCCAGTTGATGAACTTGCCGCTTTGGCAAGCCGGAAATCATTGGGAACCGAGGTTAGCTTTGGCGACACCACCCTGAAAACCCAGGATCTGGACACGTTCGATTTTACCGGTTGGGATATCGCGCTGTTTGCCGTGGGTTCTGATGCGACAAAAATCTACGCACCCAAAGCAGCGGCTGCGGGCTGTGTGGTGATCGATAACTCGTCGCTTTATCGCTATGATCCCGACATTCCGCTGATCGTCCCTGAGGTAAACCCAGAGGCCATCCACGATTACGCCAACAAAAACATCATCGCGAACCCGAATTGTTCGACCGCACAGATGGTGGTGGCCCTAAAGCCGTTACATGATCGCGCGAAAATCAAACGCGTTGTTGTGTCCACCTATCAATCCGTGTCCGGTGCGGGCAAAAACGGTATCGATGAGCTGTGGGATCAGACCAAGTCGATCTACAACCCAACCGATAACAAACCGCCCCAGCAATTCACCAAGCAGATCGCGTTCAACGTGATCCCGCATATCGACGTATTCATGGAAGACGGCACCACCAAAGAAGAGTGGAAAATGATCGCCGAAACCAAGAAAATCGTCGATACATCGATCAAAGTGACCGCGACCTGTGTGCGCGTGCCGGTCTTTGTCGGTCATTCAGAATCGATCAATATCGAATTCGAAGATTTCCTTGACGAAGACGAAGCCCGCGACATCCTGCGCGAAGCACCGGGCATCATGGTTGTCGATAAACGCGAAGATGGCGGCTATACGACCCCGATCGAATGTGTCGGTGATTTTGCCACCTTTATCAGCCGCATCCGTCAGGATTCGACCGTTGAAAATGGCCTGAACCTATGGTGCGTGTCGGACAATCTGCGCAAAGGGGCTGCCTTGAATGCGGTGCAAATCGCAGAACTCCTTGGTCGCGAAGTTTTGCGCAAGGGGTAAAAGGTCCTTAACCTCTAGGCATTATCCCGTTCTCATAAGAGAGCGGGAGAATGCCATTGAAAGACTTTCAGTTTAACTGCCCGGATTACCTCGCACAGCGATTCTGGCTCATGTGCACAGAAAACGGTGAAACGCCCGGCACGGTGCTACGCGAATTCATGGTGCGGGAAATTTCCAAAGCAGATCCCGCGTTTGAGTTGGATCTAAAAACGGAAACCGGAAGGGATGCCTGGGCCGTCATTAAGGGGAATCCTAAATAGACGACCCAACCCAACAAATTAGACTGGAACGAACTTGTTTCGTTCTGGGTCGTAATATTCCAGATCACCTTCGCCGATGTCGTTCCATGCACCATGCAGAGTGAGTCGATCATCGGCCACACGTTCCGCGACATCGGGGAATGTCATTAGGTTTTCCAAAGACACCAAAACCGCCTCACGTTCGAGCGCGGATTTGCGCATGGTATCATCCCCTTCTGGCAGGCGATCATATCCGGGGCGCAGAATGTCCATCCAACGCCCGACAAAGCTCTCTTTCTCTTCCAGTTCCGGCGCTTTGCCTTCGCACATGTTATAGCAGCCTTCGACGCCGCCACAGCTGGAATGCCCCAGAACGATCAGATGCGAAACTTTGAGCGCCGTCACCGCATATTCGATGGCCGCTGACGTGCCGTGCGCCGCCCCGTCCGGCGAATAGGGTGGCACCAAATTCGCAATATTACGGTGAATAAAAATTTCGCCCTGATCCGCGCCAAAAATCGACGTTACATGAACACGGCTATCGCAACACGAAATCACCATGGATCGTGGGCGCTGACCTTCGTTTGCTAACCGTCTGAACCAATTGGCATTTTCCGCATGCGAGGTGGCTTTCCAACCGTGATACCGCTTTGCAAGATAGGCAGGCAATGGCCGCGCGTTTTTCATGTCTCTCTCCGTTCGCTTCTCTTGGCCGTGGTTAATACCTTCAATTTTCAAGTTTTTCGAGCTATTTCGTCGCCCGGCCTTCATCACTTGAAAACCGTGTTTGCGATATGCCTAAGTCATGGAAAAGGCAGCAATTCATATACTTGGTATTCACCCAAATCTCGACGGATTGAGCGTCGTTCAACCCCGAGACAATTTGGCGTTTGATCCAGCCCCTTTGGCGCGTTTATTCGCGGATAAAGGGCCCCATCAGGCAGAGGAAATCATCTGCCGTGCAGTCGAAGATTTAGCGCGTAAATTGCAACGCGTAGAGGAGAACCACAGGGCCTGTACCTTTGCCAGGCTCGGGGAATCAGCGGCAGGAATGATCGCTGTAGCCGATCAAATTGGCCTCAGCGCCGTGTCACAGGTCGCCAAAGATGTGCGTGATTGCGCGCTGAGTGACGATGCAGTTGCGTTGGGATCCACCGTTGCGCGCCTGACACGTGTGACTGACCGGTCCCTGACGGAAATCTGGGACGTTTCGGTTATGCCCTAAGCATCGCTTTCCTCTTGCGGTCGCAATTGGGCGCAATAATGTGGAGAGACACATTATCGGATTGCACAATGACCCCAGTTTTCGCCCCAAAATCCACGACCTCTTATCCACTTTATCTGGTGACGCCAGACACGCTTGAAGCTGTGGCCGGCACGTTGCCTTTGCACGCTCAAAACTGGGTGCAGGCGAACGGGTTCAAAGGCAATGCCGGCGAAACATTGGTTTTGCAAAGCGAAACAGGCGCGATTGCAGGCGCGGTTGTCGGGCTGGGTGCACCAGAAACCGCTGCAAGGCGTCGCTTTACTGCGGCAAGTGCTGCAAATTCCTTGCCTGCCGGGGACTGGGAATTAACCGGGGACCTTTCAGATGAACTTGCCACGGAAACCGCGCTGGGTTGGTTGTTGCAGATGTATCGATTTGATCGATATGCCACCCAACCACAGGCGCAGGCCCGTCTGGTTGCCCCCGCAAATGTTGACGCCCCCCGGATAGAGGCGATCGCTGCGGGCGAATTTTTGACACGGGATTTGATCAATACACCCGCCGCAGATATGGGCCCCCAACAGCTAGAACAAGCCGCCCGAAACCTCGCCAAGGACCACAACGCAGAAATCGCCGTGACCACCGGGGCCGATTTATTGGACGCCAATTTTCCACTGATCCACTCGGTCGGCCGGGCCAGCCCAAACGCGCCACGCCTGATCGATCTGCACTGGGGCAAAACGGGCCCCACCCTGACTTTGGTAGGCAAAGGCGTGTGTTTCGACACAGGCGGTTTGAACCTAAAGCCCGGCGCGTCGATGGGCCTGATGAAAAAGGATATGGGCGGGGCCGCAACCGTATTGGGGCTGGCGCATATGATCATGGCCCTGAACCTGCCTTTGCAACTGCGTGTCCTGATCCCGGCCGTTGAAAACAACGTTGATGGCAATGCCTTTCGCCCCGGTGATATCTTGACCAGCCGCAAAGGTCTGAGCGTCGAGATCAACAACACAGATGCAGAAGGGCGACTGGTTCTGGCGGACGCGCTGGCGCTAGGGGCCGAAGAAAACCCTGATTTGATGGTATCCATGGCCACATTGACCGGCGCGGCCCGTGTGGCGGTTGGCCCCGATTTGGCGCCATATTATACGGATAATGACAGCGATGCTGCCGCGCTGGAAACCGCCGCAAAACAGGCCGCTGACCCGGTTTGGCGCATGCCATTTCACACCCCGTATGAATCGATGATCGAACCGGGGATCGCGGATTTGGACAATGCGCCAAAGGGTGGATTTGCCGGATCGATCACCGCGGCATTGTTTCTGCGTCGGTTTACCAGCGATACAAATTACATGCATTTTGACATCTACGGTTGGAACCCAAGCGCAGCCCCGGCCCGTCCAAAGGGCGGCGTTGGAATGGGCGCGCGGGCGCTGCTGGATGCATTGCCAGACATGTTAAAACTATGACCGATTCCCGTTTGTTGGCGGCAAATGCACGATTTGCGGCATCGGAATTGCAGGGCCAAGTTGATGCGCCTCATTTCATTGAGGGTGACATGTGCCGCATCGTTACAGATTTGGCAGATCTGCGGTGCGACCCCGCGCAAACCGGGCTTGATCGGCAATTGGTGCACGGGGATCGTTTCCGTGTTTTGGAACGCATCAATGGTCAGGCCTTTGGTCAATCCGATCGCGGTGGCTATGTCGGATATGTCCCGGATTACGCGCTGGGGCTGTGGATCGACCCCACTGATCAGGTTCAGGTGCGGGCTACCTTTGCCTTTGACCGCCCCGATTTCAAAGCGCCAAAGCCGATTGTTTTGACCTATGGCGCGCGTATTCATGCCCAAGGCACAGAGGGCCGGTTCACGCGCACATTGGACGGGCATTACATCCCATCACATCATTTGGCCCCGCTATCTGATCCGCCAATCGATCCCGTTTCTGAAGCAGAAAAGCTGCTGGGCACACCCTATTTATGGGGCGGAAATTCCAGCGCGGGTATTGATTGTTCGGGGCTGGTTCAGGCCGCGTTTATCGCCTGTGGGTTGGATTGTCCGGGGGATAGCGACCTGCAACAGGATATGTTTGGCACCGAATTTGGCGAAGGTATTCCGCTGATGCGCGGGGATTTGCTGTTCTGGAAGGGACATGTGGCCATGGTTGTGGATGAACACCGATTGATCCATGCCAATGCGTTTCATATGGCGGTCGAATTCGAAGATGTCGCCCAAGCCATCGCCCGGATCGCCGCGCAAGGTGACGGCCACATCACGGCGCGCAAGCGGGTTACTTTACCGCTCGGATAAGCTTGCGTTCCAACACCCGCAGCACTTGTTTCAGGTCATCGCCGCGTTTCAAAATCTGACCTTCCATCGTCACCACCGAATATTGCCCCTGTCGAAGCCGCAATTTGGGTCGCTTTTCGATGCGATATAATGGAAACTCAGCCGTGCGACGGAATACTGAAAACACGGCCAGATCCTTGAGCGAAGAAATCCCATAATCGCGCCATTCCCCGGCGGCGACCATGCGCCCATACAACGACAGGATCGGCGCCAATTCTGTTCGGTGAAACGCCACGATTGGCTTGGCGGGTGGAAACGGCGAAGAGTTTTGCACATTCATACCAACAGCTTGCGCCGCAAATGCGTGTAAATCAAGTCCCTTAGCCGCAAGTGATCCGTATGATGCGATTGGCGCTGTCGATGTGAAAATTCAAACGCTCTGCGCTGAAATCCATCGTCACGGCAGTTTCTGGGCGAATGATGCGGACCGGTTTCAGGATTAAAACACGTTCCAAATCCGTCGCATCCCGCCCGACATAGTCGACATAGCTTTGTGCGTCGCAGGTATCCTGCGCGACAGGTGGCGCGATGGGGTCTGGCTGCATCCCAGCGCAGGCGGCAACGCCCAGTGCGCAGATCAACATCAACGGGAATTTTGTCAGATTCTTCATGACGCCAGCGTCGCAAATTGTGAGCGTGCTGTCGATCCGGTTATTTGCCGTAACGCGCCAGGAACATATCCACGGCCGATACCACAACCCGTTCGCGTTCTTCTGGGGTGACGTGATCCTGAACCTGCATGATCAGCCGGATGAAATACTGTGACCGGCACAGGTCTTCGAATTGGCAAGCGGCCAAATCCAAGTCCTCTATGGCCAGTTCATTGCGGTCGATCGCGGCTTGAAAATAGGCCTTTAGCGGTCCAATCACCGACACCTGAACCATTTCGTAGAACGCCCGCCCCATATCTGGGAACCTTGGGGATTCAGCGACGTTGATGCGATAGGTTTCTTGGCCGAAATCGCAGCAGAAAAAATCGACCAGCTGGGTGGCGATATTTGTCAGAACGTCACGCGGCGCAGCCGTCAGATCGACAGATTCCAACACATCTGTCGCCTGACGTTCACATTCGGTTTTGGTGACCTGCATAAACAGCGCACCTTTGTCGGGGAAATAACTGTACAGCGTTGCCTTAGAGACACCGGCCGCTTTGGCAATGTCGTCGACGCTGGCGCCTTCGAAACCATCGCGCATAAAAACTTCGCGGGCACCTTCGATCACCTGATCAAATTTGCGCCCTCGTTTTACTTCGGTCGTGGTTCCGTCTGGCATTCAGTTCCTCCTGTGTGGGTCGTCTATAAACAAGTCGGTTTAGTTGCAGCAAGATAATTACAGTCCAACCCGTGAATGGGCCGCAACGTTATTTTGCGTCATCTGCCAAACATGTCGGCGCACCAAGGCTGGTCATGTCAACACAATCTTGCGTGACGATGGGCTGTGGCTCTGGATAAGTGAGCGTCGGGAAAGCGTTAATCAGTCCCCCGGCATTGGCGGCTCCCGCAGCAAAAGTCAGAGACAAGGCGAAGGCGGCAAAAATCGGTTTCATGGTTTGATCCTTTGGAATCGGTTGATGATTATAAACTAAACAGTTTAGTTTTATCTTTCAAGGGGAGTTGAACTGATTAGTTCACTTTTCGCCTTGCCTCTGAGCGAGAAATCACTAACTTAGAATTATTCTAACAATAGGACCCAACCTATGATTCCCGGATTTGCCAGCCGAAAACGGTTCAAAGACCTGTCTGAGCAAGAAATTCTGGCGCTGGCCATTTCGTCAGAGGAAGATGACGCCCGGATCTATCGCACCTATGCTGAAAAGCTGCGCGATGATTTCCCGGCCTCTGCGCTGGTTTTTGATGGGATGGCCGCCGAAGAAGACGACCATCGGCGACGCCTGATCGCGCTGCATCAGGACCGGTTTGGCGACATTATCCCGCTGATCCGGCGCGAACATGTGTCGGGGTATTACGCCCGTCGCCCCACTTGGATGATGCAAAACCTCAGCCTGGAACGTATCCGCCAAGAGGCGACGTTGATGGAAAAGGACGCCGAGCGGTTCTACACCGCCGCAGCCGCACAGACCACGGATGCCGCCACACGCACTTTGCTGGGCGATTTAGCCGCCGCCGAAGCGGGTCATTCAGACAAAGCGATTGCACTGGAGCAAAGCAGTCTAAATTCCGTTGCACGCGATGACGAAGACGCCACCGCCCATCGTCAATTTGTGCTGACATGGGTGCAACCGGGTTTGGCAGGTTTGATGGATGGGTCAGTGTCAACTTTGGCCCCGATTTTTGCCGTTGCTTTTGCGACCCATGACACGTGGACCACGTTTTTGGTTGGATTGGCGGCATCTGTGGGCGCCGGGATTTCCATGGGCTTTACCGAAGCGGCGTCCGATGATGGGCAAATTTCCGGTCGTGGATCACCCTATAAACGTGGATTTTCCAGCGGTATCATGACGATGGTTGGGGGATTGGGCCATGCGCTGCCCTATCTGATCACCGACTTTTGGACCGCCACTATCATCGCGTTGATCGTGGTGTTTGTTGAATTATGGGCAATTGCGTGGATCCAAAACAAATACATGGAAACCCCGTTTTTCCGGGCCGTTTTTCAGGTGGTTTTGGGCGGTGCATTGGTGTTCGCGGCTGGTGCTTTAATCGGGTCTGGTTAGGCCGTTTTATTCGATAAACAAACGTGTTAGGGCAGTGTCATGCTGGATATTTTCCTTCAGACATTGCCCTTTTTCGCGCTGATCGGCCTTGGCTATGGATCGGGCGTGACCGGCTTTTTCCCGGCGCAGGCCACGGCCTATCTGACCCGGTTCGTGTTCTACTTTGCCTTGTCGGCCATGTTGTTCAAATTTTCGGCCAATCTCAGCTTGGCCGAAATCTGGAGCTGGCCGCTGGTGCTGGCCTATCTCAGTGGCAGCATCGCCATTTATCTGATCGCGACAATCGTTGGGTTCATGCGCGGGCTCACCACCGCCGAGGTCGCATTTGAGGCCCAATGCGCGGTAATCGGCAATACCGGGTTTCTGGGCATTCCGATGCTGGTCCTGCTGCTGGGCACCGCCGCAATCGGGCCGGTGATGATCGCGCTGGCCATTGATTTGATCGTGTTTGGGTCACTGGTTGTAATCCTGGTCACGGGGTCACGCGATGGCCGCATGTCCCCCGCCATTTTCAAGAGCATCGGGTTGGGCCTGATCAAAAACCCGATGATTGTGTCCACATCAATAGGCCTGCTTTATTCGGCGTCCGGCCTGCCCATCCCGGCGCCGGTGAATTCGTTTGTGACGATATTGGGGGCCGCGGCCACGCCCGGCGCTTTGTTCGCCATTGGGGCATCCTTGGCCACCATCACCGCCGACCGGATCGCGATCCCATTCTGGCTGACATTCGCCAAATTGGTGTTGCACCCAGCCGCCATTGCGATCGCCACGTTGATGATTTTCCCGGTCGCCCCCTATCAGGCCGGCGTGGTCATTGCCGCTGCCGCTCTGCCTGTCGCGGGCAACGTCTATATCATGGCACAGCACTATAACGTCGCCCCGGGACGCGTTTCCGCGTCGATCCTGATTTCCACGGCAATCAGCATTATCACTGTGTCGATGGTCATTGCATGGGTGACAAGCCTGACAGGCTAAGCTAGCCGTTAGGTAAATGGATTTACCAGACGAACCTAATTGGAGACCCCCATGGAAACCCTTTCCGAAAATAAGTGTTTTGGAGGCGTTCAAGGCGTCTATTCCCATCGCTCTGATGCCTGTGCGGGGGACATGACATTTGGGCTGTTCCTGCCAGAAGAGGCGCAAATGGGCACAGTACCAATGCTGTGGTTCCTGTCGGGGCTGACCTGCACGCACGAAAACGCGATGACCAAGGCGGGCGCACAGGCATGGGCCGCCGAACAAGGGATCGCTTTGGTGTTTCCTGACACGTCACCACGGGGTGAAACTGTGGCCAATGACGACGCCTATGATCTGGGTCAGGGGGCCGGGTTTTACGTCAATGCCACCCAAGATCCCTGGGCCAAACATTTCAACATGTGGGATTATGTTGCCGATGAATTGCCGCGCATTTTGGGCGCTAATTTTGCGGTGGATACCGACCGCCAATCCATCACAGGCCATTCCATGGGCGGCCACGGCGCGTTGACCTTGGCGATGGGCCTGCCGGGTCAGTTCATGTCTGCCTCTGCCTTTGCGCCGATCTGTAACCCCACCCAATCCGATTGGGGCCGCAAACAGTTTAGCGCCTATCTGGGAACCGACGAAGCGACATGGCAACCCCATGACGCCACGCTGTTGATGCAATCCAAAGGTTTCGACGGACCGCTGTTGATTGATACCGGCACCGATGATCAATTCGGCGACCTTCTGGGCACAGACTCCTTTGCCGCCGCCATGGCCGCGCGCCGTCAACAGGGGACATTGCGCCTGCAAAAGGGCTATGATCATTCGTATTTCTTCATCTCAACCTTCATCGAGGATCACATCGCCTTCCATGCAGAGGCGCTTTATTCGTGACGATCTATGTGGACGCAGATGCCTGCCCGGTCAAAGCTGAGGTCGAAAAAGTCGGCACCCGCCACAAGGTCGCCATGGCGATTGTCAGCAATGGCGGATTGCGTCCATCCCTGAACCCGTTGGTGGAAAACGTGATCGTCCCAGAGGGTCCCGATGTGGCCGATATGTGGATCGCAGACCGCGCCGGGCCCGGTGATGTCGTGATCACCGGCGACATCCCATTGGCGGCAAAATGCGTGGAATCCGGCGCACGGGTTCTGAAACATAACGGCGAAGCCTTGACCCAAGCCAATATCGGCAATGTACTCGCCACGCGCGACCTGATGGCGGATTTGCGCGCCGCTGATCCGTTTCGTCAGGGCGGTGGCAAAGGGTTCACCAAGGCCGACAGATCCCGGTTTCTGGACGCGCTGGACCGCGAGTTGAACAAAATAAAGAGGGACCTATGAGTATCCAAGCCGTCATTTTTGACATCGGAAACGTGCTGATCGAATGGCAACCAGAGCGGTTCTATGATTCCGTTATCGGGGCCGCGCGCCGCAAAAAAATGTTCGCAGAGGTCGATCTGCATGGCATGAACGAACGGGTCGACCTGGGTGAAAATTTTCGCGACACCGTGATGGCGCAGGCCGACGCAACCCCCCAGTGGCACGATGAAATTGTGATGTGGCATGACCGCTGGATCGAAATGGCCGCCCCGGCGATGGACCATTCGGTCCGTCTATTGCGGGCCCTACGGCGCGCGAATGTCCCGGTCTTTGCGCTTAGTAATTTTGGCATTCAGACCTTTGCGATTGGCGAACGGGAATATCCATTTTTAGAGGAATTCGACCGGCGCTATATTTCGGGCCATATGGGCATCACCAAACCATCTGCGGATATTTATAAACAAGTCGAAGACGATTGCGGCCTGCCACCACAAAGCCTGCTTTTTGCTGATGATCGCGCCGATAACATCGCCGCCGCAGACGCGCGGGGCTGGCAAACGCATCTGTTTGAAACGCCACAAAAATGGGCGGATCGCTTGGTCGCCGAGGGGCTGCTCTCACCGGAAAACGCACAATGACAACCTTTGTTCCGTTTGACCCGACCGATCAGCATTTGACCTGGACCGGTCTAACGGACGCATTAGAGGCGTGTCACGCCCTGCCCCCCGCCACAGTCGACGACGTCTTTTTGTACCAAGACGACAACACGTTGCTCAACCGATCTGCATGGATACCCGGGCTGGGTCTGGCGGTGAAATGCGCCACGATTTTCCCCGGCAATCCCGCCAATGGCAAACCCATGATTGGCGGCGCGGTGAACCTTTTTTCCGACAAGGATGGCGCCCTAGAAGCCATCGTAGATTTCCATCTGGTCACCAAATGGAAAACCGCAGGCGACAGCGCCTTGGCCGCGCGAAAACTGGCGCGCCCAGACAGCAAAAACATCCTCATTATGGGGGCGGGAACCGTGGGGCGCACATTGCGATCCGCCTATGGCGAATTGTTCCCCGACGCGCAGTTCACCATCTGGAACCGCTCTGCCAGTGGGGCAGAAAAATTTGCCGCGCAATTCCCCGGCACAAAAATCGCTGCCGATTTGGAAACCGCCGTTGGACAGGCCGATATCGTGACCAGCGCCACCATGAGCACCCAACCGATTTTGGATGGGGCGTGGCTAAAACCCGGGCAACACATTGATTTAATTGGGGCTTATCGCCCTGACATGCGCGAAGCCAACGACATTGCGTTGCTGCGATCCCGGGTCTTTGTCGACAACCGAACCACGGTTTTGGACCACATTGGCGAATTGAAAATCCCGCTGGCCGAGGGGGTCATCACCCGCGACCATGTGGTGGCCGACTATTATCAAATGGATCTGTTTCAGCGGCAATCGGATGATGAAATCACCCTATTCAAAAACGGAGGTGGCGCACATTTGGACCTGATGACCAGCCGCCACATCCTTCAAACTTGGATGACTAAATGCTCTGGTTGATTGCGATATTTGCCGCTGTTGTGGCTGTTCCTTTCTTGCTGGAAACACGCCGCCGCCCGGTTCGCGCCGAACTTTACCCCAAAGCGCCGGGTGACTTTGCCCGGCTCAGTCAGGGCATCACACATTACCGCTGGATTGGACCAACCCGTGGCCCGGTTGTCATTGCCATTCATGGGCTATCGACCCCATCCCCAGTTTGGGAAGACATCGAAAATGGGCTGGCCCATCAGGGGTTTCGCGTCCTCAGCTATGACCTATATGGGCGCGGATTTTCGGATGCGGCCCCCGGTCGGCAGGGCCGTGATTTTTTCCTACAACAGCTGAACGATTTGCTGGCCCATGAAAACCTGACCCAAGATCTGAGCTTTATGGGCTTTTCCATGGGGGGATCTATCGCCACGGCCTTTGCTGCGGAACATCCGGATCGTGTAAAGCAAGTGATTTTGGTTGCGCCTGCGGGCATTCAAGCCAATGAAAGCCAATTCAGCGCCACTTGTCGCCGCATCCCCGGGTTTGGCGACTGGTTGCATGCCTTGCTTGCGGCCAAACGCCTGCGCGCTGGGATTAAATCCGGCCCAACATCTGATGATCAGAAAGCCACGCAATTGCATGAACTTAAACGCCGTGGATTCCTGCCCGCCATATTGTCCAGTCGACGTGGAATGCTGATGGATATTCAGGAAACCGAACATCGCAGTATCGCCAAATCAGGCATTCCGGTTCTGGCGATCTGGGGGACCAAAGATCGGGTTATTCCCATCAGTGCGATGGGGGTTTTGGCCCGCTGGAACCCAAAGGCGCTGCATGAAACCGTCGCGGGGGCGGGGCACGAATTGCCCATGACCCACGGGGAAAAGGCGGCCGACCTGATCGCAACAATGCTGCAGGATTCGATCCGCTAACAACCCAGTCTGTCAAAAAGAAAGCGGCCCTTGGGCCGCTTAGTGTGCTTTTCAGCACGAGGGAATTGTTCAACCTTACCAGGCGTCTGGGCCTTTATCGGCAAAGGAATGCGCCAGGAAATCGATGAATGCGCGCACTTTGGGCTGTGTGAACCGGCCCGGCGGGTAAACCGCATAGATGCCTTGTACTTCCTCTGGCAATTCTGGGATCGCATCCTGCACCAGCCCCTGTTCCATGGCTTCGGCGTATAGAAATTCTGGCAGATAGGCGATACCAAGCCCCGAAATACAGGCGTTCAGCAGGCTTTGACCGTCATTCACCGTCAACCAACCGGCCGTGCGCACCTGACGTTTTTCACCAGATGGGGCGGTCAGTTTCCAAACCGCGCCATTGGATTGGTTGGAATAATGCAGCAATTTATGTTCGTTCAGATCGTCGATTTTTTCAGGTCGTCCATATTGTTCGAAATAGGACGGCGCCGCGATCATGCGTTTGGTGGTTTCGGTTAGTTTCCGGGCCCGCAGGGTGCTGTCTTCTAGCTCTCCGATGCGGATCGCCATATCGAACCCTTCGGAAATCAGTTCAACATAGCGGTTATTTAGCACCATATTGACCGTAATATCTGGAAATTCCTGCAGAAATCCGCCCAGTACAGGGGACAAATGGTTCACACCAAAATCGGTCGCAACCGAAATCCGCAACAGACCTGACGGGGCCGATTGCATGGACGTGACCAAGGCATCCGCCTCGCCTGCATCGTTGAGAACGCGACGCGCGCGGTCATAATAGGCCAGACCAATTTCAGTGGGGCTAACACGGCGGGTTGTTCTGTTCAAAAGTCGCGCCCCAAGACGCGCCTCAAGTGAAGAGACATGCTTTGACACGGCGGATTTTGAAATCCCCATTTTCTTGGCGGCGTCTGTGAATCCACCTTGGTCAACAACTGTTGCAAAGGCTTCCATTTCCGTCAAGCGGTCCATTTGCGTCCCTTTTCTCGTCTTTAATTCGAGGTCCTGTATCGACGTGAAATCGGGCAGGAATGGGACAGTGCGCGGACAATATCAGGGTTTTTGAACGGCTGTTGGCAAATCGGAAACGAAGGATGGTCTGCGCTAACCCCTTATTTTGTGGGCAATAATACGAAAAGGGCACGATTGTCGCCGCGCCCCATTCAATGCTGCAAATTGTACATTCCCGCGATTTACAGGGACGCCGCCAGCCGAACGCCTTGGTTTATGGCGCGCTTGGCGTCCAGTTCAGCCGCCACATCTGCGCCCCCGATCACATGGACGTTTTGCCCCGCCTGTTCCAATGCATCCGCAAGACTGCGTTCGGACAATTGACCTGCGCACATGACAATTGTGTCGGCTTCGATCAAGGTTGGATTTTCGCGTGCCTCGCCAAAGCTGACCATCAACCCGTCGGCATCAATGCATTCATAATTGACCCCGGACATCATTTTGACGTCCTTCATTTTCAGGCTCGCGCGGTGAATCCAGCCCGTGGTTTTGCCCAGCCGTTTGCCCAACTTTTCTGGTTTACGCTGCAGCAACGTCACCTGACGCACCGGGGCTTCTGGTTTGGGGCCATCTGGGTGCAGTCCACCGCGCTGCAGTTGCGGATCGCCCACCCCCCATTCGGCGCGCCAATCGTCCAGATTTTCGGTGGGGCTGTCATCGATGACCAGATATTCCGCGATATCAAAGCCGATCCCACCAGCGCCGATTACCGCAACTTTGTTCCCGACTGGGGCCTGGTGGCGCAGCACATCAATATAAGACAGCACATTGGGGCCATCCTGCCCCGGAATGCCCGGATCACGTGGGGTGACGCCTGTCGCGATGATGACTTCGTCAAAGCCGGTCAAGTCACCGGCAACCACTACCGTGTTCAGCTTGAGCGTCACATCAGAGACATCAATCGCGGTTTTGTAGTAGTCGACCAGCCCGTGAAACTCTTCTTTGCCGGGGACCTGTTTGGCCATGTTCAGCTGTCCGCCGACCTCTGCCGCGCGATCAAACAGGGTCACGTCATGCCCACGTTGCGCCGCCGTCAGGGCCGTAGACAGCCCCGCAGGTCCAGCGCCGACAATGGCAATCCGTTTGGGTTTGTCTGCGCGATCAATCGTCAGTTCGGTTTCATAACAGGCGCGTGGGTTGACCAGACAGGTCGACATTTTGCCGCCGAATGTGTGGTCCAGACAGGCCTGATTACAGGCAATGCAGGGTGTGATTTCTGCCGCGCGACCTGTGGCGGCTTTGGCGACAAAATCCGCATCCGCCAAAAAGGGCCGCGCCATCGACACCATATCGGCGCAGCCATCGCTCAGTACGTCTTCGGCCACTTGGGGGGTGTTGATCCGGTTGGACGTGATCACGGGAATAGTCACATGGCCCATCAATTTCTGGGTCACCCACGTAAAGGCGCGGCGCGGCACCGATGTGGCGATGGTTGGAATGCGCGCTTCGTGCCAGCCGATGCCGGTATTGATGATCGTGGCGCCCGCGGCTTCGACCGCTTTGGCCAATGTGATCACTTCGTCAAAGGTGGACCCGTTGGGCACCAGATCGATCATCGACAACCGATAGATGATGATGAAATCCGTGCCCACCGCTTCGCGGGCGCGGCGCACCACTTCGACAGGCAATCGCATCCGGTTTTCATAGGACCCGCCCCAGCGGTCGGTGCGTTTGTTGGTATGTGTGACCAGAAACTGGTTCAGAAAATAGCCCTCTGATCCCATGATTTCGACACCATCATAGCCGGCCTGTTTGGCACGTGCGGCAGCGGTGACGATATCTGCGATTTGTTTCTCGATCCCGTCTTCGTCCAGTTCCTTGGGTGGGAACGGCGAAATCGGCGATTTGGTGGGGCTGGGGGCGACACATTCAGGGCTATAGGCATAGCGCCCCGCATGCAGAATCTGCATGGCGATTTTGCCACCCGCCTCATGCACACGGTCTGTGACCACTTTGTGATTGTCGATGTCGTCCTGGCTAAACAGCCCCGCCGCGCCAGGAAAAACGCCACCTTCGCGATTTGGCGCCATGCCACCGGTGACAATCAGGGCCACATCCCCGCGCGCCCGTTCGGCGTAAAATTCTGCGACCCGGTTCCAATCCTTGGTCTCTTCTAGTCCGGTATGCATCGACCCCATCAGGGTGCGGTTTTTCAGCGTGGTAAAACCCAGATCAAGCGGGGCAAGCAGTTTTGGGAAATCGGTCATGGGGCCTCCTGTTGTGGTCAACATGGCCCAAGCTGACGTTTACGTCACGCAAGACGCGACGTCAGATTACATGGTTTCGACGCAATGCCGCCGAAAGGCCCGTTTCAACATGTCCAATTCTGCGCGCAGCAGGTCCATTTCCGCGCGCATATCTTCGGCCAAGGCATCCCCGGCCAGAATCGCGATCGAATTTAGCGTTTCACCACTGTCTTGATCGATCAACAGGATCGTTTGCAACCCGTCCGATAACAATTCTGTCGGAATAGGAAGACGCACCCGAAACCGGCCACCTTCGCCTTCGGCCTGTACATCCAGCCCGTCCAGAACCCGATCCAGATGCATCGCCTTTAGGGGGGGCGGCGCGTCAAATTCTTTGGCCAGCGTCAAAATACCGTCCCAGACACCATCGGTCAGGCGTGTTTTGGTCAATCTGTTTTTTGCCATCACGTCGTTCCTTTACAATTCCGCCCGTTACAATTCGGCCCGGGGCGACCGGCTGAACGTTAGTTCGCGAATGGTCACTTGGTTCATTTCCGGCCCCTCAAAAATCAGATCGATCCACATCCGTTCGACGCGTTTTTCATTTAGATTGGTATAGGCCAGATCAAATTCGACCATCACATCCGATTGGTTCAGCGGTAATTCCCGCACCACCTGTTCGGTATTGGGGCCGTGTTTAATGTTCAACCGCGCAAAGATTTCGAGCGGTTTTTCCAGCTCGATAATAGTATCCAGTCGGATCAAGTGACGTTTTTTCAGGTTCTGACAAGCCTCATCCGGCAAATCCAGAACCAGCGACAAAAACGACCCATCAAATCGGAAAACATCCATGCGCAGACCAAACGGCGCGAGGTCTTCTTCTTTGGTGTTGCGCAGCTGGCGCAGGGTCAGCTCAGAAATCCGGCAATCGTGAAACACGGTGACTTCGTTGCCAAAACCCTGTTTGCTTTGGACGCTGGCCATGCCGCGCGGCTCCAATGGCCCGCGCCACAATTGCGGACGCCATGCCCAATCCGTGCCTTCGGGGCGGAAAAACGAATTGGACCCGATCCGTGGCAGGGCCAAACGCCCGTCGGCGACATAGATCAGTTCATTCAGTTTGTGACGCAGTTCGCGGGCCCGGCGACGTTGGCGGCTGAGCAATGCCAGATTGGCATGCCCCGCAGCACGGGCAACCTGCGACCACCGCCCCAGCAGCACCCTGTGGCCAATCCTATCGATGAACGAAAACCTACGCCTTGCCATTGCTTTACCCGTTGGACCTGCCCCGATGAATGTCACGCCATGCATTTACATGTCAGGAAACATACCTGCCAAATTGTTCACGAAAAGGAAACAGTTGTCAGCTTTCAGGGATTGTTTCCAATACAGATTCTGCGCGATTGGCATCAGAAAGCACATCTGCAGCAGATTGGATCAGCGATTTACCCTGCCAAGACGACATGTCCGTGCCGGTAATTGGGCGCAGATTAATGGTCACCAGACGATTATTCACATCCAGAAAGGCCCGCCACATGGAGGCATCCATGCCTTCGATGTCGGGTGCACTTGTGTCTGTGAACCGCACAAAAACCCGCTCGGAAATGAACTGAGTTTCAATGATTTCAACGTCTTCGGCCAAGCCAGATTGCGCGAGCAAGGCTTGCCCAGCTTCGGTTTCCATCAAATCGGCCAGCGACGATTCCGATCCGTTGACGATGGCCGTATCTGGTTCACCAACCTGATAGGTCAAAAATCCATCAAGCGACGGCAGCAATTCGGCGTCAGACACCCGCGCGCAGGCCGCAACCACGACAAATCCGGTATCTGTGCGGCTGGCGCTGCGATCAATGCAATAGCCATCGGGGCCGCGCAGGCTGATGTCACCGTCAAACAGAGACAGCGTTTGAATACCACGGGCCGTGCCATCATCCGCCGTCAGGTTTGACAACAAAGACAAATCGGCCAGACCTTTACCGAGGTCCAAACCGCCACATCCCGTGAGTGACATGGCGGCAATACATACAGTTACAAAGCGGCGCATCACAGATCCATGTAGATGTGCTTTTCTTTTTTGGCGCCCGGATGGGTCACGGCCCCATATTGGGTAGAGCCAACCAATTGCGCGTATTTCCACAGGGACCCAGACGCATAAATCGTCTCTTTGGGGCCTTTCCATTCGGCTTTGCGCGCGGCGAAATCTTCTTCGCTCAGGTCCACTTTCAATTCGCCGGTCACAGCGTTGATTGTAATCACGTCGCCATCTTTGAGCATCGCGATTGGACCCCCATGGGCCGATTCTGGACCGACGTGACCCACGCAGAACCCGCGCGTCGCACCAGAGAAACGGCCATCAGTGATCAACGCCACCTTTTTGCCCATGCCCTGACCAGACAGCGCCGCTGTTGTTGCCAGCATTTCACGCATCCCCGGACCACCGGCGGGGCCTTCGTTGCGGATGACCAGAACTTCGCCTTCTTCGTAGGCGCGCTGCTTGACGGCCTCAAATGCGTCTTCTTCGCATTCGAACACGCGGGCTGGCCCGGTAAAGCTTTGTTCTTCGACAGCCATACCTGCCACTTTCACGATCGCGCCTTCGGGGGCCAGGTTGCCTTTCAGGCCAACAACACCACCGGTTGGTGTCAGCGGCGCATCCACAGGATAGATCACGCGGCCATCGGCTTCGCCTTCGATCAGGTCCAGCTCTTCGCCCATGCTACGGCCCGATGCGGTGATGCAATCTTCGTGGATCAGGCCCGCTTTGCGCAGTTCCTTCATCACGACAGGCACACCGCCCGCTTCGTACAGATCTTTGGCCACAAACTGACCGCCCGGCTTCAGATCAACAAAATAAGGCGTGTCACGGAAGATGTCGCAGACGTCAAACAGGTCAAAATCAATGCCTGCCTCGTGGGCAATCGCGGGCAGGTGCAGACCGGCATTGGTCGACCCACCGGTACAGGCCACAACGCGCGCCGCGTTTTCCAGCGATTTGCGTGTCACAACATCGCGCGCACGGATGTTTTTTTCGATCAGGTTCATGACCGCTTCGCCAGAAGCAACGCCATATTGGTCACGCGATTCATAAGGCGCAGGGGCCCCGGATGAATTCATCAGCGCCAGACCGATTGCCTCAGATACGCAGGCCATGGTGTTGGCCGTAAACTGACCCCCACAGGCACCGGATGATGGGCAAGCCACACGTTCGATGATTTCCAGCTCGGCGTCGGACATATTGCCCGCCTGATGCTGACCAACGGCTTCGAACACATCCTGAACAGTGATGTCCTGACCATTCAAACGGCCCGGCAGGATCGATCCGCCATAGATGAACACCGACGGCACGTTCAGACGCACCATGGCCATCATCATCCCCGGCAGGGATTTGTCACAGCCCGCCAGACCAACAATCGCGTCATAACAATGGCCGCGCATGGTCAGCTCAACCGTGTCGGCAATCGCTTCGCGTGATGCCAGTGACGACCGCATGCCTTCGTGGCCCATCGCAATCCCGTCTGTCACGGTGATGGTGGTAAATTCACGCGGTGTACCATTGGCGGTTTTCACGCCCATTTTCACCGATTGCGCCTGACGGTTCAGGGCAATGTTACAGGGCGCTGCTTCGTTCCAGCAGGTCGCGACCCCAACCAGCGGCTGGTGGATCTCTTCTTCGCTGATGCCCATCGCATATAAATACGACCGATGTGGCGCCCGCGCGGGGCCTTCGGTCACATGACGGCTGGGAAGTTTGGATTTATCGACCTTGCCTTTAAGCATCACTTTATCCTCCGGGAATACGTTACGACGGGTCTAAAAGACCGATCCGACAAGGACAAGCGCGAACTGACGACAGGATATTGCGCAACAGGGCATTTGCTCGCCGAACCGGCGCTGGATGATTGCAATCCGAATCCCCGCAGCTTATTTGGGGAACGCAACGTCA
Source organism: Aestuariibius sp. HNIBRBA575 (assembly GCF_040932005.1). Classification (NCBI taxonomy): domain Bacteria; kingdom Pseudomonadati; phylum Pseudomonadota; class Alphaproteobacteria; order Rhodobacterales; family Paracoccaceae; genus Aestuariibius; species Aestuariibius sp. HNIBRBA575. Next base: position 3,072,776 of record NZ_CP162414.1, read on the forward strand.
GGGAAGCCCAGATGAACTGGATTACGAATTACGTCCGTCCTCGGATCAACTCGATTTTTTCGCGCCGCGAAGTGCCGGAAAATTTGTGGGTCAAATGTAGCGAATGCGGCACCATGCTGTTTCACCGCGAATTGGCTGACAATCTAAATGTCTGCACCAATTGCGATCACCATATGGCGATCACGCCGCGCGACCGGTTTACCGCGCTGTTTGATGGTGGCATTTTTGTCGAAATCGACGTGCCCGACCCGGTTGCCGATCCGCTGCAATTCAAGGATCAGAAAAAATACCCTGACCGCATGAAGGCCGCCCAGAAAAAGACCGGTGAAAAAGAAGCGATGCTGGTTGCCGAAGGCGAAATTGGCCGCACGCCGATTGTCGCCTGCGCGCAGGATTTTGGGTTTATGGGCGGATCAATGTCCATGTATGTGGGCAATGCGATCATCACTGCGGCCGAACGCGCTGTGGCGATGAAACGCCCACTGGTGCTGTTTTCCGCCGCAGGTGGCGCCCGGATGCAAGAGGGCATTTTGGGCCTGATGCAGATGCCGCGCACAACCATCGCGGTTGAAATGCTCAAAGAAGCGGGCCTGCCTTATATTGTCGTGCTGACCCACCCGACCACCGGGGGTGTAACGGCCTCTTATGCGATGCTGGGCGATGTGCAGATTGCGGAACCCAATGCGTTGATCGGCTTTGCCGGGGCGAGGGTGATTGAACAAACCATCCGCGAAAAGCTGCCCGAAGGGTTCCAACGCGCGGAATATCTGCTGGATCACGGCATGCTGGACCGCGTGACCAAACGTCAGGACATGAAGGACGAATTGGTGACAATCGTGCGCATGTTGATGGGCCAAGACGCCCCGATCCGCGCCGATTTGCCCGCCCCCACCGAAGAAGAGCTGGCCGAGACCACCCCTGAAACGCCCGTTGACGCGGCGCACGAGGCAAAACCAGAGTGAGCGGGTCCGATCTCATCCTGCAACGGATGATGGCGCTGCATCCTAAAATCATCGACCTGACGCTGGACCGGGTCTGGCGTCTGTTGGCAGCGCTGGACAACCCGCAGGACAAACTGCCACCGGTCATCCATTTGGCCGGCACAAACGGCAAAGGATCGACCCAAGCGATGATCCGCGCCGGACTAGAGGCGGCGGGCAAATCCGTCCACGCCTATACATCCCCGCATTTGGCCCGGTTCCAAGAACGGATCCGGCTAGCTGGCACGCTGATCAGTGAACAGCACCTGACGGATATTCTGGATCGCTGCTACGCCGCCAATAACGGCGAAAACATCACCTATTTCGAAATCACGACCGTCGCGGGCCTGCTGGCCTTTGCCGAAACCGCCGCTGATTACACATTGCTAGAGGTCGGCCTGGGCGGGCGGCTGGATGCCACCAACGTGATCACGCCTGCCATATCGGTCATCACCCCAATCGATCTGGATCATCAGCAATTTCTGGGCGACACCCTGCCTGAAATCGCGGGCGAAAAGGCCGGGATCATCAAACGCGGCGTGCCTTGTGTGGTTGGCCCACAACAAGACGACGCCATGGATGTGATCGAAGCCACAGCCGCCAAACTGGGCGCGCCCCTGCTGGCCTATGGTCAACACTGGCATGTCAGCGAAGAAAACGGGCGCATGGTGTTTCAGGATGAAACCGGGTTGCTGGATCTGCCGCTGCCCAATCTGCCGGGGCCTCATCAGATTATGAATGCCGGGGCCGCCTTGGCCGTTTTGCGGCATCTGGGTTGTGACGCCGCCGCCTGCGAGGCGGCCGTGACGCAGGCGTTCTGGCCTGCGCGCATGCAGCGCCTGACCGACCACCCCTATAACCAGATCGCCCCCGGTGCGGAATTGTGGCTGGATGGCGGGCATAACCCCGCCGCTGCACATGCCATCGCCGCCACGTTAGACGGACTGCCCAAACGGGCCACGCATCTGATCTGTGGGATGCTCAATACCAAAGACGTGACCGGCTATATGGCGCCGCTTGCCAGCTTTGCGACGCATCTGCATGCCGTGTCCATTCCGGGTGAGGCAAACACCCTGCCCGCGACTGAAACAGCGCAGGCTGCACGCGATAGTGGCCTGACTGCAAGCAGCGCAAATGACGTCGCCGAAGCGATCGCAACCATCACAAAGCAAGAGCCGCATGCGCGCATTTTGATCTGTGGGTCGCTTTATCTGGCCGGAAATGTGCTGCGACAGGGCTAAAACACCCCGATTCGCGTCTGAAATGCCGAATCACCCCACGAAATTGCAAAAGTGATTCGTTTTCCTTTGACGGGTGATTCGTGATGCCCCTATATATTGGTATTGAGCCAACATAAGCGCGACCTGCCAGTCGTATTTACTGTATCTTGTGGAGGCAAAGTATTTAAGGGGGGAATGCAATGCGTGCACATGCCGCAAAAGCAGTCGGGGTGCTCTCGGCCGTTTTGTTGTCATCCACACAGGGTGCCGCACAAGACGCAAATACTGAAATCAGCTTTATCTTCAACGGGCAGCAAATGTTGATTGCCCGAAACCAGACGTTTGACGCCAACATGGTCGAAACATTTGCCACGCCAGTCGAAGGCTGCGAAGGCATGTGCCTTGCGCCCTTTCAGGCTGCGGCGGGTGTTCAGACAGTCGGCGAACGCGAAGTTCTGGAATTTCTGACCACCCAGGTCGCCGCTGGCACGGGTCTGTTGGTTGACGCCCGCCTGCCCGCAAATCGCGGCAAAGGCTTCATTCCGGCATCGGTCAATGTCCCAAATGAAACACTGGCCGAAGGCAATCCCTATCGCAACGACATCCTGACAGCTTTGGGCGGTGTCCAAACTGAGGGCAGTTGGGATTTTCAGAACGCCTATGACCTGATCATTTTCTCCGAAGGTCCCAGCACGGATCAATCAGCCCGCCTGATCTCAACCTTGATCGACGCCGGATACCCCACGTCAAAATTGCAATTCTACCGCGGTGGAATGCAGGCCTGGGCCGCTCTTCGTTTAACTTATGTAAAACCCCAATCTTGACGGGAAACATCGCAATGACTTCTAAAACAACAATTTTTGCAGCCCTTGCATTCGGTAGCATCACATTTGTCGGCGGCAGCCTGGTGACTTGGAAACTGGTCGAAAAATCCATCCAAGACGCCTTGGCCCAGCCCCAAGTGACCCGTCAGGCGACAGATTTGAACACCAGCGTTCCGGCCTTGGCCACGGCAGAACCTGCCGCACAGCCAGCCCTATCGCCATTGGCGCAACGTCAGGCCAATGCACGTGTGGCCGAAGAAACAACCACCAGCGATGAATCGCGCGCCACGTTCATGGCGTTGATGGAATTGGCCGCTGAAACCCATGATCAGGCCAACACAGCAACAACATTGAACGAAAGCATTTCAGAGGATGCCGTCGCAGCCCTCGCCACGGGTCGGGACGAAGCAGAAGTCGTGGAATTGCTGGCAAATGCGGCCAATAACGGGCTGATCCACATCCCAGAGGGCGTGCAGGCCGCAAATGGTCAGGTGGATGCCCGCGCTTTGTTGTTCAGTTTGGTTGAAAAAGCCGTCAGCGAAGAAGGCATCGACACCAGCGCGTCCGCGCAAATGGTCAACGCCGTTGCCTCTGTCACACCACAGCGCCCGCCGGTTTCTCGTCATACACAGGACGCCTATTATGTTGTGGAATCCGGCGACAGTCTGGCGTTTATCGCGCTGCAATATTACGGCCGGACAGATGCCTATCGTGTCATCTACGAAGCCAATCCTGGCACCTTATCAAGCCCGGATCAAATCCGAGTTGGGCAGCGATTGCTGATCCCAGCCATCTAAACGCTGAAAAATCGGCCATTCGGGTCGAATAATTGAAATACAAACGCCGAATCACCTTGGTAATGGATTGACGAAGGTGATTCGCACGAACTACATCTGGTAGTCACAATCCTGTGCGCATCGCCTGCCAGCGAGCATACCTAAATATAGCGTACACGTATTGGGGGGTAACATCGATGAAAACACACGCGCGTATTCTATGTGCAGCAACATTGCTGGTATCAACCAGCGTTTCTGCCCAAGAGGTCAATATAACAACGTTCAAAGAACAATCGACCTTTGTTCTGAATGGGCAGAGTTTTTCGATCGAACGTGATCAAAATCAGGACCACATGCTGACGGGCGAATTTTCACGCACCTCGCGTGCCTGTCCCCCGTTTTGCATTCAGCCCATGCAGGCCGCGGCCGGTGTTGAAACTGTTGGCGAACTCGAAGTGTTGGATTTCCTAGAAGACGTCGTATCCAACAATACCGGGTTGCTGGTGGATAGCCGCCTGCCGGAATGGTTCAGCAACGGCACTATTCCGGGTGCCGTGAACGTGCCCTTTGCGACGCTTGACCCATCCAACCCCTATCGCAGCGATATTCTGCGCGCATTAGGGGCGACGGATCTGGGATCTGGGCTCGATTTTTCGAACGCGATGGACCTGATGCTGTTTTGCAATGGCCCGTGGTGTGAACAAGCGACAATCGCCATCAACAATCTGGTTGGTGCCGGATACCCCACAAACAAGATTTTCTACTACCGCGGTGGAATGCAATCCTGGCTGCAACTTGGCCTGACTGTCACCGCCCCCAATTCAAATGGCTAACGCCTGCGTGAAAACAACAAAAGAGACGACAAGATCATGATCCGTTCCGTAATTGCCATCTTTAGCTTTGCCGTTGTGCTGTGCTTGTTCATTATTTTCCGCAGCACCGGTGAACGCCAACCTCAGGTGGCGGATATTCCACCGGCGCCGGTGATCCCCCAAGAGGTCGTCGAAGTGACACGCGCCCCGGCAGAACCGATGATCATTCCCGCCGAACGCCGCCCCGCCATGCCCGTCGACGCAATGGTTCAGCCGCAATCTGAGCGAACCGGCATCATGACCGACAGCACGTCGATGCAGGACATGACCATTAACGTTTTGGCTGATCTGGGTCTGGCCACAAATGAACCGCCGGTGCCGTTGGTGGATGAGAACCTGCAAAACACCGCGTCCATTCTGGCCGGAATTCAGGCTGTGACAGGACGGGACGCTGATATTGCGCCGCGCGAAAGCCTGCAAAATCTGGTGGTCACTGCGCTACAGGCCGGCGAAAGCGACGCCTATATCGACGCGCTGATCAACGAAGCCGCCAAGCAAGGTGAGATCACCGTGCCAGAGGTTCTGGTGACGTCGGATGGCCGGGTTGATACCGCGACATTGCTGTCCAACATTGTCACACAGGCCCAAATCGCAGCCACTGGTGTCGCACCAGAGGTGCCGGTTCTGGACCCCACACAATCCGAAGGCGTTGAGGTTCGCGTTGTGCAGCGCGCCACCGAAACCGTTCAGAACAAATTCTATACGGTTCAGCGCGGCGACAGCCTTGGCGGGATCGCGATCAAATTCTACGGGAATGCAGCGGAATACCGGAAAATTTTCGACGCAAACCGCCAATTGCTATCCAGCCCGGACACGATCCGCGCCGGGCAGCGGTTGTTCATTCCGACCTAACCCTTCTGGGTGGGTCATACCTGTTAGGCAGGGCAAGGGGGCGGGCTTAGGCGCGTCCCTTTGTTTTTGGTCTGGCGCATATTTGCGGGTTACTCCGCCTCGCGGCCCCAATTTTCGCCCTGCATTTCCCGCAATCGGCTGGCGGTGCGTTCAAATTCAAACGTGCCTTCGCCTTCGAGGTAGAGCATTTCAGGTTCAGCCGCCGCCGATCCGATCAATTTGACGTTGCCCTCATAGAGCGCGTCAATCAGGGTCACAAACCGTTTGGCTTCGTTGAAATTGGACCGGCCCAGCGCGGGAATATCGTCGAGCAACAGCACACGCACATTGCGCGCCAATTCCAGATAATCCGCAGCGCCCAGCATTTTTCCACAAAGATCAAAGAAGCTACAGCGCGCTACACCATTGTGAAAATGGGGGATTTCGACCTCGCGGCCTTTGACTTTTAGGATCAGGGGGCGAGTATCCCCGGCGGTCAATTCCTGCCAAATCGCGGCCATTTTCGCACGGGCATCTGCATTATTTGGGCTGAAATAGACCTGCGACCCGGCCAGTTTACGCTGGCGATAATCCGTCTCGCTCGCCAGTTCCCAGATGTTCAGGCGATCCTTAATCTGGGCGATAAACGGCAAAAACAGCTGCCGGTTCAGCCCGTTTTTATACAGATCATCCGGCACGCGGTTGGATGTCGTCACAATCGTCACGCCCGCATCAAACAACGCTTCGAACAGGCGGCCGACGATCATCGCATCGGTGATATCCGTGATCTGCATTTCATCAAAGGCCAGAAACCGGATGTCTTTGGACAGGCTGTCAGCAACCGGTTTGATTGCGTCATCCACACCAGTGTCACGCGCCGTTTTCATTTCGGCGTGCACCCATTGCATAAACGCATGGAAATGTTCGCGCCGCTTGGGCACGCTGACCGCATCAAAAAGCAAATCCATCAACATGGATTTCCCACGCCCCACGCCGCCCCACATATAAAGCCCACGCACCGGTTCAGGCGCCTTGCGAAACAGGCCCTTTTTCACCGGTTCGGCCAGTTGCGCGCGAATGCGTTCTAACTCTGGCAGGACCTCTTCTTGGACGGGGTCATGATGCAGATCGCCGACATCCACACGGGCATTATATACGGATTGAATTGTCATATCCGTTCTTTAATGCCCGCTCATCCGTTTAGAAAGCGTGCAAATCCCGGATTGCCGCTTTGTGTTATGACCATCACAGAAATTGATACACACAGGTACAAAACATGAATTGACGTTATGCCTTTTCGTTACAAAGATGCACGCATGGAACGTAAATCACCCTTAATGACCCCCGTCCTGATTGCAGGGTGTATCATCATCATGATGAGTTTTGCCGTACGTGCCTCGTTTGGGGTGTTTCAAATCCCCATCGCAGAAGAGTTCAACTGGCTGCGGGCAGATTTTTCATTGGCGATTGCCATTCAGAACCTCGCTTGGGGCATTGGACAGCCGATTTTTGGTGCCATCGCTGAAAAAATCGGGGATCGCAAAGCCATCATTATGGGCGCGCTGATGTATGCGGCCGGGTTGCTGCTGTCATCGGGGGCAACCACGCCGATCGCGCATCAATTCTACGAAGTCTTTGTCGGATTTGGCATTGCAGGCACCGGGTTCGGGGTGATTTTGGCCATTGTGGGCCGTGCGTCCAGTGATGAAAACCGGTTCATGAGCCTGGCCATTGCCACCGCCGCCGGGTCCGCCGGGCAGGTCTTTGGCGCGCCGATGGCGGAATGGATGCTGGGGTTCATGTCGTGGCAATCGGTGTTTGTGGCCTTTGCCGGGATGATCATCCTATCGCTGGCCGTTTTGCCGATGATGCGGTCGCCACAAATCGCCACCAAAGCCGAGCTGGAAGAAAGCATGGGCCAAATTCTGGGCCGCGCATTCCGGGACCCAACCTATACGATGATCTTTTTGGGCTTCTTTTCCTGTGGCTATCAACTGGCATTTATCACCGCGCATTTCCCGGCCTTTGTCGCTGAAATGTGTGGGCCGATCATGACCGGCGGTTTGCTGGATGGGTTGGGGATTTCGACCACATCGGCATTGGGCGCGATTGCGATTTCGCTGATTGGGCTGGCCAATATCGGCGGCACATTGATGGCGGGCTATCTGGGCAAACGCTATTCCAAGAAATACCTGCTGGCCGGGATCTATACCGCGCGGACGATTGTTGCGGCCCTGTTCATATTGGTGCCGATGACACCAATGACGGTCGTGATTTTTTCGATTGCGATGGGGTCATTGTGGTTGGCAACTGTGCCGCTGACCAGTGGTCTGGTCGCGCATATTTACGGGCTGCGGTACATGGGGACGCTCTATGGGATCGTGTTCTTTAGCCACCAATTGGGGTCGTTCCTGGGTGTGTGGCTGGGGGGGCGGATGTATGACATCTACGGCAGCTATCAGGCCGTTTGGTGGGTTGGTGTGGGCGTTGGCGCGTTTTCGGCGTTGATCCATCTACCGATCCGCGAAAGCCGCGCGCCCATCGCCGCCTAGCCTATTCGTTGGACACCATGATCACTTCGACCCGGCGGTTGGCTTCGCGCCCCTCGGCTGACAGATTGCTGGACAAAGGCGACAGATAGCCCATGCCTTCGGCCCCCAATTGGGCGCGGTTGACCTGATATTCACGCACCAACCGTTCCAGAACAGAGCCAGCTCGCCGCTTGGACAGGGCGATGTTGCCGTCCAGCGACCCTTGGCTATCGGTGTGCCCAACCAACGCAACCACGCGCGATGGATGGCTGTTTAGATAATCCGCCAGTGTTTGCAGACTATCAAAGGGGCCCTCACCCAGTTGCGCCGATCCGGTTTCAAAGGCCAGATCACCCAAAACAACATGCCCGTTGGTTTCCAATTGCCCGACCAAATCCCCGGCCTGTTCCGGCGCGATGGATGTGGTGCCGCGCATCACCGGATTGGATGCGCCGCCACGCAGACCCTGTTGACCGGTTTGCGTGACAGACGTGACCTGAACGTACCCCGCGCGACTGGACCGGCTGACAATCAGGGTCACATATTCGTCGGTTTCGCCATTTTGAGCCGCAAAGTAACGGTAATCGCCCAGATCGACATACATGTCCGGCAGACCCAGAATTTCGGTGGAAAACCTGAAATCAAACCCGCCGCATGCCTTGGTTTCGCATTCATACAGCGTGTCAAACCCACCTTGTGCCAGCTGCGTCTTAAGCGGGGACAATATCTGTAAGGTCGTTAACCCCTGCGCATCAATCCGCCATGCCTGCCGCGTAACCGCGCCTTCGGCGATGTTAAACGGGATGAACCCGTCCACCCATGGCCCAGTGGGCAATGCATACGACCCCTGAGGCGTCACGGATTCAGATTGTAACTGGGCGTTGCCCGGAAATTCCAGCACCAAAGCCCCGGCCAAACCGGGGATCAAGCTACAGATCAAGGCAAGTGCGGTTCTGATCATCGATGTGCTGCGTGGTAGTCATCATTTGGGGCCATGGCCGTCGCCGATGCCATGCGGTTGGACATGTTATAAAACCCAATGGTTGAAACAATGTCCCAGATATCGCGATCGCTAAATCCAACATCCCGCAGGGCCTGACGGTCTGCCTCGACCACGGCGTGGCTTTCTTTGGTGACCTTTTCTGCAAATAACAGCATGGCAGTTTGACGATCATCCAACGGGGCGACACGCCAGTTCATCACCAGCATTTCACCCAGCTTTGGATCGCCCGACAATTGCCGCACAGCCGCGCCATGCGCTGTCAGGCAATAAAAACATTTGTTGATGGCACTGACAGTGACGGCAATCATTTCGCGCTCTAGCTTGCTTAGGCCGCTATCGGCCAGCATCACGTCATTATAAAGCGCCGAAAACGCGTTTAGCTTTTGTGCGTCAAACGCATAGGCGCGCAGCACATTGGGCACCATGCCTAGCTTGTCTTCGCAGACGGCGAAATATTTGGCCACATCGTCGGGCAATGGGTCCATTTGCGGCAGGTTCAGCGCCGTGGGCAAGTCAGGTTTGGTCATGTGTCCTCCGGGTGAATGCGATAATGGTATTGCCCAACACAGGCAAATCCCATCGAAGTATAAAGCCCATTGGCCGCATCATTGGCCTGCGTACACACCATGGACAAATGTGACTGGCATTGCTGTTTGGCCCAGAACGCACAGGACGTCACCATGTGTCGCGCCAACCCATTGCGCCGAAATTGCGCCGCGGTTTCCATCGCGTGGACCATCGCGATATTGTCATATGTCCCAACAAAAACCGCCCCCGCGGGACGATCATGCACCCGCCCCATCAATGTGGTTTTAGGTTGGTTGGCGCGCTGCATCACCGCAAGTCGCCCCGCACCAATCCCCCCGGCCTGCCAGACTTCGATTTGGCTGACCAAAGGCGGCCAAACCTCAAAGGTTGTGATCTGAGGGGGACGTTTCAGGGCGATCTGTTCAACCGGCGCAACATAGACGTTTACCGGGTCTTTGATCCTGTAACCCCGGTCATTCAGATCCGCATCCAACGCCGTATCCCATTCGCGGATCATAAACAGGCGTGGCTGTTCCATGTCGCGCATTGCCGTTTCTGCAGCGTCGATATCGGTTGACGTCACCGGGCCAAGCGTCGTTGCCGCAGACACGCGGCTGCCCCCATTTGCGCCTTGGCGTAACGTGAACGGTCCCAGATCAAACCGCCGCAAGGCTGGCCATGACTGGTCAATCACACCGTATAATTGGCCAATGCTGGGCTGGCTCATGCAAAAACCTCGGATAAACGCACCATCGCCGCATCAAGCCGGGATGCATCCGTGCCCCGCACCACCAGATTGGACCCGTAAATCCCGTTATGCGTAAAGGGATAAGATCCAAAGCTGAGATCGGTAAATTCCTCAGCCAAGGCGGCAAATGGCCCGGCGATGTCGCCTTCTCCTCTTTCGACTCGCAATGTCTGTGACAACAGGGGCGCCCCGCCGGTCAAACGCGGCAAAAGCCCCGCCAACATGGCCTGAAAAATATTGGGCACGCCGGCCATAACATGCACATTCTCAAGACTAAATCCCGGTGCCGTGCTGATGGGATTGTCGATCAAAACCGCCCCGTCCGGAATGCGGGCCATGCGCAAACGGGCTTGGTTCAGGTCCTGACCAGATCGATCATAATGGGCCTGCAACAGGGCGCGGGCATCATCGCGCACACCCACGTGCACCCCAAAGGCAGCGGCAACACAATCGGCGGTGATATCGTCATGGGTCGGGCCGATGCCCCCAGTGGTAAACACATGGTCAAACCGGCTGCGCAGCGCCGTGACGGCATCCGCAATGGCCCCCGGATCATCACTGACAACGCGCACTTCGCGCAGATCAATGCCCTTTTCGGTCAGCGCGCCAGCCAGATGGTGCATATTCGCATCCCGCGTGCGCCCCGACAGGATTTCATCCCCGATCACAATCATCGCAGCACTAGGGTTAGACATGGTGAACCTCCGAATTTGTGGCTGCAGGATACAGCCCCCACGCGCCGCCACAACCCGGTGCGACGCTGGGGCATAAATCCTCAGGTCAAATCTTGGGTGATGTTTTGAAACACCTCTGGATCATCCATGCTGTGTGACAAAATCATCGCGCCTTCTAGGGTTGCGATCAGCGTTTCGGCGTTTTTGGCGGCTGTGTGCGCATCATCGCCCTGCCGTGTGTAAACGGCAGTCAACCACGCCAAGTTTTGGCGAAAGAAATCCCTAGTTTTAGCGGCGACGGACGCAGGAAGATACCGAATTTCGGCCCCAAACATCCCACAAAGGCACATCAATTCATCCTCAAGTTGGGCGCCGCGATACACCTGCACATATCTGTTCAGCATCACATCAGGCGTGGCATCATCTGGCGCACCAATCGCAGCCATAAACCGCTGAGTGTACCGATCAGCAATCGCGGCCCCCAGTGTTTCTTTGTTGGCGAAATGATAATGCACACTGGCCGATTTTATTCCGATTTCAGCGGCAATTTCGCGAAAACTAAACGCATGATACCCACCGACCCGCGCCATGCGTTCAGCGATATCCATTATTTTGATTGCTGTTTCGTTCTGGCTCATTTGGGCACGCCTTTGTGATTGCCTACCTACAGATAGGAACTGCCAAGAACCGGGTCAATCTGAAACCAAAAACCCGACCCGCCTATTGGGTGGACCAAATGACCAAGCAATAATCAATCCTCATGATCAGTCACTCTCGCAGGATGGGCGACCGGTGGCGGTGGTTTGGCGGCCCGCAACTCGTGTGAGACGTCAGATAACTCTGGCCTAAGCGTCATAAACTGACCCAAACGCCTAAAACCGGACATTCGAGCAAATTGCAGCGAATGTCCGGTTTGAGCCCATTTCAACCGATGCTGCGGTGACGACAAATGGCGGCTAAGGGCAGTCTATCGAATACACGGGCCTGCCCAGTGCTCGCGGATCGGAGCCTTTGGTCCTTCAAATCCTAGCTGAAGTAGTTCTTGAGCGATGAAAAAATTGATAAGTCCATGGCCGACAAATGCCACGTTTGTGTTGGTCTCAGCAATTCCAACCAGCTCTCGTGCTGCGTCTTTTGCGCGTCCTTTGAAGGCGGCATAACTTTCACAGTTCTCCTCAGCACCGCATCTCCACATCATGCGAGCAATCACGAACAATATTATGGCCGGGAGTTTGAGTGGAAGCGGCGGCAGGTTAGGCAATTCAGCTTCGCGGAATAATTCATCAGAACGGTCATACCGCTGAAATAGTGTCTTTGCTGATGATATGCTGCGCGGCAGACAGCTACAAACTACGACTTCGAAATGGTTTGCCGGAGGGGGCGTAGTTGGTGGGAGGATGATTTGTTGTGAGTCGTAGTGCTCGACCAGCGCCCGAAGGCTTGACGCACTAGACCAGGCCCATTTGTCAAATTCGACTTCTCCGTGCCTAAATAGACAAATTTCTAAGGGCTTCGTCATGCTTCACCCCTCGCAGGAGGGGGTGCGAAGTCTCCCTTACGCCGCGGTATGAGATGCAAATGCGTGTGGAAGATTTTCTGTCCCGCGACTTCACCAATATTGTGGCCAAAGTTAACCCCTTCAATTGCTGGATCTTCGCGCCTCAACGCGTCCAAGCACGCAACTGCTAGGGTGTGCATTGCCTCTCGTTCAGCGGCCGTGCAGTCGAAAACATCGCATGTGTGCCGTTTTGGGATGATAAGGGTATGCAACGGTTTCACTGGGAATTTGTCACGTATCGCGATGGCAAATTGGTTCTCTGCCACGACAAATTGTGCGTCCAGATTGCAAAATATGCAGTCATTTATGTTTGTCATCCGCAAACGCCCTTTTTGAATACGGTCATATCGGTAACCGTCACAACGGATATAGTCAATGCATTGACTATATCCGTTGTGACGCCGTAGAGTGTGATAAAAATGGGGACTTGAAATGGGTTCAAACAAAGAAAACGACATCGATCACAACATCGGTTGGCTTCTTAAGACAGCGTTTGATGTGTACCACGCAATGACGGTCCAGACGGTCCGAGAGCTGGGCTTCAGCGATGTTACCGCATCCCAAGCCCGTCTTATTGCTGTTTTCAATAAGAAATCAATACGAGCAATCGATCTTGCAGAACTGGCTGGCGTTTCCAAGCAAGCGGCCTCTGTTACCCTCTCAGAGTTGATAGACAGCGGCTACTTAGAACAGCGGAAATCTACTACTGACGGGAGGGTGCGCCTGCTATCGTTAACTGAAAAAGGTTACGCGCTGAAACGGGCAGCAGGGGATGTAAAGGTGACTTCGGAACGCATGATCAGTGCCGTGATTGGCCCCGAAGAAAAGGCTCATTTGGCGGCCCAACTCAAGAAAATTACAGCATTGCCAGTACAATCAACCCAATTGGGCCTAAGTGAGAAAGAGAGAACTTCATGACCGTACTAAACGTTGCTTTCGCCGAAATCAGAGATGCAAAGAAAATGCAGGAATATGCAGAAGCCGCCGCCCCGATCATGAAGGAGTATGGCGCTGAAGTCATCGTCAGAGGTAACTATATCAAAACCCTTCTTGGCGATCAAAAGCAGTCGCACGTGACAGGCGTCTTCCGATTTCCCGACATGGATATTGCCGAGCAATTTTACGGATGTTCCGCATATGCCGCCCTTATCCCTTTGAGGGAACAAGCTGGGGCAATGGTGTTTAACTTTTACGAGGAGTGACGTCAGCGTTGAGTGAGCGCAAAGCAATTTTGGTAAGAAGACATGGATCTGACAATGCACTTCAAAGCAGACCTTGGCATGACCGTAGCGAATGCACCCTTTGTCCCGCATATCGGGCATTGATGTTGATCTCATCCAATGGCCGGTTTGGGTCAGAAATGCTCGACGTTTAGGCTAGAATTGCATGACGTGGGCCGTTGATCGGATGCAGAAAAAACGCTGCATGGAGTCAAAGCTTTGCGGCATTCAACAACGCGCCACTTTCCCAAACCTTATGGGCGGGGTATGCATCCCTATGAACTATTCCCACCCCTTGGTTTCCGGCCACTTGATCCGTCGATATATGCGCTTTTTGGCGGATGTCGAACTGGACGATGGCCAAGTGATAAAGGCCCATTGCCCCAATCCCGGCTCGATGATGGGATTAAAGAAACCCGGCCTCAAAGTCTGGCTGGAACCCAATGATGACCCCAAGAAAAAGCTGAATTGGGGGTGGCGATTGGTTGAATTTGACGACGGGTTTGTCGGAATTGACACCGGCGCGGCCAACCGGATCGTTCACGACGCCTTAAACGCCGGACGCATTTGCGAATTGGCAGGTCTGGGCCCGATCCGGCCAGAGGTAAAATATGGGCAAAACAGCCGCATTGATTTTCTGCTCGGGGACACGACCTATGTCGAGGTCAAATCCGTCACCCTGTCCCGCCAACCGGGGCTGGCCGAGTTTCCCGATAGTGTCACTGCGCGCGGCACCAAACATCTGGCCGAACTGACTGATATGGTCGCCCAAGGCCATCGTGCCGTGATGCTGTTTCTGGTGCAACGCACCGATTGCGTTCAGGTCAGTGTTGCCGCAGATATCGACCCGGTTTACGCCAATGCCCTGAAAACGGCGCAACAAAAGGGTGTAGAAATTCTGTGCTATGACACGGAAATCACGCCAGAGTTCAGCCATTTATGCAAACCAATCCCTTTCGTTTGACGCACAGGTCTGGAACAGCGGCGCAGATTGACTTATCTGGGGTTTAACGAACAAAGGATTTGACCCGTGGACGAACCCAAAGGCCGACTGACCCGTGATGGCATCCGCATCTACGAAGATGGTGATTTTGCAGGAATGCATGCCGCCGGGGCTGTGACCGCGCGCATTCTGGATGAAATCGCCGAACACGTGTTTCCCGGCCAATCCACCGGTGAAATCGATCGGATCATCACCGCCAAAGTCACCGAATACGGCACCAAATCCGCCACGATCGGCTACAAAGGCTACGCCCATGCCAGCTGTATCAGCGTCAATCACGTGGTGTGCCACGGCATTCCCGGTGACAAAAAGCTAAAGAATGGCGATATCCTGAACATCGACGTGACCGTCATCAAGGATGGATGGTTTGGTGACAGCAGCCGCATGTATGTGGCGGGCGACAAACCCAACCGCCGTGCAGAACGGTTGATCCAAGTGACCCATGATGCGCTGATGAAGGGCATCGAGGCCGTTAAACCCGGCAATACATTTGGCGATATCGGCCACGCCATCCAAACCTACGCCGAAAGTCAGCGCATGTCTGTTGTGCGCGATTTCTGCGGGCATGGGCTGGGACGGGTGTTTCATTCACCGCCGAACGTGCTGCATTATGGCCGCCCCGGCACAGGTGCAACCCTAGAAGAGGGCATGTTTTTCACGATTGAGCCGATGATCAATCTGGGCCGTCCCGAAACCAAGGTTCTGGCCGATGATTGGACCGCCGTGACGCGGGACAAATCCCTATCAGCGCAATTTGAACATTCCATTGGGGTGACGGCGGATGGGTTTGATATCTTTACCCTGTCGCCAACCGGCACGTTCCATCCTACTTACTGATCCGGGCCTACTGATCTGGGCCTACTGATCCAGACCTAACAATGCGCTGACGTCGTCCATCGTATGGGCGACCTCTGCGCCAACTGCACGCAAATCAGCATCCTGACCGCGTTCGGCAAATCCGATACACCGCATGCCAATCGCTTGGGCCGATTTACATCCGGTCGGGCTGTCGTCAATCATCACCGCATCGCGGATGTCGATACCGGTTTGTTGCAAGGCAAAGGTCAACATATCCGGCGCTGGTTTGGGCGCGTGATTTTCACGCGATAATATCCGCCCTGCCCACCGGTCCCATAGCCCGGTTGGCCCCAGCGAATATTGCATTTTCTGCATTGGTCCATTTGACGCCACCCAGATCGAAACACCGCGCTCTTCGAGTTGGTCGATCAATTCCATCACCCCGGCGATGGTTGGCACGCCTTGCTGCAGCCGATCAAACATCTGACGGTAAATGTCATCGACCCACGTGTCCGGCAAAGTGGCCCCGCGCGACTTGGCCTCATGATAGACACCTTGCATCGTGCCACCGATGAACAGGTCCTGACACTCTGCCCCGCTAACGGGCAACCCATAGCGGGTCAGGCTGCTGGCGATGATGTCACTGACGGGGCCTTCGGTATCCACCAACACACCGTCGCAATCAAAAATCACCAGTTTCGGGATCATATTGTTGGCTCCATCAAGGTAATATGCGTGTCGCCATAGCGACGTTGTTCTAGGATATCAAAACCGGCTGGGGCATCTTGTGGTGCGTTTTCCTCGAACACAATCAAGGCATTATCCGCGATCCAGCCATGTTGTCGCGCATGTAGCAATGCCTTGGCACCCAAGCCTTTGCCATAGGGGGGATCAAGGAAAACCAGATCAAACGCCGCGCCGGAATTGGCCGCCAATTTCAGCGCGTTTCGCGCCACCAAGCTGCAATCTGCTTCGCGGCGCAATTTGGCGATGTTTTCCCGGATCAGCCGCTGCGCAACCCGGCCATCATCGACAAATGTGACATGCGCGGCCCCGCGCGACAGGGATTCCAGCCCCAACGCACCTGTCCCTGCAAACAGATCCAAAACACGCGCATCGCCGGGCATGCCATAGCCAACCAACACGCTGAACAGGCTTTCGCGGACCCGATCAGATGTGGGACGCAGATGCGCGCCCGCGTCACCTTTGCCGACAGAGGCAAGCGCGATGCCCCGATGTTGCCCTGCGATGATCCTCATGCGCGTAGCAACGCCTTCATATCGGTTGCAGGATCGGTGATCACAGACGGTGCCGGGCTTTTGCCTGCTTCGATCAGACGTTTGCCGATCATGTAGTTGCGCGGGTCATTCATCGCATCCACCGCCAACAGTTCATCCTCGCGATAATACCAGTGGGACACAGCGTCATCAGCGGTTTTACGAACGTAAACAGCGTCATAGCCAACATTCAGCCCGGCGATTTGCAGCTTGCAATCATATTGATCCGACCAGAACCAGGGTTTGGGCAGATAAGAAACCGATCGCCCCATCATGTTTTGCGCCACGATTTCCGCCTGATCGATGGCGTTACCGACGCTTTCCAGCCGCATTTGTTGACCGCGATAGGGGAAGGACGCGCAATCCCCTGCCGCCCAGATATGGGCGTCACTGGTGCGGCCAAATTCATCCGTGGCAATCCCGTTATCTAGGGTCAGACCCGCACTTTCCGTTAGGATCGATGCAGGGGTTATGCCCACTCCGACAATGGCAAAATCAATTTCCAGCTCTGTGCCATCGGTCAAAACCGCGCCGGTGACCCGTTCCACCCCGGTCAGGCGTTCCAGCCCAACAGCTTCGCGGATATCAACCCCATGTTTGACATGAAGCGCGCGGAAAAAATCGGATGTTTCAGGCGCGGCGACCCGCTGCAAAATCCGGTCGGCCATCTCAACCAACGTGACTTTCAGGCCCTTTTTGGCGGCAACGGCCGCGGCTTCTAGCCCGATATAGCCGCCACCAATGATCAGCACATGCCGCCCCGGACCAAATTCGGGGGCCATCGCATCGGCATCCTTTAGGTCGCGCACCGCATAAACACCGTTCAAATTGCCGCCAATCGCTGCGGGCAACATCCGTGGGTGGGACCCGGTGGTCAGGGCCAGTTCATCATAGTTCAGGTTTTCACCGGAACTTAGCAAAATGGTTTTGCGCGTAGCGTCGATCGACACAACACGGGTGTCTAGATGCAATGTAATGTCGTTTTGCGCATACCAATCCTGTGGGCGCAGATACAGGCGCGCCTGTTCCATGTCGCCCAATAGATAGGCTTTGGACAGGGGGGGACGCTGATAAGGGGGCACAGGTTCGGCACCAATCAAAGTGATTTGGCCATCAAACCCTTCGGCGCGCAATTTGGCGACCAAAGATGCCCCCGCCTGCCCTGCACCGATCACAACAAAATGCGCCATCCTGATTTTCCTTATCCGGCCCCGTGGCCCCAAACCTATACAGTGAGTGACGGGAAACCAATTCCATTCCCATCACATCAATGACATTGCCGCTCCGTTTACTGGGCTGACAATTGATCCATTTTGCGCGCCATTTTATCGTCCAACATGCTGAGCCCGCCATCATCATGGGTGGTCAAGGTCACATCGACCCGGTTCCAGACATTGAACCATTCCGGGTGATGGTTCCATTTTTCCGCCCACATGGCCACGCGGGTCATAAATCCGAACGCTTCGATAAAGTTTTTGAACTCAAACGATTTTGAGATCGAAATTTGGTCCTCACCTTTGACCCAACCATTTCCCAGCAATGCGTTCAAAGCTTCTGCGGTTATTTTTTCACTCATTGGTGATCCTCCCTGTTTTCCTTTTTGAACGGACCATAAGAGGTCAGAACCTCGATTTCTTCGGTTATGGCGTCACGTTCTGCGTCCAGATATTGCGCCACGGCATCGCGAAATCCAGCATCCCCGATCCAATGCAGGGAATGGGTCGCGACCGGCAAATACCCCCGCGCCAATTTGTGTTCGCCCTGCGCGCCTGCTTCGACCAGCCGCAGCCCGTTGCGAATGGCAAAATCAATCGCCTGATAATAGCAGATTTCAAAGTGCAGGAACGGCACATGCGTTTGACAGCCCCAATAACGGCCATACAAAACATCCCGTCCGATAAAATTCATCGCCCCGGCAAAGGGCACACCGTCGCGTTGGGCAAATACCAGCAACACATCGTCACGCATATCAGCGTGAACCAGATCAAAAAACGCGCGTGTCAAATAAGGTGTGCCCCATTTGCGGCCCCCGGTATCCTGATAAAACGCCCACATCGCATCCCAATGATGTGGTTGGATATCATCGCCCGTCAACTGAACAATGTCACCGTCAAAATCCAACGCCCCGGCGCGTTCACGCCGGATCACCTTGCGTTTGCGGCTGGATAGCGTCGCTAGAAACGCGTCGAAATCTTTGTATTCATCGTTTTGCCAGTGAAACTGTTGCGACACACGGTGCAATAGCCCCATTTCTGCCCCCGCCAAGGCCTCTGCTTTGGTGCAAAATGTAATATGGGCGGATGACAGTTGATTATCCGCCGCGATTTGCACCATCCCCTGCACCAACGCGCCCATACCTGCGGCTTCAAAGCCCGGACGGGTTAAAAACCGGCGCCCCGTGGCAGGGGTAAACGGCACGGCCACCTGTAATTTGGGGTAATAGCGCCCGCCCGCTTGTTCCAGCGCATGGGCCCAATTGTGATCAAACACATATTCCCCCTGCGAATGGGATTTCGCATAAAGCGGCGCTACAGCGATCAACACACCGTTTTTGCGCGCCGTCAAATACCGTGGATCCCATCCCGTGCCCGGCCCGACAGAACCGCTTTGTTCCAGTGCCTGTAAAAATCGGTAGGTCGTAAACGGATCAAAGGGCCGTCCGTTTTGCGCCTCTGGACATGCGCAGGCATCCCAGTCTTGCGCTCCGATTTGAGCGATAGAGGTCTGCAGCGTGATTTCAATGGGTTGATCTGTCATTTCAAACAGGTAGGGGACCAGGCCATTGGATCAAGCCAGATACCCTTCGAAAGTGACGTTATCCACGATCCGACGGGCCCCTTTTTCCGCATCTGCCGACCGGATGGTCCAACAGAAAACTTTCAAACCGGCCTCTTTGATTTCAGCCACCCGTGAACTGCTTAGATCATTGGCTTCGTGGCTGATAAAACAGGATTGCGTGCGCCCCAAATCTGGAATGCCGCGCAGCCGATCCCGCGTTGCGGCCGGAACGGTGGGCCAATCCTGGGGCAAATAGGCCGACGTCACGATCCCCCGCGGAATGTCCGGGCAAAGTTCGGCCATGCGCGCCACCGAATGCGGGTTAAACGACATCACCGCAACATCCCCGGAATAATCGGCCAATGCATCCGCCGTCGCCTGTTCCAAAGCGCCGACATTGGCCCCCATCGCCCCGTCCTGATCCTTTAATTCGATCAACATGGGAACTTGCCCCGCAACCAAGTTCAGGATTTCCGTCAATGTCGGAATGCCTTCGTCGGAATGTTTGAGCGGGATCGCTGCCAATTCAGCGGCCGTATGTCGGGCAATGGCCCCTGTTTGGGATGTCAGCCGCCGCAGATCGTAATCATGAAACACCATTGCAACGCCATCCTGTGACAGTTGCAGGTCGATTTCGATCCCGTAATTGCCCGCAATCGCAGCCGCAATGGCCGCGCGCGAATTTTCAGGGCGTTGCGCGGCAATGTCATGCAATGCTCGGTGGGCAATGGGCCGATTCAAAAAGGCAACAGGCAAGGTCATTTGACTTGGAACATTCCTTCGATTTCCACCGCGACACCCAATGGTAAGGCCGCCGCGCTGACAGCGGAACGCGCGTGACGCCCCGCCTCTCCCAGTGCTTCACCCAAGAAATCGGACGCGCCATTGATCACCTTGGGCTGGTCCGTGAAATCCGCGGTCGAATTCACAAATCCAGTCAGCTTTACAACCCGTACCAGACGGTCCAAATCCCCGTCACACGCTGCTTTGACCTGTGCCAACAGATTGATTGCACAGGTTTTAGCAGCGGCAACGCCATCTTCGACGCTCAGATCTTCGCCCACTTTTCCAGTGATCAGCGCGCCATCCTTCATGGAAATCTGGCCGGACACGTAAACGATGTCACCCAGTTGAACAAACGGTACATAATTGGCAGCCGGGGCCGCCGCTTCGGGCAAAGTCACGCCCAATTTCGCCAACTGAGCTTCAATAGTTCCGGTCATGATCACTCTCCGATATTTTTGCCGACGCTAGCGGCGAATGGGGCAATTAACAATCACTCAGATCGGTTAGTTTTCACGAAATGCACGATTAAAATACGTCGCCAAGGGGCGCACAAAATAATCAAGCGGCGTGCGGTCCATGGTTCGGATAAATGTTTCGACCGGCATCCCCGGAATGATCACGGATCCTTCGGGCAGTCGGTCGGACTCACCGTCATTTAGGATGATTTCCGCGCGATAATAGCTGATCCGGGACACGTCATCCTGAAACGCGTCCGGTGAAACGGCGATGACTTCGCCATATAGTTCCGGGGTGTGCCGCTGATCAAAGGCCGAAAACCGCAGCGACACGGCCTGACCCACATGGATTTGATCCACGTCGATTGTGTTGACCTGTGCGGCAATCACCAATGGGCGATCCTGTGGCACCAGATACAGAACCGTGTCGGCAGGGCGCAAAACGGATTGTTCTGCATAGACTTGCATCCCGTAAACCACCCCCGATACCGGGGCGGTGATGTCCAATCTGTCCAACCGGCGTTGCAATTCGTTGCGGCGTTCCTGCAATTGCAATTCTTCGTATTGCAGATCCCGCAGCTGCGAAATCGCTTCTTCGCGGCGGGCCGTTTCAATTTTGATCACTTCGATCTCAATTTGGGTGATTGTGCCTTCAGCTTGTGCCACAGCGGCGGTCAATTCACCTTGTCGCCCTGCGAGGCTGGCCTGTTCACGTTGCAATCCCAATACCCGCGATGCCTGCGCTAATCCACGATCCAACAAGGATTGTTGGTCCGACAATTCCTGCGCAATCAAATCGGCCTGCACGTTCAACGCGGCCTGTTGTGCCTGAATTCCGGTGATTTGATCAGCAATTTGAACCAATCGACGTTCCAATTGCGCCTTTTCTTGCGCTTCGCCGTCGGCCCGGGCCGCAAAGAGGCGTTCCTGCCCTGCCATCAAATCCGCGACCGAGCTGGCGTCTTGGTCCAATAGAACCTGCGAAAAATTCAGCATGTCATCGCCGTCGCGTTCCGCACGCAATCGCGCCATACGCGCCAGAATTTCGAACAATTGCCCTTCAACGATGGCCAGTTCAGACACCAGACTGTCACCTTCGAGGCGGATCAGAACGTCACCTTTGGCAACCACATCGCCTTCGTCGACGTTGATTTGGGCCACCACCCCGCCATCAGGATGCTGGATGATCTGACGGTTACGGTCGACCTCTACTTTGCCAGAGGCAATGATCGCGCCGGAAATTTGCGCGGACACGGCCCAAACGCCGAACCCCCCAAGCAAAATCAGCAACGCCAAAACACCAATCGTGACAGGGCGTTTCGCGGACCAGGTTTGTTTTTGACCTTCCATTATGCGACCCCCCCTGTGCCGGGTGTTTTTTGAATTTCAGCGTGGTTTTGCACCATTTCCTTTAGGATCTGTTCCTTGGGCCCAAACGCCCGGCGCCCGCCGTTTTCCAACATCAGCAACAGGTCACATTCCTGAATGGCAGCAGGGCGATGCGCCATGATCAGGATGCATTTTCCTTCTGCTTTCAACGTCTTGATGGATTTGTTCAACGCCAATGACCCCTCATTGTCGAGGTTCGAATTGGGTTCATCCAGCACCAGAACCACCGGATCACCATACATGGCCCGCGCCAATCCGATCCGCTGGATTTGCCCGCCCGACAACCGCCCGCCAAATGCGGATACCCGTGTGTCATACCCGTCGGGCAATTTCAGGATCATGTCATGGGCATCAGCGCGTTGCGCGGCTTTGATCACTTCGGCATCATCAGGGGTGAGCGACATACGCGCGATATTGTCCTTGATGGTTCCGTCAAACAACTGCACGCGCTGCGGCAAATACCCAACATGGGAGCCCAGAATATCCGGTTCGTATTGATCCAGCGCGGCCCCATCCAACCGGATTTTACCCCCAGCGGGTTGCCAGACGCCCGTGATGGCGCGCGCCAGTGTTGATTTCCCAGAACCAGAGGTTCCGATCACGCCCACAGCCTGTCCCGGCTCCAGCCGAAAACTAACCACACGCAGCGACGCCTGTTGTTCGCCCGGCGGAACAACCGTGACTTGGTTGGCTTCCAGAATGGCTTTGGGTTTGGGCAAATCAGTGCGCGGCACTTCGGGTGGAATGGACGACAACAGGACCGCCAGATTGGCCATACCTTCGCGACCGCGCTGCATGATAGGCCATTGGTTGATCAACATTTCCACCGGCGCCAATGCCCGGCCCAGCAAAATCGACCCGGCAATCATCGCGCCCGGCGTCATTTCGCCCTGCAACACCAGATACGCGCCCAATCCCAGCATCGCGGACTGCAAAAACAGCCGGAATGTTTTGGTCAATGTGGTGAAGGTTCCAGAAATGTCCCCCGCACTGATGCTGGCATCCAAGGACTTTTCCCGCGCGATCTGCCACCGGTCAAACGTCGCGTTGCGCATCCCCAAGGATTGCACCATTTCGGATTCGTCACGGACCTGATTGCCAAACAATTCTGCCCGCAATGTGGTTTGGTTCGCCGTTTCCAACGGGCGTCTGCTGGCCCATTGGTTGAAAAACGCAAAACACACCAACAAAATCGCGCCCACGATCCCCAGCACAAACAGCGACGGGTGAAAAATATAGATGCCGACGAAAAACAGCGGTGCAAAGGGCAAGTCAAACAACGCCATCAAAGCGGGCGATGTCAGCATGCGTTGCACCCCCTGCAGATCCGACAGACCTGACATGGATTCTTTGACCGCGCGGCCTTCGCTGCTGGCGCGCATCACCGCGGCAAAAACCCGGCGGTCCATTTTCGCCTGAAACTGTGCCCCGACGCGGCCCATGACGCGGCCACGGACATAATCCAGAATGCCCATCATCAAAAACAGGAACGTCACCAGCACAGTCAACGCAATCAACGTTTCGCGCGATTGCGACCCCAAAACCCGGTCATAAACATTCAACATGTAAAGAGGCCCGGTCAGCATCAGCATGTTCACAAAGAAACTAAACACCGCAACGGCCCAAAATAGGCCACGGCTCTGAGCGCGGGCAGCACGAAGCTCTTCTGTGCCCACAGTGGTATCAATCGTATTTTGTTGCGCCATGCGCGTTTTTCCGCCCGCTAAAATTGTTTGCCTAAATATATTGTGGCATGTTGACCTTAAATAGAGTGTTTCACAATGGCCACGCTAGCGATGCCAAAAACCGTACCCTCTGGTCAACGTTTTTTGCATGCTTATGTGTGTGCTGAAATTTATAGTTCCGGAATCTGCCCTTGTCCGTCTTGTCTTATCTCCGCTCAGGTTATCGCCCTGTAACAATGTCACTGGTTTTGCTGGCAGGCCTTAGTGCCTGCACAGCCCCGCAACCCGGTGCCGAATTTAATGATCCGTTCGAAGACACGAACCGATCCGTGCATGCGTTCAACAAACAATTGGACACAGCCGTGTTGCGGCCCGCCGGTCAGGCCACCGCTGCATTGCCTATGGAAATTCGTGAACCTGTTGCGAACTTTGCCGATAACATTTCGCTGCCCGGAATGATCGTAAATGGCGCCCTACAAGGCGATATTGGCGGCGCCAGCACCAATACGATGCGCCTGTTCGTCAATACAATCGTTGGCATTGGTGGGCTGTTTGATCCCGCAAGTGCGATCGGCCTAGAAGAAGAAAG
Organism: Aestuariibius sp. HNIBRBA575; assembly: GCF_040932005.1. Taxonomy (NCBI): domain Bacteria; kingdom Pseudomonadati; phylum Pseudomonadota; class Alphaproteobacteria; order Rhodobacterales; family Paracoccaceae; genus Aestuariibius; species Aestuariibius sp. HNIBRBA575. Next base: position 3,097,301 of record NZ_CP162414.1, read on the forward strand.
CACCGATTTCGGCGAAACCCTGCATGTCTGGGGCGTCCAAGAGGGGGCGTTTATCGAATTGCCCGGCTATGGCCCATCAACCGAACGAGACGCGGCTGGCAAAATTGTCGATCTGGTGATTGATCCATTGTCACGGTTTGGCCATCCCGATGTATCGACCGCTGCCACGGGTGCCAAAGTGGCCGATCTGGCGATTTCGCGCGGCGAATTTGGCGACACGATCGACTCTGTTTTATATGACAGCGCCGACAGTTACGCCCAATCACGGCTTCTTTATTTGCAAAATCGCCGGTTTGAGCTTGGCGATACATCTGTTGATACCCAATTAGAGACTAACGCAATTGATCCCTTTGCGGATCTCGATCTGGATTTGTTCGAATGACCCACTTGTTATCCCGTCGCTCATTTTTTGCATCTGCCATCGTCTTTGGCACAGCCGCGCTCGCCCCATTAAAGGCCTTTGCCCTGTCCAATTCTCAGGCGGAAACGCTGGTGGATCGGGCTGTAAATGACATCAACGCGGTGATCAGTTCGGGCCGATCCGAAGCGTCAATGATCCGCAGTTTCGAAGGTATTTTCCGCGATTACGGCGACACAGCTTATATCGCCGCCTTTGCGTTGGGCAATGACCGTCGCAGCGCCTCATCCACGCAAATTCGCACCTTTACCGAGGCGTTCAACGGCTATATCGCGCGCAAATATGGCCGCCGGTTCCGTGAATTTGCCGGTGGTCAAATCGTGGTGCAGGGCGCCAGCAATGTCAGCAATTACATTGAGGTCCAAACCCTGACCACATTGCGCAACAAGGCCCCGTTTCGGGTGGATTTCCACGTATCCGACCGTCCCGGTCATCCGGTGTTTTTCAACATCATCATCGAAGGCGTGAATATGCTGCTGTCCGAGCGCACCGAAATTGGCGCGATGCTGGACCGTCGCGGGGGCGATATTGACGCGCTGATTTCTGACCTGCGCAATGTCTAAAGCGGCTCTCCTGCTTGCTATTTTGCCCGGCTTGGCGGCGGCGTCCCCGTATGATGGGACCTATCGCCAGTCGGCCAATGCAAATTGTGGGCTGGTTGGGGTTGATGGCGGTGCGATCCAAATCGACGATGGCATTTTCCATGGGGTGGAATTGCAATGTCGCATGACCCGGCCTGTATCGGTCGTGGACATGCATGCTACCCTTTATACGATGGTCTGCACCGGCGAAGACGAAAGCTGGACGGAACGCGCCATGGTGATGCGCGCCGCAGGCGAAGACGATAACATCATCATGATCTGGAACGGCTATGCGTTTCAGTATGACAATTGCGCCAAACCAGAAACACCGCTGACGGATGATCAGCCCGAAGGCGAACAAACCGTCAGCGACTAGCTATTGCTGTTCCATCAGCTGGCGCAACACGTCATTTAGCACATCATCCGCCACAGAATCCGTCGGCGTCACGTTTTCCGGTGGTCGTGGCACGCGCATCGGCAAGGGCCGCGCCGGGACACCTGACAACACCCGTTTCATGGTTTCGTGCCAGATTTCGGCGGGCAATCCCCCCCCGGTAACGCCCGTTAGCGGCGTATTGTCATCATAGCCCATCCACACGCCAACCACGTAATCAGCGGTAAACCCAATAAACCACGCATCCCGCGCTGCCTGTGTTGTCCCGGTTTTCCCGGCAATTTCCCAGCCTTCGATCTGGGCGCGATGCCCTGACCCGACCTCGACCACACGATGCATCATCCAGATCAGCTCTTCTGCGGCTTCGCGGCGGATCACCCGTTCACGGATACCGCCACTGGTCCCCATCAACGGCGCGTCATCCCCCTGAAGGCGCAGTTCGACCAACCCATAGGGCGCCACGGCGGACCCACCGTTCAGAATGCCCGCATAGGCGCCGCTCATTTCCAACAGCGTGCTTTCCGACGCGCCCAGCGCCAGTGATGGACCTTCGACCAATGTGGAATCGATGCCAAATTGGTTTGCCACGGTACGCACATTTTCACGCCCCACCTGTTCGGATAAACGCACCGCGGGAACGTTCAGCGACGACGCCAGTGAATCCACCAATGACACAGGCCCACGGAATTCACGGGTGTAGTTTTTCGGGCACCATTCGCCCGATCCCGGCACGTTCAGGCAATAGGGTTCGTCCATCACAATGTCATAGGCTGAACTGCCTAATTCCAAGGCCGTGGCATAGACAAACGGTTTGAACGACGATCCTGTTTGGCGGGATGCCTGTGTGGCCCGATTGAACGCGCCCGAAACCCGCATGTCACGCCCCCCGACCATGGCGCGCACGGCCCCATCGGCAGACATAACAACCACGGCGGCCTGTGCTTCTGACCCGGCGCGCACCCGGTTATCAAAGATATAAGTCACCGCCTCTTCGGTGGCGTCCTGAATGCGTTGATCCAATGTGGTGCGGATGATCACGTCTTCGGTTGTGTCGCGGGTGAAGAATTCAGGCCCCGTCGACATGACCCAATCGGCAAAATATCCGCCAACACGCGCCTCTGCGGCTTCTGACAGGACGGGCGGATTGGCGTTGCCCTCGGCCACTTGGGCATCGGTAATAAATCCCTGATCATTCATCAGACGCATCACAGTTTGCCCGCGATCCCAGCTTCGCTGCCAATTGTTGGTGGGCGCATATCGTGTTGGCGCCTTTAGCAGACCGGCCAGCATCGCTGATTGTTGAGGATTCAGATTGGCGGCGGAAATCCCGAAATAACGCTGCGAAGCGGCTTCGAACCCACGTGATCCGGCCCCCAGAAACGCGCGGTTCAGATAAATGGTCAGGATTTCATCCTTGGTATAGGTGACCTCCATCGCCATCGAATAGATCGCTTCGCGCACTTTGCGCCACAGGGTGGTGCGCCGGCAATCGGCCTCATAGGCGGTTTCGCTATCCCAAGTGTTTGGGTCAAATGGCACGCCCAAACAGATCAATTTGGCCGTTTGTTGGGTCAATGTGGACCCGCCATGCCCCGACAATGGGCTGCGGCCTTCGGACAGGTTGATGCGCACTGCGGATGCAATACCACGTGGCGATAGGCCGAAATGGCCATAGAACCGTTTGTCTTCGGTGGCGATAACAGCGTTGCGCAAATGGGGCGACACGGTTTCGGCGGTGATCATTCCACCGAATTGGTCGCCCCGCCATGCAAACACGGCCCCATCGCGATCCAGCATGGTCACAGACCCGCGTGCGCGGCCATCCACCAATTCATCCACCGCTGGCAATGTCGACGCGACATAAACAACGGAAACGCCAATTATCAGGGCAAAGACCAGCCCAAACCGCCAGGAAAACGCCCAGATTAGCCCAAAAAACCAGCTCAGAATACCGCCAAAGAATCCCAAAACGCGCCGAATAGGCCCGCGTGGTTTACGATTTGGCGTTTTGCGTCGGGCCGGTTTTCGCGTGGCTTTGGCCTTTGACTTGGCCGCAGTCGCGGCTTTTGGCTTGGCCTTGGGTTTTGCCCCGGCCTTTGGATATCGACGATCCGCGACCAATGCAGGCCGTTTTTTACCATTTCCACTCATGCATTCTGCTCGCGACTGTGACTTCGGCTTTGATGTTGGGCCGGTTCTTTTGCCGTATGTTATCTGGTCGATTCTCAAATGTAGAGAGACTTCAAACGTTAATAGGCGATTTCATGGTCGCCTAATTTTTGTGCAAACAATCTCATTTGTGCAAAAATTGTGCGTTATCCTCAGAATTAAGCACTTTGCAGGTGCAGCGAAACCTTGTCGATGGCCCCTGACTGCGCCCTTGATGCCCCCAGCGCGGCCATTTCGTTTGGTCGCAAGGGATCAAACCGCACCAAAACCGCAAGGGGATAGTCGTGAAACTCATCATTGCAACAATCAAACCGTTCAAGCTGGAAGAGGTCCGCGAAGCGCTCACTTCTATTGGTGTGCGCGGCATGATGGTCACCGAAGTCAAAGGCTTTGGGTCACAATCAGGTCACACTGAAATTTATCGTGGCGCCGAATACGCCGTGAATTTTGTGCCAAAGGTGAAACTGGAAATCGTTGTTCCAGCCGCCATGGCCGACGAAGTGGTTGCCACCATTTCAAAAACCGCCCGGACCGAAAAAATCGGTGACGGCAAAATCTTTGTTCTGGATGTCGAAAGCGCCCTGCGTGTGCGTACCGGCGAAACCGACGGGGACGCGCTGTAAAGCGCGCCAAAAGAGGGAAACGGATATGAAACTTCTTAAATCACTTTCGGTTGCTGGTGCTATGACGGCCCTGCCAACCCTTGCTTTGGCCCAAGAGGCTGCGGCACCCGGTTTCGATGAAATCGGCCCCTATATCATGACCACATTGCTGTTCCTTGTGGGTGGCTTTCTGGTGTTCTGGATGGCCGCTGGCTTTGCCATGTTAGAGGCAGGTCTGGTGCGGTCTAAAAACGTCACCACACAGCTGACCAAAAACATCGCGCTGTTTTCGCTGGCCGGCATTATGTATTGGCTGGTTGGCTTTAACCTGATGTATCCCGGCGAATGGATCATTCCGGGCGTTTTGGGCGGCTTCTCTCCGACGGTGTTGGAACCGGTTGGTCTGGGTGCTGCGGATGCGTCCCTGGATTATGCCTCTGTTGCGTCTGACTTCTTCTTTCAGTTGATGTTCTGTGCAACCACAGCGTCAATTGTGTCGGGCACATTGGCCGAACGCATCAAATTGTGGCCCTTCCTGATCTTTGTTGTTGTGCTGACAGGCCTGATCTACCCGATCGAAGCGTCCTGGCAGTGGGGTGGCGGCTGGTTGTCCGAAATGGGCTTCTCTGACTTCGCTGGTTCTACTTTGGTTCACGCCGCTGGTGGTTTCGCAGCTTTGGCTGGTGCGATCATCCTTGGTGCGCGGATCGGTAAATACAAAGACGGCCGCACAATCCCAATGCCCGGTTCCAATCTGGCGCTTGCCACTTTGGGGACATTCATCCTGTGGCTGGGTTGGTTCGGCTTTAACGGTGGTTCGCAGCTGGCTGCGGGGACTGTTGGCGACATCACAGATGTTGGTCGTATCTTTGCCAACACCAACATGGCGGCGTCGGCCGGTGCGGTTGCGGCCCTGCTGTTGACACAAGCCCTGTACAAAAAGGTCGACCTGACGATGGTTCTGAACGGCGCCTTGGCTGGTCTGGTGTCCATCACAGCTGAACCGCTCGCGCCTTCCTTGTTCGAAAGCCTCTGGATCGGTGCCGTCGGTGGTGTCATCGTCGTCTTTGCAGTTCCATTCCTGGACAAGCTGAAAATCGACGATGTTGTTGGTGCGATCCCGGTACACCTGATTGCGGGTTTCTGGGGCACAATGATCGTAGCGATCAACACCCAAGCCCCATTGCTGGACGAAGCTGGCGAAGTTGTTGTCATCGACGGTGTTGAACAAACGGTTGGCTTTGCAGCACAGTTGGTCACTCAGTTTGTTGGCTTTGCCGCGATCGGTATCTTTGTCTTTGTTGTCTCTGCGATCGGGTTCTACATCCTGAAGGCAGTCATGGGCATCCGGGTTGACGAAGAAGCAGAAATCAACGGTTTGGACATGTCCGAACTGGGGATGGAAGCCTATCCTGAGTTCACCAACGGCTAAGCCGTCTGACATAAAAACAAAGGAGCCCGGGCAACATTGTCCGGGCTTTTTGCATTTTAGACGGCGGCGTCTTTGGCGGGAAAATTTGCACCACCAAAACAGGCAACAAAAAAGGCCGGTCAATTGCGTGACCGGCCTTTTGTCATTCCAAAGCGTCGCTTAGATGGATTTAGCGACAGCGGCGGCCAAAATAGGCACGGTTTGTTCGTTCAACCCTGCGATGTTCAGACGGCTGTCGCCCACCATATAGATGCCGTGTTCTGTGCGCAGCTGTTCCACCACTTCGGGGGAAACACCCAGCCGCGAAAACATGCCGCGGTGATCTGCAACAAATTCAAACCGATCCGAATTGGTCAAACGTTTCAGTTCGCCCGCCAATTGTTCACGCAGCGCCAGCATGCCCAAACGGGTTTCTTCCAGCTCAGCTTCCCAATCGGCGCGCAATTCGGGGTCGGTCAGGATGGTTGTGACCACGCGCGCACCGTGATCCGGCGGAAAGGAATAGTTTTGACGGTTCAGGAAATTCAGGTTCGCCTGCGCCAATGCCTTTTGCTCTGGATCGCGCGCAATGGCCATCAGAATGCCGGTCCGTTCGCGGTACACGCCAAAGTTTTTAGAGCATGACGCCGCGATCAGCACTTCGTCAAATCCGGCAGCCACCAAACGGGTTGCGGCCGCGTCATCGTCCAGCCCATCGCCAAAGCCCTGGTAGGCAATGTCGACCATCGGCACCGCGCCTTTGGATTTCAACAATGCGATCATTTGCGGCCATTGATCCGCCGTCAGGTTTGCACCGGTTGGGTTGTGGCAGCAGCCATGCAACAGAACCACGTCACCTGCAGCGACGTTTTCCAGATCGGCCAGCATGCCATCGAAATTCACGTTGCATGTTTCGGAATCAAAGTAGCGATAGGTTGCGCTTTGCATTCCCAGAAATTTGATAATTGAAGGGTGGTTTGGCCATGTCGGGTCAGACAGCCACACCTTTGCATCCGGAGAGGCAATGCGGATCAGTTCCAATGCCTGACGGATCGCGCCCGTCCCGCCGGGGGTGGCGATGGCTGCGATGCGATCACGCGCAACCACATCCCCCAGAACCAGATCGATCATTGCGTCAGCAAAGGCCGGATCACCCGCCAGGCCGGTATAGGCCTTGGTGGTTTGCTGATCGACCAGACGACGTTCGGCGGCCTTGACCGCGCGCATAACGGGCGTGTTGCCGCTGGCATCTTTGTAGACACCGACGCCAAGGTCGATTTTCTGATCCCGCGTGTCTTCGCGGTACAATTGCATCAAAGCTAGGATTTTGTCGGCTGGTTGCTGCTGAAGATTTTCAAGCATCACGCGTCTCCGGTTGCGATGGGAAGATCGGGGAACATGCCCCATTCGGACCAGCTGCCATCATAGAGGGCATGATCGGTTTTCCCGATCCGTTCCAGTCCAAGACACAGGATCGCGGCCGTGACGCCCGATCCACATGTGGTAATGGCGGGTTTGTTCAGATCAACGCCCGCCTGTTCAAAGGCCGCGCGGATCCCCGCGTCGTTTTTCATCGTGCCGTCGGCGTTGAACAATTCCCCAAACGGGACGTTCTGCGAATTTGGCACATGGCCTGACCGCATGCCTTCGCGGGGCTCAACCGCGTCCCCGCGAAACCGTGGCGCAGGTCGGGCATCAATGATGGCATAGTTTTGCAGTTTGGATGCGTGGGCGACCTGTGTGACGTCTTTGACCATGTCATTCTGGCGCATCACCGTCATGTGGCGGTCACGAATGGTGGCTGGCTGATCGGTGATCATGCGGCCTTCGGCCTGCCATTTGGGCAATCCGCCATCCAGAACTGCCACGTTAAAATGCCCCATCAGGCGCATCAGCCACCAAACGCGCGCTGCCGAAAAAATGCCCAGCCCGTCATAGACAATAATCTGATGCCCATCACCCACGCCCATGGCGCGCATCCGGCTCATGAATTTTTCAACCGGGGGCACCATGTGGGGCAATTCCGACCGGTGATCGCTGATTTCATCAATGTCAAAGAACCGCGCGCCGGGGATATGTCCGGCCTTGAATTCAGCGGCGGCATCCCGGCCCATATCCGGCAAATACCAAGACGCATCAAAAATCCGGATATCGGGATCCTTTAGATGCGCGGCAAGCCATGCCGTTGAAACGAGTGTTTTGGGATCATCACGAAATACAGTGGACATGGGGGCCTCTTGAGGCTGCGGTGATAGGCTGTGGTTCGCAATGTCCCTAAACCTGAGACGCCACTGTGGCAAGGGGATGCAAGGCCGCATCGGGTCATTCTGGCCAGATAAACTTAGCCGAAACGAAAATCGGGTGCCCGATTGGGGACACCCGATAAAACGCGTTAAAATGTTACCGCCTAAACTATGCAGATTTGTTCAGCAGGTTTTTGATAAAGCCGCCGGCCCCACCCAAAACCGCGCCACCTGCGCCGCCACCGATAACAGCACCAATCAGCGCCTGAATATCCAGACCGCCGGACACGGCATCATCTGCCAGCGCGGCTGCGTCGCCGCCCAGCACACCAGCCAACAGACCGCTGGCCCCAACGCCGCCAACGGCGCCCAAAATGGTGTTCAGCATATTGCCGCCGTTCAATTGACCCGCCACGCGACCGATCAAGTTCCCGCCAGCCGCACCCGAGACCAACTGAATAATAATAGGTAAAAGACCCATGAGTTCCCCCAATTCCGTACAAAAGACGAACACATTTCGCGCCGTTCGCCTCGGTTACATGCTTGCGCTGGAATGGGTGTACAGATTGTCGCACCAAAGGTTAGCGGGAAATAAACCAACTATTCCCCGTCTGCGCCCTTAGCCGCCTTGTTTTAGCAGGCGTTGCTTTTGGCGGTTCCAATCCCGGCTGGCATCAGAGGCCCGCTTGTCATGGTTTTTCTTACCCTTGGCGATGGCGATCTTTAGCTTCACCTTGCCACGATCGTTAAAATACATCACCAGCGGCACCAGCGTGTCACCCTTGCGTTGGGTCGCGGTCCACAATTTGGCCAATTCCCGTTTTGACACCAGCAATTTACGGCGGCGGCGTTCTTCGTGTGGGAACATCGCCTGTTGGTAAGGCGCAATATACGAATTGGTCAGCCACAATTCCCCATCCTCAACCGAAGCGTAACTCTCGGCGATGTTGGATTGCCCGATACGCAGCGACTTTACCTCTGATCCCATCAGGATAATCCCGACTTCCAGATCGTCCTCGATGGCATAATCGTATCGCGCACGCCGGTTTTCGGCGATCACTTTGTAATTCGTATTATCGGGTTTCTTGGCCATATCATTCAGATAGGCGGTCCGGGCAGGCCTGTCCAGAGCTTCTGGAAAACCTTACTTGAACAACGTTCATATTTTCGCTAAAACGGTCACATTATGGATCGGAGAGTTTCATGACACATGTCATTCAAACGGAAACATTGGTAGGCGAAGGCGTATTAACGCAGGCCCAAGCGGATATTATCAAATCGCGTTCGCGGGATTTGATGACTGGGTTGATCATCAATGCATTGCTGTGCGGCGGCATCATCGCGGCAGCCATGGGGTTTGTTGCTTGGCTGGCGGACCCGTTTGTGGTTGCCATTTCCGGCGCAGCCTTTTTGGGGCTGGGGGTGTTTATCCTGCGCGGCCGGGACATGTTGCACATGTTTGGTCAGGCATCGGCGCTGATCGGCGCAGGCATGTTGGGTGTGGGAGGCGCGATCGAAGCGTTTAACCAGCTGCCCGACGAGGATGCTGGCCTATTATTGACCGGGGCTGGGGGGCTCGCGACGCTTGTGTTTGGCTATCTGTTTTTCAAAACCCGCCAAAGCGGACGATTTGTGATGGGGGCCATCATGCTGTTGGCGGCAGGCATTCACCTGTTTGGATTTGGCACAATAACCAGCCTTGCCGAAGACCCGTCCATGATATTCCTGAATATCTATGCAACCATTCTGGTCTTTGGGCTTGGCATGTTCGTTAACGTTCGGTTCCTCACCGCGCTTGCCATCATTCCGTTTGCGCAAATTCTGGAAACCAGCACCACCTATTGGCACGCCGCCTATGTGTTCTATTCGCCCGAACCGACCCTGACGATCCTGCAAATGACGGCGTTGATGCTGGTTTGCCTGATTTTAGCCCCGCACCTAAACGAACGTTATCGCCGCCATACAGGTCAAATCGCGATCATGGCTTTCATTGTCGCGAATCTCAGCTTCTTGGTTGGATCGCTGTTTGGCGATCATGTGGGCCAAACGTTGTGGGGGCCGATCCGCAACGATATGAACTGGTCCGACTGGCATGATGCAATTGATGTTTGGCAAGCCAACGCATTCGAAATCACCGAACATGTCTATTCCATCATCTGGGCCATTGGCCTGATCGGCATCGCCATCTTTGCCGCCCTGACCACACGACGCGGGTTTTTCAACGCAGCCCTGACCTTTGGTGCGATCCACGCCTATACCCAAATGTTCGAAAGCTTTTACAACCAGCCGCTGGCCTATGTCATCGGTGGCTTGGCGGCAATCCCGTTAGCGTGGTCAATCTGGCGGTTAAACGGGTGGTTCTCATCCCGGGCGCAACAGGGTTAAGGTGCGCCACAGGTTAAACCCAAAGGCGTATCCATGACCGTTCCAGTGCTGCAAAACACCCCTGCCCGTCGTTTGTTTCTGGACCGGCATGGGTTGATCAAAACAACGGCTGGATCGGGGCGTGGCGCTGATCTGGCTGGGGTCATTCACGATCTGGGATTTGTGCAATTGGACAGCGTGAACACATTGGCGCGGGCGCATGATTTGATCCTGTGGTCACGCCGTCAGCAATACCGCCCGGCACATCTGAACATAGCCCATAGCCGTGATCGCGCCGTGTTCGAACATTGGACCCACGACGCCGCAGCGATCCCGATGGAATTTTACCCCCATTGGAAACTGAAATTTGATCGCGACGCCGCCAATATCCGCAAACGCTGGAAAAACTGGCAGGGCGAATTCGAACACCGCCTTGATGACGTGATGAACCATATCGCCAAAAATGGCTCATGTGGATCCGGCGCCCTGAGCGAAGGTGAAAAGAAAGGTTCAACCGGCTGGTGGGACTGGAACCCATCGAAAACCGCGATGGAATATTTGTGGCGTTCGGGTCAGTTGGCAATTGCCCGCCGCGACGGATTTCGCAAGATTTATGACCTCAGCGAAAACGTCATTCCTGCTGATATGTTGGCCAAAACGCACAGCACTGATGACACAATTGACTGGTGCTGTCGGCAGGCGCTCACTCGGTTGGGTTTCGCCACATCCGGTGAAATCGCCGCGTTCTGGGATATCGTCACCCCCGCCGAAGCCAAATCCTGGTGCCAGCGTGCCTTGGCCGATGGGACGCTGATTGAAATCGACATCGCGCTGAACGATGGCACGCTGCGCCGATCATTTGCGTGGCCGGAAACGTTAGACATCCCCACCCCGACCCCCAGCAACCGGGTGCGCATCCTGTCACCCTTTGACCCGGCCCTGCGGGATCGCAAACGCGCCGAGCGTCTATTTGGGTTTCATTTCCGGATCGAAATTTTTGTCCCCGAAGCCAAACGCAAATACGCCTATTACGTGTTCCCCGTCCTCGAAGGCGACACCCTGATTGGCCGTATCGACATCAAGGCAGACCGCCCAAACAACACGCTAAACCTAACGTCGTTCTGGCCGGAAACGGGTGTGCGTTGGGGCAAAGGACGCGAAACACGCCTGATGGCCGAATTGGACCGCATCGCGAAATTGGCGGAATGTGATCATGTCAACATCGCGGATGGCTGGCTAAAACAGACCTGACATCAGCCCCATAAACCAATCGCGACGCGCCAGGGCGCGTCGCTAATCCAGCGCGCCCTTGGGCGCACAATTTGGTCAATCCGATCAGTTGATCAGACCGGCATGCACCATGGCGGCCCGGATTTTTTCCTGAACCGGCTCGGTCACGGTCATAATCGGCGACCGTGTTTCGTTTTGCGCGCGTCCCAACAAGGACAGCCCGTATTTGGCCCCCGCCAGACCCGGCTCGGTGAAAATTGCGTCATGCAATGGCATCAACCGGTCCAGCAATGTCAGGGCGCGGTCAAATTCACCATCCAGCGTCGCGTTCTGGAATTCTGCGCACAAACGCGGGGCCACATTGGCCGTCACGCTGATACAGCCCACGCCGCCATGGGCGTTGAACCCCAGCGCGGTTGCGTCTTCGCCGGACAATTGAATGAAATCCGTGCCACAGGTCATGCGTGTTTTGGGCACACGTGACAGATCGGCCGTTGCATCTTTGACCGCGACGATCATCGGATGTTTTGCCAATTCACCCATGGTTTCTGGCGTCATATCAACCATCGACCGGCCGGGGATGTTGTAGATCACAATTGGCAGGCCCACTTCTGCGGCGGCCAGAAAATGGGCTTTCAGCCCTTCTTGGGTTGGTTTGTTGTAATAAGGCGTCACAACCAACGCGGCATCGGCACCGGCGGCTTTGGCGGCTTCGACCAGACGCACGGTTTCAAATGTGTTGTTGGACCCGGCACCCGCAATCACCGGCACGCGGCCTGCGGTCTGTTGCACAACGGTGGCCACAACCAAATCATGTTCGTCATGGGTCAAAGTCGGGCTTTCACCGGTGGTCCCAACGGGGACCAAACCTGTGCTGCCTTCTTCGATATGCCAGTCGACCAGCTTCTTTAGCGCATCAAGGTCCAGCTTTCCGTCCGTAAACGGTGTGATGAGGGCGGGGAGTGACCCTTTGAACATGACACGTATCCTTATCTATCGGCTTTTATCGGCTCATCCGATCAAACCATTGGCAAAATCGCGCGGACCCTAGACCGGTTTCACCCAATTGCCAAGTTTGTGTGTTGCCATGTCGCAGTAAGTCCCTACGCTGACCATTCATACACCCGGAGACGTCGATGCGCCCAGTTCTGTTTGCCTTTGTTGCATGGTTTGCCCTGCCCGCGCCCGTGGCGATGGGCCAAACACCGGTTGCGGACCTGTCATCGGCCTTTTCTGCTGCAGATAACGATGACTGGGACCGGGCCAGCACATTGGCCAATGCCCACGGCGAATCCGCGCGCGATGTGATGATGTGGACCCGATTGCGCGCCGGCAAAGGCACATTTGCCGAGGCCGAAGAATTTTTATCCCGCCACCCCAATTGGCCCGGATTGGACCGGCTTCGCGCCCGCGCCGAAGAATCAATGCCATCAAATTTACCCCCCAACCGGGTTTTGGCCTATTTCGGTGACGCAGACCCGCAATCCGGCGAAGGCACCGTGCAATTGGTCAATGCATTGCGCGCCAACGGCCAATCCGGCGACGCAGATGCCCAAGCGATCGAGGTTTGGCTGACTTACGCCCTGACGGATTCGGGCCATGACGCGATGATGGCCGCCTTTCCCGACGTGCTTGCCCCGCATCATGCGGCCCGCGCGGATATGTTGCTTTGGCGCTGGAAAGTGGCCGAAGCCCGCCGGATGTTGCCCCTGTTATCAGCGGACCAGACAGCACTGGTCGAAGCACGGATCGCCCTGATCCAGAACAATGCGGATCGGCAGGCCAAACTGGACGCCGTACCAGCCGCGCTGCGTGACAGTCCGGGGTTGCTCTATGATCGTTACAATTGGTTGGCCAATCGCGGTGAACGCACTGCTGCGATCAACATCCTGATGGGCCAGACCCTGCGTGCAGATACGTTGCAGGAACCCCGTCGTTGGGCTGGCTGGCGGCGATCCTTGGCCCGTTGGGTCCTGCGCGAAGGCGATCCGGAACGGGCCTATCTGATGGCCTCTAACCATTTCCTAACCGAAGGATCGGCCTTTTCTGATTTGGAATGGCTGGCCGGATATATTGCGCTGCGCCACCTAAATCGCCCTGACATCGCGCTGCTGCATTTCCAAACCATGCGCCGCAACGTGACGTCGCCGATTTCAGTGGGCCGGGCGGAATATTGGATTGGACGGACATATTTGGCCAAATCAGACCCTATTCAGGCCCAATCTGCGTTTGAACGTGCCGCTGAACATCAAACATCCTTTTATGGATTGCTGGCCGCTGAACATCTGGGCTTGTCGCTGAACCCCAATCTGGCAGCGACCCACGCGTCGCCTGCTTGGCGGGGCAGTGATCTGCAGCAAAACGATCTGGTGCGTGCGGGTCTAACCCTGCTGAAATCCGATGAACGCGGCAAGGCCGTGCTGTTTTTTGCCCAGCTGGGGCGCGAATTGAATGCGGATCAAATCGGCACGCTTGGCGCGCATTTGGGGGATTTGGACGAGGTTTATTTTCAAATCCTTCTGGGCAAATCCGCGGCAGAGCGCGGCATCATCATCCCAGAGCTGTATTTCCCAATGCACCCAATGAACAACATGGACCTGCCAGTCGATCCCGCACTGGCCCTGTCAATTGCCCGCCGGGAAAGCGAATTTCGAACCGATGCCGGCAGCGCCGTCGGTGCGCTTGGATTAATGCAATTGATGCCCGCCACCGCCCAAGAGGTTGCAGGCGAATTGGACCTCAGCTTTAGCCGCAATCGGTTGGTCACGGACTGGGAATATAACGCAACCTTAGGCAGCAAATATCTGGCCAATTTGATCGACATGTTTGGCGATAGCCCGGTGATGGTTGCTGCGGGATATAATGCCGGGCCATCCCGGCCGCGCCAATGGATGGATCAACGGGGCGATCCGCGTGCGGGGACTGCTGATGTGGTCGATTGGATCGAATCCATTCCGTTCCGCGAAACCCGCAATTACGTCATGCGCGTCACTGAATCCATCCCCATCTATGAGGCGCGCCTGTCAGGGGAATCCCACCCCATTCGGTTCACCGCATTACTCACCGGGGTCAAACCCACCATCCGCCCACGTGCGCGACCAATTCTGGCCGAACCGGACGGGGTGCAGGACCCCCAAACACGGCCCCAGATCAGGTCAGCCCCCGCAACAGATGTCACACCGACGCTGCGCCCTGTCGCACGCCCAAATGGTTAACGAACCTGCCGGGCCCGCCACAGGGTGAACAACCCGGCAATCACGATCAAGGTTGCGCCAAATAGCGTCGACATGCGCAATGTTTCGCCAAAAACAAAGATGCCCAACGCGCTGGCAAACACCATCTGCAGATAGGCAAAGGGCTGGATCGCGCTGGCTTCTGCTGCGGCATATGCCTTGATCAGCAACCAGTGACCCAACGCGCCGAACACACATAACAGCCCCATCCAGCGCCAATCCACAAAGCGCATCGGTTCCCAGAACCACAGCCCGATGGGCGTCATGACCATGGCCCCGACCACTCCGGTCCAGAAAAAACTGACGCCTGCGCTGTCTTTGCGCGCAGCGAGCCGCGTCAGCAGGCTGTAAATCGCAAACATCAGCGCCGAACACACCGGAATAAACGCGGCGATTGTGAAAACGGCCACGCCCGGCTGGACGATAAACAGCATCCCCACAAAGCCGATGCCAATCGCAACCCAGCGCCGCCAGCCCACCTTTTCCCCCAAAATGGGCCCTGATAGTGCTGCGACCAACAGGGGGTAGGACGCAAAAATAGCATGGCTTTCGACCAATCCCAGCTGCACAAACGCGGCAACCATGATGCAAATTTCCAACGCCAATAGCACCCCGCGCAATATCTGCAATCCCAGCTGTGATGTGCGGGCCGCCGCGCGGATTGACCCTTCGCTGCGCCGGGCCACGGCAATAACAAAAGCGGCAAAAAACCAGTACCGCACCGTTGTGACCATAAAGACGTTGTATTCACTGGCCAGATGCCGCGAAATTCCGTCCTGCAATGCAAAAACCAGCGTGGTGGCGATCATCAACCAGATCCCAGCCCGCGTCGCGTTCATTTCAGCTGGGCCGTGGTCATGTGACGTTTGCGCCCAAAGCCCGGCACGCGCACGACATCGAAACCCGCGGTTTCCAATGCACGCCGCACATGGCCCGCCGCGGTATAGGTCGCCACAGTCCCGCCGCTGGCTGTGTGTTTGGCGATCTCTGACATCAAATCAGCGCCCCATAATTCAGGATTCTTGGCCGGTGAAAACCCATCCAAAAACCATGCATCCGCCTGCCCTGACCATCGTGCAACCGTGTCACGCGCGTCACCTTTGATCACATTCAGCGTCACAGTATCCGTCAATGGCACGGGACCCGCACCGATCTGATCCCAGACATCCAGCAATTTTTGCGCCGGTCCCTGCACGGCTTGGAAATGTGCCAGCGCTTTTTCTGCTTCGGCTTTTTGCAAGGGGAACGCTTCGAATGACGTAAAGGTCAGCTGGCCATTGCCGGGCCAATGCAACATCGTCGTCAACAGGTTCAACCCAGTGCCAAATCCCAGCTCTGCGATGTGGAAATCCCCGGTGAACCGGGTCGGTAAATCATTGCCCGCCAAAAACACGTGCTGCGTTTCGGCCAACCCGTTATCGAGCGAATAATAAGGATCATCAAATCGGGTCGACACTGGCACTTTGCCGTCGCGCCATTCGATGTCTGCTGGCTGGTTCATTTGATCGTTCTCTCGTATCAAGATCGGCAAACAATGGGCGGAGGCGGCGGAAATGGCAATTGCGGATGTGACAATCATGGGGGCGGGCGCGTTTGGGTTGTCGATCGCCTGTGCCTGCGCCTTGCGCGGTGCCAAAGTTCAGGTGATTGACCCCCACGGTGTTGCGGCTGGATCGTCCGGTGGCATTGTCGGGGCTTTGGCCCCGCATGTGCCCGAAAACTGGAATGACAAAAAGGCGTTTCAATTCGACAGCCTGATCATGGCAGACCCTTTTTGGGCCAAAATAGAGTCTATTTCGGGCCAGAACCCAGGCTATGCGCGCAGCGGTCGCATTCAGCCCATCGCCGATGAGCGTGGTATCGAACTGGCTCAGGCGCGCGCAAAAACCGCCGTTGCGCTATGGCAGGGCAAAGCCACCTGGCAGATTGCGCAAAGCCACGGCGACTGGACCCCGCAAAGCCCAACCGGCCTGGTGATCAAAGACACCCTTTCGGCGCGCATTCATCCAAGGGATGCGACCCATGCCTTGGCCAAAGCGCTGCGTGTTCTGGGCGGGACGATCACACCTGACGGACCACACCAAGGCAAAATCGTCTGGGCCACCGGATGGCAGGGCATGTTGGACCTGAGCCGCCAAATGGGCCGCAATGTCGGCAATGGCGTCAAGGGACAGGCCGCGCTGCTAAAATTCGACGCCGCGGACCAACCGCAATTATTTGCCGATCGTTTGCACATCATCCCCCATCATGACGGCACGGTCGCCATTGGCTCCACGTCGGAACGGGATTTTGACGATCCGACGCAAACGGATGCCCAATTGGACGATGTTATCACGCGGGCCATCGCCGCGTTTCCCGTGTTACGGGACGCACCCGTGATCGAACGATGGGCCGGCGTGCGCCCCCGCGCCAAAAGCCGCGCGCCGATGCTGGGCATGCATCCCCTGCGCCCTGATGATTTCATCGCCAATGGCGGGTTTAAAATCGGGTTCGGAATGGCCCCCAAGGTTGGACAGGTCATGGCCGATCTGGTCCTTGAAAATAAGGACGCAATTCCCGAAGGTTTCAAGCCCGCAGCCAGTCTCTGAGGCTTGCCCCGAGAAAAGCGTTGTGGGATTGTGGCAAAAAACCAGAGCAGCCACATCATGAACGCAACGCCATTTCTAAAGGAAATCTTTGGTTTCGACGCCTTTCGGCCCGGCCAAGAGGACATCGTGCGGGCTGTTGCGTCGGGTCAAAACACGCTGGCAATTATGCCCACGGGCGGCGGTAAATCGCTTTGTTTTCAGCTACCTGCATTGATCCGCGAAGGTGTGACAATCGTCATATCCCCCCTCATTGCGCTGATGCGCGATCAGGTCCGCGGCCTAAAAGAGGCAGGTGTCGAAGCGGGCGCGTTAACGTCGGGCAACACCGACGAAGAAACCGAAGCCGTGTGGCAAGCCCTGGAAGCAGGCACGCTGAAACTGCTATATATGGCGCCCGAACGGCTGGCATCGGGTGGCACACACCAGATGTTGCGCCGTATTAACGTAAGTTTGATCGCCGTAGACGAAGCCCATTGTGTCAGCCAATGGGGCCACGATTTCCGCCCTGATTACCTGCGCATTGGCGAGTTGCGTGAAAATCTGGATGTGCCATTGGCGGCCTTTACGGCCACGGCTGATGCAGAAACCCGTCAGGAAATCGTCGATAAACTGTTTTCTGGCACGCCCCCGACCACCTTTTTGCAGGGGTTTGACCGCCCCAATATCCACCTTGCCTTTGCCGTCAAAGATGGGCCGCGCCAGCAGATCCTGAACTTTGCCGGGGCGCGCAAAGGGCAGTCGGGGATCGTCTATTGCGGCACACGTGCCAAAACAGAAACGCTGGCCAAAGCGTTGCGTGATAATGGTCACGATGCCTGCCACTATCACGGCGGTATGGACCCACAGGAACGGCGGGATGTCGAAACCCATTTTCAACAAAAGGACGGGCTGATTGTTGTGGCCACCGTCGCCTTTGGCATGGGGATCGACAAACCAGACATCCGCTGGGTGGCCCATGCAGACCTGCCCAAATCGATTGAATCCTATTATCAGGAAATCGGCCGTGCCGGACGTGACGGCGCGCCGGCCGAAACTCTGACGCTGTTTGGGCCCGATGACATTCGCTATCGCCGGCAGCAAATCGACGAAGGTCTGGCCCCGCCCGAACGGCGCATGGCCGATCACGCGCGACTGAACGCCCTGTTGGGATTGGCCGAAGCGCTGGAATGCCGCCGCAAAAACCTGCTTGGGTATTTTGGGGAACACGACGTGACCTGCGATCTGTGTGACCTATGCGACAAACCCCCGGAAATCATGGATGGCACAACGCCAGTGCGCATGGCGTTGTCGGCTGCGTTGCGGACCGGTGAATATTTTGGATCCGGTCATTTGATCGATATTTTGTTGGGCAATGACACGGACAAAGTCCAGCAACGTGGCCATGCCGACCTGCCCACATTTGGCGTTGGCAAAGACTACAATCGTCGCCAATGGCAGGCCATTTTCCGTCAAATGATGGGGCATGATTTGATGCGCCCGGACGCGGAACGGCACGGCGCATTACGCATGACCGACGCTGCCCGTCCGATCCTGCGGGACGAAGCCAAAATCATCCTGCGCAAGGACACAATCAGCGCGGCGAAATCCGGCCCCAAGGTGCGCACGTTGGTATCCGACGAGGATGCGCCCCTTTTGTCCGCGCTCAAGGCCAAGCGCCGCGCCTTGGCCGAGCAGCAAAATGTACCCGCCTATATCGTGTTCAATGATCGCACGCTGATCGAAATGGCCGAAACCAGACCGCAGAACCTGGACGATATGGCGCGGATCGGTGGTGTGGGTGCCAAAAAACTGGACCGGTATGGCGACGATTTTCTATCCGTCATTATCGGCGCCGTAGAGGACATCCACCCCCAGCGCCGCAAACTGGCCGGACGCGATGAGGGCGATTTATATGATCGGTTGCTTCAGGTCCAAGCGGATCTGGCCCGTGGCGCCGATGGAACCGAAAAAAGCCTCAGCTGTTCTGCGTCTTTGTTGGCCAAAGTGGCACGGATGAAGCCGCTAGATACATCAGGTATGCAGCGGCTTTTGGGGGATAAATATGCCGAACGATTTGGTGACGCATTCATCAATGTGCTGCGCGATGCGCAAAGCACCTAGGGAGAGAAAATGCTCGTTGTGATATCCCCGGCCAAGGCGCTGAACCTTGACCCCGTTGATGTGTCCCATACGGATGCCGCGATGCAAATCGACGCCAACCGGCTGGCCAAAACCATGCGAAATCAGTCTCTAACCAAGCTGAAAGCGCTGATGTCATTGTCAGACAGTTTGGCGCGTCTGAACCGCGACCGGTTTCAGGACTATCAAACAGAGCCGGGCCCGGATGTATTACATCCGGCCGCGTTTGCCTTTGACGGGGACACCTATCGAGGCCTGGAAACCCGCACCTTATCGCCCGATGATTTGCGGTGGGCGCAGGATCATTTGCGCATTTTGTCCGGGCTTTATGGTGTGTTGCGTCCGCTGGATGGCATTCAGGCCTATCGGCTAGAAATGGGATCGCGATTGAAAACTCGGCGCGGATCAAATTTGTATGATTATTGGGGCGACCAGATTGCCAAATCTCTGGTCGCAGATGCCAAAGCGTCCAACACCGATGTGATCGTAAACTGCGCGTCTGAGGAATATTTCAAAGCCGCCAACACCCCCGCATTAAAGCTGCGATTGGTGCAGCCGGTATTTATGGAAGAAAAGGCCGGCACGCCCAAGATTGTGAGCTTTTTCGCCAAACAGGCGCGCGGGGCGATGGCGCGCTTTATTGTACAAAACCGTGTCACCGACATCGACACGCTTAGATCCTTTGCCAGCGGCGGTTATCAATTTGACCCCGAGCTGAGCGAAGGGGACAGGCTGGTTTTTGTGCGCCCCTATCCTGACCCCGCCTAAGGTGCAGACCATCCCGTCTACACCCGTTTTGCGCAGAGTTAGAGCCGTTCAATCGCCAATGCGATGCCTTGACCACCACCGATACACATCGTCATCAAACCGCGTTTGCCGTTGATACGATCCAGTTCATACATGGTTTTCACGGTGATGATTGCACCCGTGGCCCCGACGGGATGACCCAGCGCAATGGCCCCGCCATTTGGGTTCACAATTGCAGGGTCAAACCCCAGCTCATTTGAAACGGCCAAAGCTTGAGACGCAAAGGCTTCGTTGCTTTCGATGACGTCGAAATCCGCAATCGTCAGCCCGGTTTTTGCCAGCAATTGCTGCACCGCAGGAATGGGACCAATGCCCATCACATCCGGGCGCACCCCGGCATGGGCATAGCCAATTATGCGGAATTTAGGCTCTAACCCGGCCTTTTGTGCTGCATCTGCGCGTGCCAAAACGACCGCAGCCGCCCCATCATTGATGCCCGACGCGTTCCCGGCCGTGACCGACCCGCCCTTTTTGAATGTGGGACGCAGCTCCGCCAAAATGTCCGATGTTGTTGCCCGCGGATGTTCATCAACGTCAAACACCTCGATCCCTTTGCGGGATTTTAGCTCTACCGGAACGATCTGATCCTTGAAATACCCTGCCTCAATCGCAGCAGCGGCGCGGTTCTGGCTTTCCAGCGCAAATGCATCTTGGGCTTCGCGGGTGATCCCATGTTCATCGGCAACGTTTTCAGCCGTGATCCCCATATGGCCAGTGCCAAACGGACAGGTCAACGCGCCCAACATCATGTCGCGCGATTGCACATCGCCCATTTTGCGACCCCATCGCTGATCCGGCACGATATAGGGCGATTTGCTCATGTTTTCGGCGCCCCCTGCCAGACCAAAATCAGCTTCCCCCAATTGCAGTGCCTGCATGGTCGACACAATCGCCTGCAACCCGGACCCGCATAGGCGGTTCACATTCATGGCCGGTGTCGTTTCTGGAATGCCCGATTGCATGGCCACGACGCGGCTTAGATACATATCGCGCGGCTCTGTGTTGATGATATGGCCAAACACAACATGCCCGATTTGATCCGCAGCAACCCCGGATCGCGCAATCGCCGCGGTCGCAGCAACGGTTCCCAATTCTATCGGAGCCACCGCCGACAGGCCGCCGCCAAACGTCCCAATTGCCGTCCGTGCCCCAGACAAAATTACGATATCGCTCATGGTTTTCTCCTTTGATCCTTGGCCAGAACTATGCGGCGTTGCAGCATGCCTGTCAGCCGAAACGTTCCGTCACGTTGACCTGCGTGGATTTCCCGTGCACATATTCCATCATGACGGAAAACACTGACGATATCCTGTCGCGCCTGCCCGCGCGGCTTAAATCTGCCCGACAGGCCCAGGGTCTGTCATTGGATGCGGTTGCCAAATTATCCGGGGTCAGCCGATCCATGGTCAGCCAGATCGAACGCGGCGAATCCAGCCCCACAATCGCAACATTGTGGAATTTGACCCGCGCGTTGCAGGTGGACTTTGCCGGATTGCTGGATGAACCGGACAAATCTGGGATCGACGTGGTGCGCGCCGTTGATGTGCCCCAGATTGAAAATCACGGGACCAAATGCGTTATTCGCATCCTGTCAGCGCCAGAAATGGCCGGAAAATCCGAAATCTATGAATTGGTGTTTGAACCGGGCGGCACGCTGGATTCCCAGCCCCATACGCGCGGCGCCACCGAACAAGTCACCGCAATAGAGGGCCGTCTAAGGGTCGTTTCCGGTGAAACAGACACTGTTTTGGACGTTGGCGACACCGCCAGATACCCTGCTGATGTCCCACATAACATTGATGCAATCGACGGGGCCGCGCGTGCCTTTTTGGTGGTTTTGGACGCATAAGCGGATTTTTATCCGCTATTGTGACATTCCCCTATTTCAGAAATCCCTCCGTTATGGTAGAAATCCGTAACAGGAGGCCGCATAATGTCAGCATTTTTATCCCAAATCTCTGAAACACTTGAAGGAATCAAGGCCGACGGCCTATGGAAAACCGAACGCGAAATCACCGTCGCCCAAGGGGCCCGCACCCAAGTCGGCGATCGCGAAGTCATCAACCTTTGTGCCAACAATTACCTCGGTCTGGCCAATCACCCCGCGCTGATTGACGCCGCCAAAACCGCGATGGACAACCATGGATACGGCATGGCATCGGTGCGGTTCATCTGTGGCACACAGGATTTGCACCGTGATCTGGAACGCAAGCTTGCCCAGTTTCTGGGACACGACGACACAATCCTGTTTGCCGCGTGTTTTGACGCAAATGCCGCCGTGTTTGAGCCGCTTTTGGGACCAGAAGACGCGATTATTTCCGACAGTTTGAACCATGCCTCGATCATCGACGGCATCCGTCTCTGCAAAGCCAAACGGTATCGCTATGCCAATTCCGATATGGCGGATCTAGAGGCAAAGCTGCAAGCCGCCCGCAATGATGGCGCGCGGCATGTCATGATTGCCACGGATGGTGTGTTTTCCATGGATGGCTATCTGGCGAAGCTGACCGAAATCCGGGCTTTGGCCGACAAATATGATGCGCAATTGATGGTGGATGACTGCCACGCGACCGGGTTCATGGGACCAAACGGGGCGGGCACACCGGCACATGCGGGCATCCACGCCGACATCGTCACCGGAACATTGGGCAAGGCAATGGGCG
The DNA here is from genome assembly GCF_040932005.1 of Aestuariibius sp. HNIBRBA575. Lineage (NCBI taxonomy): Bacteria > Pseudomonadati > Pseudomonadota > Alphaproteobacteria > Rhodobacterales > Paracoccaceae > Aestuariibius > Aestuariibius sp. HNIBRBA575. The sequence continues at coordinate 3,120,122 of NZ_CP162414.1, forward strand.
GCGCAATTGGTGGCTATATTGCCGCGTCGCAACCCGTCATTGACCTGATGCGTCAACGGGCTCGACCCTACCTGTTTTCCAACGCGTTGCCGCCATCGGTTGTCGCTGCCGGACTGACGGCGATCGATCTGGTCGAACAGGGGGATGACCTGCGCAAGCAATTGTTTGAAAACACCGTTTACTGGCGCGCCGGGTTGGAAAAGCTGGGTTTTGACCTATTGCCCGGCGAACATCCGATTGTGCCTGTGATGCTCTATGACGCTGTCAAAGCCCAAGATATGGCCGCACGTTTGTTTGAACTGGGCGTGTTGGTTTCCGGGTTCTTTTTCCCGGTAGTCCCCAAAGGTCAGGCCCGCATCCGCACCCAAATGAACGCCGCTTTGACGCGGGCTGATTTGGATGCAGCATTGGCGGCCTTTGAACAGGCGGGCCGGGATACGGGCGTGCTGTCATGACCAATCAAATGAAAGCGTTGGTAAAGGCCAAACCCGAACCGGGGCTATGGTTACAGCATGCGCCAGTGCCAGAAATTGGCCCGGATGATGTACTGATTAAAATCAACAAAACCGGGATTTGCGGCACAGATATTCACATCTGGAACTGGGATGAATGGGCGGCGAAAACGGTGCCTGTGCCCCTGATCACCGGCCATGAATTTGCTGGGGAAATCGTTGAACTTGGCCGCGATGTGACGGATCTGAAACTGGGCCAACGTGTTTCAGGAGAAGGCCACCTGATTGGCAAACACAGCCGTCAAAGCCGCGCGGGAAAGTTTCACCTGGATCCCGAAACGCGTGGCATTGGCGTAAACGAACAGGGCGCCTTTGCCCAATATCTGCGCTTGCCTGCGTTTAACGTTGTGCCTTTGCCTAATGAGGTCAGCGACGATATCGGCGCGATTCTGGACCCGCTGGGCAATGCCGTTCACACCGCATTGAGCTATGACCTGATTGGCGAAGACGTCTTGATCACCGGTGCGGGCCCCATTGGGATCATGGCCGCCGCCGTCGCCCGTCATGTGGGCGCGCGGCATGTGGTGATCACGGATGTCAATCCAGACCGTCTGGCGCTGGCAACACGCGTGGCCGACGTCACACCCGTCAACGTTGCCAATCAGGATTTGGCTGAAACAGTGTCGAAACTGGGCATGAAACAAGGGTTTGATGTCGGGCTGGAAATGTCCGGAAACCAAGTTGCGCTGGATCAGATGGTTGAACAGCTGGTGATGGGTGGGCGCATCGCTTTGCTGGGCATTCCCCCGGGCAAAAGCCCCGTTGATTGGTCCCGAATTGTGTTCAAAGCCATCACAATCAAAGGTGTCTATGGCCGCGAAATTTTTGAAACATGGTACAAAATGATTGCCATGTTGGAAAATGGGTTGGATGTCAGCAATGTGATCACCCATCGTTTCAAAATTGACGACTTTAAGGACGGGTTTGACACGATGCGGTCCGGTGCCAGCGGCAAGGTTGTGCTGGACTGGACGTGACCCCTAAATCGCAACGCGCCACCGAATTGGTGGCGCGCACGCGTTAAATAAACAAATCAATCAACGTTATCGAAGTTTGCGGTCCGATATTGCTGTATCTCTCAATGAATCCGCCCCAGTTAAAAGACTCCAGATCCGAAACATCGCCATCGCGTCACTTTGGTGACCGCGTTCATCGGCATGTGTTTCATTCAATTTGATCACTGGAATATTTTCACCCGTTTTTTTCATCTTGTCTCACCCTTACATGCGCCCCCACGCAGTGACATCAAGCCGGTCTCGGGTTGCCAAAAAGTTAAGATGATCAGCGCCGATTATTTGGATTTTACTCAAAGCAGTTTGGTCGCGCCCATCGGGCCGCCAATATCCTCTGGTGCAATCGAAACGGACTTTATAATTGCAAAGCATTCAACCCCCGCCGCCAGGCCCAGCGCCTGAACCGAGCGTTTTGTCACACGTGCCAAAATCGTCCCGGCTTGGGTCTTTAGAGATATGATTGTGCCGGGGCCATCACCGCTGCGAATGGCTTCGATTTGTCCTGGCAGAATGTTCAGCGCGGACAAATCCTGCGGTTTTTGCCGCGCCAAAATCACGTCTTGGCCTGAAATACGCACCCGAACCCGGTTGCCGACAGGCTGTGCGATTTTGGGCAGCAACAGACACGCCCCGTTAGCATCCAACTCTGTTAAGCCGTCTTCATGATGCCGCTTGATCTGCACCTCTAACATTGCGCCCACAGACCGAATGCCGGCGGGCACAAATGTCGGATCCCCCAGCACATCTGACGCGGGGCCCAGTCGCGATACTTTGCCGTTTTGAATCGCGACAATTGTTGTGGCCAGTCGCGCCACTTCGGATGGGGAATGGCTGACATATAATATAGGTATGTCGAGAACATCGCGGACACGTTCAAAATAGGTCAGGATTTCGGATTTTCGTGCCTCATCCAGCGCCGCAAGCGGTTCATCAGCAAGGATCAATTTCGGGTTTGCCAACAGCGCCCGCCCAATCGCCACACGTTGTTTTTCGCCCCCCGACAGCGCCCCGGGACGCCGCGCCAGCAGGGGCGCAATACCAAGCAAATCAACAATATGGTCGAAACTGACATCTGGATTTGCCGATGCCGCGAACCGACGGCCATAGGTCAGGTTCTGGCGAACATTCATGTGCGGAAATAGCCGCGATTCTTGAAAAATATAACCAACGCGCCGTTTATGCGGTGGCAACCAATGCCCCGTCGCCGTGTCATGCAGCACCATATCGTCAACGCTGACCCGCCCAGAATCCGGCCTTAGCAAACCAGCGACGGCGTTGATAATTGTGGTTTTCCCGGTCCCCGATTTGCCAAACAGCACGGTGATGCCACCGGGCGCTTCGAAGTTGATGTCCAGATCTAGCCCGGCAAACCTGTGTTTCAACTGCACCAATATAGTCATGAACCCGACACCCGTTTTGCCACCCGGCGCGCCAATAGTTCCGACAAAATCAACGCGCCCAACGCGATCGTGACCGAAATAAGCACCAGTCTGAACGCCGATGTTTCACCGCCGGGCACCTGCAAGAACGTGTAAATCGCCGTGGGTAGGGTCTGGGTCTGGCCGGGGATGTTGGACACAAATGTGATGGTCGCGCCGAATTCGCCCATTGCCTTGGCAAAGGCCAAAATCGTGCCGGTGATAATCCCCGGCAAAATCATCGGCAATGTGACCGTCGCAAACACCCAAATCCGCGACGCACCCAACGTGGCGGCGGCCTGTTCCAGTTTTGGATCAACCGCATCAAATGACAGCCGGATCGCACGGACCATCAACGGGAATGCCATCACGCCAGCCGCCAGCGCAGCACCGGTCCAGCGAAACGCGAACACGATCCCAAAATCCTGCAACCACGCCCCCAACCATCCACGGGTGCCAAAGGTCAGCAGCAACAAATATCCGGTCACAACCGGGGGCAGGATCAGCGGTAGATGCACAATGCCGTTCAGGATCTGTTTGCCTGCGAATTCTTTGCGCGACAGGATATAAGCGACCCATATCCCCAACGGCAATGTCACCACAGTCGCCCAAATCGCCACTTTGAGCGACAGCAACACCGCCTGCCATTCATGGGGGCTAAGCCAATCCTGCATGCTATTCCCCGAACCTTTGGAATCCGTACCGATCAAAAACCGCGCGAGCGGGTTCTGAGGTCAGATAGGCCAAAAAATCTGCCGCGATCGCGGAATTCGATTCAGATAACACAGCCGCAGGATACACAATTTGGGGGTGGGTTTGAGGGTCAAAATGACCCACCACCGCCACCTGCTGGGACGCGGCTGCGTCGGTTGCGTAAACGATGCCTAATTGCGCCTCACCGAGTGTGACGAGGGTCAGTGCCGCGCGCACATTGTCGGACTGGGCCACCTGATCTGCGATGCTGGACCACAACCCCAGATGTTCCAGTGCCGCTTTGCCATAGATGCCCGCTGGAACGGCGTCGGTTAGCGCCATAGCCAGCCATCCTTGGCCGAGCATTCCGGCCAAATCGGTTTCTTGCGTGATCGTGGCCGGGATTTGATCCGGGATTTGATCCGGGGTTTGATCCGCCGTTTGGTCCGTTTGACTGGCGATCAAAACCAACGCGTTGGACATCAAATCGACACGCGTTTCCACTTGGATCAGTTCCTGATCCTGTAGCACGTCGATCCAGTCTGAATTGGCTGAAATGTAAACATCCGCCGGGGCGCCCAGCTGAATTTGCCGTGCCAAAACCGACGATCCGGCCAGTGACAGAACCACATCATGCCCGGTTTCGGTTTCATAGGTTTCGGCCACATCCTGCAGCGCGTCCTTTAGACTGGCGGCCGCAAAAACCGTGACTGAATCCGCCCACCCCGCTGATGGCGTCCAGAACGCAGCCGCCGCAAACAAGCAAGCAGCCCGGTATTTAACGATTGATCGCATTCCCTAAAGGATCCCTTGCGGATGTGTCCCTTGGGCATATCCAAGCCCAACCCCACCCTGCAAGCAATATCGGAATTTAGCTGCCGCATCCGAACTTTGACACAACCTGATTGATCATATCCGGGGTTAAACCACGCGGCTGACGCCCATGGGTCAGCAATGCCAGTTTGGCGGTTTCTTCCAGCTCTTCCATGGCATAGGTGGCCGCCCACAGATCTTTGCCTGCGACAACCGGCCCGTGATTTGCCAGCAAAACCGCCGACCGTTTGCCCGCCAACCCGCGCACTGCATCCCCCATCCCCGGATCACCCGGCAGGAAAAACGGCAGCAGCTTTACCTTGCCCAGCCGCATGATCGAATAGGGCGTCAGGGGGGGCAGCACATCGTCGGGGTCGGTTTCAGGCAACATAGACAGGGCCACCGAATGCGTTGAATGCAGATGCACCACGGCCCCCGTGCCGGTCCGAGTGTCATAAAAGGCCGTATGAAGGGGGATTTCCTTGGTGGGTTTGTCACCGGATAACAATTGATTGTGTTCGTCCAGATGTGAAATGCGGGCCGGGTCCAGAAACCCCATCGAGCTGCCCGTTGGCGTCATCAATAACGTGCCATCCGACAGGCGCGCGGAAATATTGCCCGACGCCCCACAGGTCAGCCCCCGGTCAAACATCGATTTGGCAAGCCGACAAATATCTTCTCTCAGACGGGCCTCTTCGCTCATGCGGTTTGCTCCATTTTTGCCAAGGCGTCGCTGAAAAATGTTTCATGGCCAAAATTGCCCGATTTCAAGGCCAAAGCCAGCGGGCGATCCTGATCAACCCGCACCATGGGCACACCTGCGGCCAGTCGCGGACCGATATTCAGAACCTGCGCGCCAAGCCCCTTAACCACCGCGCCCGATGTTTCCCCACCGGCCACAACAATGCGCGTGACACCACGTCGCGATAATTCCGCCGCAAGGTTTGAAAACAACGTTTCAATTGCCTCTGCCGATCGATCCCGACCGAATTGATCCTGCGCCGCTTTGACGACACTTGGATCCGCAGAGGAATAGACCAATGGTGGCGCATCCTGTGTCAGCACCCATTTGGCCAAATCCTGCACATCCACGCGGCCTTCGACGGCGGATTGGGCTGTGATTTCATAAGATGGCGCCACCGATTTATAGGCCGCGACCTGCGCGCGGGTTGCGCAGCTACAGGACCCGGATATGACCACGCCCGCGCCGTGCATCGCCAACCATGCCGGGGGTGCGGACACCGCGCCAAAATTCGCAGGAAGCGCAAGCGCAATCCCTGAACCGCCACATAGCAAGGTCTGATCAGCAGCGGCTTTGCCAATTTGCAACAGGTCCTCGTCCCGGATCGCATCAACAATGACAAAGCCAGAGCGTGGCAGTTTTTCACGAATGGTTTGCGCTCCTTTCATCACGTCGATTGCCGGAATGTGATGAACATCCGTCGATGTCTGCGATGCCAGCACCCGCCGGATATCCGCATCAATCATCGGAGTGAGCGGATGATCCTGCATGCCGCTTTCGTTGAGCAGGCCATCATTTACAAACAGATGCCCCATGTAAACGCTGCGTCCATTTTCGGGAAATGCCGGGCACACGATGACAGTTTGGGCCTGCAATTGCGTCGCCAGAGCATCCAGAACCGGGCCGATATTGCCCTCGGCTGTGCTGTCAAAGGTGGAACAAACCTTTAGGATGATCTGCTGGGCACCTTGGGATTGTAACCATCGACATGCCGCAAGGGATTCTTGCACGGCTTGGGCCACCGGGGCGGTACGGGATTTCAGAGCCACCACGCCAGCGCCCAGTTCTGGGTCCGCATCCGCCTGAGGCACGCCAATGAATTGCGCCACGCTCATCCCGGCCTCGGCCAAGGTCAGTGCAATGTCGGACGCCCCGGTAAAATCATCCGCGATAACGCCTATTTTCATAATTCAATCTCTTTCACAGGGCCCAGATGAAGCCGATGAATATGGTCCGCTGGCCCAGTCTCAAAATAGTCCCGCACCAATGGGTCATGCCCCGGAATGATCAATTCGCGTTTGGATGCGAGGCGTTCCAACATGTCAAACCCGTCCAGCATGTTTTGCAAATCCACCACGATGGGGAACGGTTTTCGGGCAAAGACGTTTTCGTAGTAATGGGATGCATCAGACGCCAGAACCAGCCAGCCGGATTTTGTCCGAACGCGCACGCATTGCAGCCCCCGTGAATGGCCGCCGATACAATGCACCGTCACGCCATCGCGGATTTGTGCATCGCCATCGTAAAACACCACTTTGCCCGAATATAACCGTTTGATTGCAGTGCAGATATGATCGGCCGTGAACGGCATGCGCAATGTGTCGTGGCACATACAGGGCCCGGTGGCGAAATTCATTTCCGCCGTTTGCAGGTGCAATGTTGCGTTGGGAAACAGATGCAGCCCGCCCGCGTGATCATAGTGTAGATGGGTGACGATGACATGGGTCACATCTTCGGCGCGAATGCCCATCGGGATCAGCGCATCCCGTGGGTCCATCCGAATGGGACGGTTGCGCGATGTGGCTTCGGCGGTGTCATACCCGGTATCGACCAGAATGATTTCGGCCCCACGCCGCAGAACCCAGATGAAATAATCCATCGCATGGGGCGCGTCGTGATTGTCATCAAAGATAAAGCTATCTGCGCGGGTCCGGGCATTGCGATCCGCATATTTGACCGAAAAAACTTCCCAGTCGCTCATCGTTGCACCTGTGAATATAGCCGCACATCTTTGTGCGCGATCATATCCTGCACCGCCGCATCAAAGGTCTGAAAATGTGGCGAAGCCAGATGCAGATCAAAGGCCGCCCGGTCGTCGTAAATTTCATACAAAAACACAACGTCCGGGTCATCCCCACGGCAGACATCAAACTGCTGGCAGCTGGGTTCAACCTGCAGGGATGTGCGGGCATTTTCGATCATCAGCGGCAAAAAGCGATCCATCTGACCGGGTAAAATCATGAATGTGACAGTCACTGCAAACATCAGGCTGGGTTCCCTCTCAGACGGCCAAAGGCCCGTTTCACAAATGGCAGCTGGCTAAGGATTAGCAGCACATTCAGCGTCAACAGAATGGCAGCACCCGGGCGCGAAACAAAGACCGAAAGGTCACCATCTGAAATCAGCAAGGATCGGCGGAAGGTTTCATCAAACAACCCGCCCAGAATGACGCCAATGACCAGTGGCGCAATGGGATAGCGCATCATGTTCATCAGATAGGCGGCAAATCCGACACCCAGCATCAGATAAAGATCGTTGATCCCGCCGCCGACGCTAAACGATCCGATAGTGGTCAGAACCATGACAATCGGCAGGAACACCGTTTGGGGGATACGTAGGATTTTGATGAAAATGCGCGCCGTGAACAACCCCATGATAAACATGGTGAAACTGGCCAGCAGCATGATCGCCACCACCCGCAGGATGATCGCCGGATCAATGGTTGGGCCGGGGATGATGTTGTTGATCTTAAATGCGCCCATCAGGGCTGCGGCGGGCGGTGATCCGGGAATACCCAGCACCAATAGCGGGATCAAGGCGCCGCCGATACAGGCATTGTTGGCGGTTTCCGAACTCAGCAGGCCTTCGATACTGCCTTTGCCGAATTTGTCGCCTTCGTCCGACACGGTTTTGCCGACGCCGTAGCTGACCCAACCGGCCACATCTTCGCCCACACCGGGCAATGCGCCCACACCGGTGCCAATCACGCCGGATCGGCCGATGGTGGGCAAATAGCGTTTGATGGATTTCATATTGGGCAGGATGCGCCCCTGAAGCGCGATGACTTTGCCCGCCTCCATATGGCGCAACCCTTCGATGATCTGAGGCACCGCAAAGGCCCCCATCAAAACCGGCACAACCTGAAACCCGGACAGCAAATAGGACCAACCAAATGTGTAGCGAGGTTCAGACAGCAGCGGGTCCAGCCCAACCATCGCGATGGCCAACCCGATCAACCCGGCGATCCAGCCTTTGATCACCAGATCTTCGGACATCAATGTGCCCGACAACAGAATACCAAACAGCGCCAATAATGCCTTTTCCGGGCTAGCGATGTTTTTGGAAATCAACAGCAGAACCCAGACAAAGATCAACAGCGCAAAGGTGCCAATCACAGTGCCGATGAAACTGGCGGTAGTGGTCAGCCCCAACGCTTCGCCGCCGCGCCCGGCCTTGGCCAGCGGATAGCCGTCCATCGCGGTCGCAGCACTGGCGGCCGTGCCGGGAATATTGAGCAGGATCGACGGATAGGACCCGCCATAAATCGCCCCCACATAGGCCCCCAGCAACGCAATCATCGAATAATCGAGCGGAATTTTATTGCCGAAAAACCCAGTCAGGATCGTCACGGCCAAGGTTGCGGTCAACCCCGGCAGTGCGCCAAACGTGATGCCCAGAAACACCGAAACGATCAGGTAAATATAGGTCAGCGGATCGATGACCAGCGCCCAGAATGCCCCACCAAACCCGGACAATTGTGTCAGGATGAACTCCATATCAGTTTCTCCAGATCGGACGCAGGGTCACGTAGTAATGATATTCGATTTGCTTAAAAACCAACCCGGTTCGGGCCGGAACGTTTTGGCGAAACCCAAACGCCATGGCGCAGACCAGAAAAACCGGCGCTGTGATCGCGATGACGGGAATGATGCGCAAAACGCGGTCCCCTTTGGATTGCAGCCAGACCAAGATCGACAGCACAGCCCACAGGATCAGTGTAACCCAATCATCCACATGCGCGGACCACTGGGATTGCGGCAGATAAAACGCAAAGGCAAACAGCCCCGCAAGCCCGACAAAAATCGTGGAAATGACAGACCGGCGCGCATGGCCGCCGTGATAGCCATAGATCAACGCGGTAATCAAAAGCCCGGAACACAGGATAAAATCGACCCGCGGCACCAACCCGACGATATAGGCCAACATGATGATGCCGATGGTGCTGAACCTCAGGGCTTCGACCTTGTTCCAGCCGATCCCGACCGAAGTCAGCGCGTGTTTCGCACCGCCCTCTTTGATGGCGATGGACAACAGAACAAATGACAGAACCAACATTCCGCTGAAGATGCCCAATGGCACGATCGCTGCGGAATTATACCAATCTGCGCCACTCACCCCGGCGCGATTGCCGCCAAACAGCGGAATATCTGATGTCTTCCATAGGAAAAAAATCGACAGGACAATCAGCCCCAGCGATGCCCAGAAATCGCGTGCGCGCAGCACGGCACGGTCGTCTGAATTGTCCAAATCTGCCTCCCGATGTGGTGAGGGGGCACAAAAAACGCCCCCTCTTTTTGTTGATTTAGCGGCTTAAGGCTGAGCGATACCCAAGGACATTGGGTCAACGGTGGTCGCCCCCAGATCCTTTAGGGTGTAGGCAAATGTGCTCTCAAGATTGGTAAAGATGGCCGTGGCCTCTGCACCGTGCTGACCACCCACATCATAGTTGTTGGCTTCGGCCCATTCGGACACGGTGTCAGACGCAATCGCCGCCTCAAACGCAGCGCCCAATGCGGATTTCACGTCGTCAGATGCAGAATTGTGAACCGCAAAACCAATCGCCTGTTTCAGCGGCAGGTACTGGTCCAGACCATCATAGATGCCAAATGCAGACGGCACGGTCATGCCCGCGATTTCAGCGTCATCCTCGGTCAACATCGCCAATGGTTTCAGCATGCCGCCTTCGATCAGTGCAGCCTGTTCGGCCAGCGACGTGACAACCAACGCAACTTCGCCTGCGATCGCAGCCTCTTGGCCGGGTGCCGATCCACCATAAGGCACAAACAGGAACTCAGCATCAGCGCCATTTTGAATAGCCAACAAGTTCAAATGGTGGATCGATCCCGCCCCAGATGCCGCCGCAGGGATCGTACCCGGTGCTGCCTTGGCTGCATCAACCAATTCCTGAAGCGTGTTATATGGGCTGTCTGCAGGAACCGAGATCAGATCCGGGGACCCACCGACAATAAAGGGATACCAGAAATCAAATTTCTGATCCCATCCGCCCTGAACGGCGGCTGTTACGTTTGATTCCGACAGACCGACCAATGTGTAACCATCATCGGCTTGGTTTTGAACGTAAACCATGCCGTTTGACCCAGCGACACCGCCGGTTTGGTTGATGACGTTGATCGAAACCGGCAGATGCTTTTCCATTTCGGCCATGATCATGCGATTGATGGAATCGGTGCCACCACCGGCCCCCCAAACAACAGCAGTCGTGATGTCACGATACGGATAATCCTGTGCGGCGACGGCGGTGCCGACCCCGGCAATCAATGCAGCGGTCGCTGCGATTTTACCCAGTCCAAACTTCATTTCGTCATTCCTCCCTGACGTGTGCGTTTGTTATTGCATTTATTTGCGTATGCATTAATGAATGCATTGTCAACTTTCGGATGTCAATTTCCGAAAAATATGTAAATCAGGTCGGGAAGGACGCAGGCGCAGATGGCACAAACATTCGAAATCGCAGTATTCCAAGGGGACGGCATTGGCCCTGAAATCACAGGCCCAACGGTCGATATTCTGCGGCGGATGTCAGATGCGTCCAGCGCATATGATCTGAAATTCACCGACGCCCCCGCCGGGGCAGCGCATTATGCAAAAACCGGCGAATCATTTCCGGCCGAATCGATGAAAATCGCCAAACGCGCTGATGCGATCCTGCTATCAGCGATGGGCTTGCCTGATGTGCGTTACCCCGATGGCACAGAAATTTCCCCGCAAATTGACCTGCGAAAAGCTCTGACATTGTTTGCAGGTGTGCGCCCGGTCACCGTTAAGGCCGGCCAACGCACACCGTTGAATATGCCCGACGGCAAAGAGATCGACTTTGTTTTGATCCGCGAAAGCACCGAAGGCCTGTTTTACACCCAAGGCAAAGGCGAAGTGACCCCAGACGAAGCCCGCGAAACCCTGCTGATCACGCGCGAGATTTCGGAAAAGCTGTTCAAATTCACGTTTGAATTGGCCGCAAACCGCAAAAAAGCAGGCCGTGGACCGGGCAAGGTCACATGTGTCGACAAGGCCAACGTGTTCCGGGCGTTTGCGTTTTTCCGCGAAATGTTTGACGCCGAAGCGGCCAAACACCCCGACCTGACATCCGACCATGCCTATGTGGACGCAACCGCGTTGTGGATGGTGCAAAAGCCGTGGGATTTTGACGTGATGGTCACCGAAAACATGTTTGGCGACATCCTGTCTGATCTGGGCGCGGGCCTGATGGGCGGTCTGGGATTGGCCCCATCAGCCGATATCGGCCTGGAACATGCGGTGTTCCAACCCTGTCATGGATCCGCCCCCGACATTGCCGGCCAAGGCGTCGCAAATCCATTTGCGATGATCCTATCAGCCGCGATGATGCTGGATTGGTTGGGCATCGATCACAACAACCCGGCCCTGATTGCAGACGCAAAACGCCTACGCGAATCCGTAGAAGACGTCGTGGCCCAAGCCAACGTTCTGACCCGTGATCTGGGTGGCAATGCGGGCACAATTGAGGCCGCAAACGCCGTTCTAGACACGCTTTTCGTCGCATGAACACGTCCGCAAATATCCGCGTTGCCTGTATCGGAGCTGGCTATTTTAGCCAGTTCCATTACGGATCATGGGCGCGCTTGGACCGCGTTGATTTGGTCGCATCCTGTAATCGCGACATCGAAAAGGCACGCGCGACCGGCCTGCCCGCCTATGACGATTTGCCCAAAATGCTGGCCGACCAAAAACCGGATTTGTTGGACATCATCCTACCACCGGTCGCCCATGCGGACACTATTCGCACAGCATTAGCGGCGGGTGTCAAAACGATGATCTGCCAGAAACCGTTCTGCAATGATTTGGATGAAGCCCGCCAAATCACAGCCGAGGCAGAGGCCGCGGGCGCAACCATTGTGATCCACGAAAATTTCAGGTTTCAGCCATGGTATCGCGCCATCAAATCCGCGCTGGATGACGGGGCAATTGGCGATTTGCATCAGGTGACATTCCGGTTGCGTCCCGGCGATGGTCAGGGCCCCGACGCCTATCTGGAACGCCAACCGTATTTCCAACAGATGGACCGGTTTCTGGTCCATGAAACGGCCGTCCACTGGGTGGATACATTCCGGTTTTTGCTGGGAAATCCCGGTGCTATTTATGCCGATCTGCGCCAGATAAACCCGGCCATTTCGGGCGAAGATGCGGGGTATATCCTGTTTGACCACCCAAACGGCACGCGCGCCCTGTTTGATGGCAACCGCCATCTGGACCACGCTGCCGACAATCACCGCCGCACCATGGGCGAAGCGCTGTTTGAAGGCACCAAAGGCACGCTGCGGCTGTTTGGGGATGGCTCTGTTGGGCAGCGGCGCTTTGGCACCACCCAAGAGGATCAGATTTTAGCGCCGGACACATGGGATGGTTTTGGCGGGGATTGCGTTCATGCCTTGCAAAGCCATGTGATTTCGGGCCTTTTGGAGGACACACCGTTTGAAAATCTGGCAGCAGATTACCTAACGGTGATTGAAATCGAAAACGCCATTTATGCCTCTGCACAGAGCGGCCAGAAAGTCATGTTAGGAACCCCTTGAAGGCTCAGGACAACAAGCCCCTTTCCAATTCGCAACGTGCCTTGCACGAATTGCGGCAATTGATTTTTTCCGGTGAACTTTCCGCCGGGTCTGACCATTTGGAATCCGAGCTGGCTGAGCGGTTAGGCATGTCGCGCACCCCCGTGCGCGAGGCTGCATTAACGTTAGAAAGCAAAGGCTTGCTGGAATTGCGCCCTCGCAAAGGTGTGCGCATTCTGCCTGTGTCCCCTGCGGATATGCGCGAAATTTATGATGTGCTGACCGAATTAGAAAGTCTGGCCGCAGAGCGCGCCGCACAGGCCAATTACGACGAATATCAATTGCGGGATTTGGCGCGTGCAATCGAAGATATGGACCAAGCGATTGCCGAAGAAAACCTAGAGGCTTGGGGGGAAGCCGATGATCGTTTTCACAACGAACTGGTCCGTTTGGGCGGCAATACACGGGTGTCAGACATCGTCGGCATGATGGCGGATCAGGTGCGGCGCGCGCGGTCGTCCACTTTGTTTATCCGGCCATTGCCGACCAAATCCAACGAAGACCACCGCGACGTGTATCACGCCATCAAAAACGGCGATTCAGATCGTGCGCGTGCCAAACACCGCGCCCATCGTCAGCAGGCGCGCGAAATTCTGGTTGGGCTGCTGGAAAAACACCGATTGCGTCAATTATAGGGTTCAGGCGGCGTGTTCGACATGGGTCTGGGTGGCATCAAGCCAATCAGATAGCGCATCAATGTCAGGCGAAATCTGCTGAGCCAAATCCCCGGAAAAATCCAGAAACGCCTCATAATTCAGCTGGTTAACCCCGACCAAAACCGGGATTCCATCCGCCAGACATTTGGCTATGACCTCGCGAAATCCGCGCCCATCCGCTTCGTGTTTGCCGAATTTATTGATCACCAGCAATTCCGGCGTTTTGGTCAGCGAATGTTCCAATGCGGCGACCGACAATTCCAACGCAGACGTGTCCAACCGGCATCCCCGCGCCTCTTTGCCAAGGCTTTGGGAAATTCGATAGCTGGGACCGTCAGGCAGCACCTGCACATCCATATCACAGTGATGCGTGTCCGGTTTGGCGCTGTTTGTCTGCACCACACCAGCGACGCGATACCCGTTTTGCAACCGGTTTTGCGCAAATTCCGTCAGGATCAGGTCCGTCGCGCCACGTTCGTTTTTGATCACATAAGCCAGATGCATCATATGCTCCGTTCAGGATTAAAAGGGCAGAAATTCAAGCAGGTCGCCTTCGGGCACATGTTCGATATTTCCGGGAATTAGGATCAGCCCATCTGCGTTTGTCAGGGGGCTCAAATTGGCGGAGCGGGTCTGCGGTGGACAGGCCACAACTTCGAGCCCGCGCGGATCATAGCCCACAATAGAGGCCGGGCGGTATTCACAACGCCCGGTTTTATGCTGCACACCGCCGCGCGCATGGACATGACGACGGGGTTGCATATTCTGCGTCTGCCCCGCAATTTTTGCCGCGATCGGACGCCCCAGCACCTGCCACGTGACAAAGGCCGACACCGGATTGCCCGGCAGGCTGATCACGACGGAATTTGCCAGCTTGGACACGGTGATTGGTTTGCCGGGTTTGATGGCCACGCCAGACACCGCCACATGCGCCCCAAGCGATTGAAGCATCGGTTTTACATGGTCCCGATCGCCAACGGACACACCGCCAGACGTGATGATCACATCGACCTTCCATGACATTTCTACAGTTGCTGTTAGCAATCTCGATTTGGTGTCAGGCACATGTTCAACGGCTACAAGGTCGGCGTGAATGTCGTCCAGCAATGCCAAAAGCATCGGCGTGTTCACATCCCAAATCGCCCCATCCGTCAGGCCATCACCCGCGGCGCATAATTCGTCCCCGGTCAGGATCACCCCAACCCGTAATTTGCGCAGCACTGGAATATGCCCCTGCCCGGCCCCAGCGCAGATTGCGATATGTTTGGGTTCCAAAACCACACCAGCATCCAACAGGACATCGCCGGTTTTCTGATCTTCGCCCGCGCGGCGAATATTGCTGCCTTTTGCCGGGATTTTGGTGATCCGGGCAAATTTTCCGTCCCGCGATACGTGTTCCTGCATGACCACAGTGTCGGCCCCAATGGGTACGGGCGCGCCGGTGAAAATCCGCATCATCGTACCGCGTTCCAAGGTCGGAGTTGGCGCGCCAGCTGCGCTTTCGCCTTGGACGGGCAATACCTGTGTTTGCGGCAATTCATCCAAACAAAGCGCATAGCCATCCATGCCCGAATTGTCGAAACGCGGCATATCGGCCCTGGCCAGAATAGGCGCCGCCAGAATGCGGCCCCGCGCCTGTTGCAACGGCACAGTTTCGATTTCTTCAATCGGATCAGCCAGAGCGAGTCCCGCCTCAACAGCATCCGAGACCGTCATCAGATGTGTGACCGCGTCGTCGCACCCGCATCCCGGCGTATTTATACGATCGATCAAGGTCATTCTGGGGCCTCGGATGTTAAATGGCCGCGTGACACAGTGCAGTTCAGGTCCCGCAGCAACCCGTCCTTTAGTCCGTAGATCAGGCCATGTACGGAAATGTCCGCCCCTCGTGCCCATGCGCGCTGCATGATGGGGGTTTCGGACACACGTAACACGGCCTCGATGACGTTTAGTTCGGCCAGTTTATCCAGCCGATCTTCGCCCGACCCAGCGCGGGTCAGATCAATGGAATACTGGCGCGACAAACGGCGGATCGGTTCCAGCCAATGGTCAACCAACCCATGTGGCAGGTCTTCGCAGGCGGCTTTGACACCGCCGCAACCGTAATGACCACACACGATGATTTCCCGCACCTGCAGGGACTCGACCGCAAATTCCAAGGCGCTCAGCAGGTTCATATCCGATGAATGCACCACATTTGCGACGTTGCGATGGACAAAAACTTCGCCCGGATCCAGCCCGGCAACCACATTGGCCGGCACACGGCTATCAGAACAGCCGATCCAAAAATATTCAGGGGCTTGGTGTGTGGCCAGCCGTGCAAAATATCCCGGCTCTTTGGTTTTACGTGCCTGCGACCAGTTTTGATTTCGGCTTAACAATTCACTCAGCATGGTCACCTCCTGTTTCATAGGCATCCCGGCGGGTCTGCATACGTTCGCGTAACCCTTTCAGGTCTGCTTTGGTGAGCCGCGCCCGTGCGAGCGGCAGAACAATGGCGTTTTCAACGATCAGGTGACGCCGTTCATGTTCAATGAACAACGACACTGCGGCAGATTCGACCTGATTAAACGCCACTTGGTCAGCGATCATGCGGTTCAACGCATTGCGCATCATTGTCACCATATTGTGGCTTTTCTCATGTTCGACGATCAGCCGATCCAACGTTTCGTTGGTATCAGGATCCCCAAGCGACCGGCTGCGCAACAAAGGATACAAATCATTGCGTTCATTGATGGCATGCTGGGGCAGATAGTTTTGCAAATGGTCCAGCACAAACTGCGCCGTGTGTGTGTCGCATTGCACGGAATGCACCAGATCATCCAACATCGTACAGATTTCTCGCTGCCGCAGATGTTCTTCGGCAAAATAGGCCAGCGGATCACGTTTTAGGGCCGGATCCGCAGGAGAGGCATGCGTGCCCCTCGCTGCGCCTTGATCGCGATATCCGCCCTTGCGTGGCATGACGTCAGGCGACCGCAGCCAGGTCGATCCCGGCAATGTCGGCCTGATCCAACAACCCAGACACATAGTCATGGGCGGCTTTGGCCCAGTTGGCTTTTTCAGATGCGGCCTGCAATCGCGGCAGGACAGTTTCAAAAGGCAAAACTGCCCCTTCGGCACGTTCATCCACCCGCAGGATGTGAATGCCAAACCGCGTATCGACCAATTGGTCATAGATCGCCCCAACCGGGGCGGCATCCATGGCGCGTTCAAATTCCGGCACGGTGTCGCCACTGGTCAATTGCCCCAGCTGCCCATCCGCATCTTTGGAGGCACACGCGCTTTCGGAGCGGGCGAAATCGGTAAACCGACGTGGGTTTTCCTTTAGGTCATCCAACACCTGAATGGCGCGGTTATACGCGGCCTGACGGGTTTCGGCATCGCCGGGATCTGCTGCAAACAGGATATGCGACGGCTGATATAAGGACGGGGCCCGATACGAATCCGGATCTTTGTCATATGTTGCCTGCAATGTGGCATCGTCATCGGCGCTGACATTCACGACCTCAGCCAGCAATTCGCGGATCTGCGCGTCTTCAACTGTTTCAAACTTGCCCGGTTCCAGCTCTTGTTGCTGGGGGTTTAGGCCCCGTTTTCTGGCTTCTTCGATCAGAACCTGACGGATGGCCAATGCGCGTGCCGCACGCCGCCAAGCCAGCCCGGGTTTGGCTTTGGGGGCGTTGTGGTTCTGGGCCTCTGCCGCGATAGACGCGGCAGAGATTGTTGTTCCGTTAACGGTGATTTCTGGGAATAATGCAGCGCTCATCTGATTATTCCGCACCTGTGTCACGGTTCACGCGACGCGACCGCACCACCTGATAACCGGGGCGCGTGAGATAGCGCAGCGGTACAGATAACATGTGAACCAGTCGGGTGAATGGGAACACCAAGAAGATGGTCAAACCCAGGAACAGGTGCAGTTTGAAAATCCACGCCACGTCTTGGATATAGCTGGCAGCATTGCCATCAAAGGTGAAAATACCCAGCGCCCATGACATGAATTTGGTCATTTCGTGGCCATCCAAATGCTGTAGCGACACAACGATTGTGCCCAGCCCCAGAACCAGTTGTGCCAGCAACAGACCCAGAATGGCGATATCTGCGAAACTGGATGTGCGGCGAATGCGAGGATCCGTCCAACGGCGATGCATCAGCAACCCGCCACCAATCAACGCCATCACACCGGCAATGCCACCGGCCACAACGGCCAATGTCTGTTTCACGCCATGGCCAATGCCCAGCGCATCAAACACCCAGATCGGGGTCAACAGGCCAAAGAAGTGACCCAGAAAAATCACCAGAACACCGACGTGAAACAACACAGATCCAAGGATCAATTGTTTGCGTCGCAGCAATTGGGATGAACTGGATTTCCACGTAAATGGATCGGTTTCATACCGGGCGATGGATCCAAGGATCAGCACCGTCAGAGCGATATAGGGGTATATGCCAAAGAAAAAGTTATGCATCTGTGCCTCCGTCTATTCCGCAGCATGCGGTGCAGGGGTGATTGGAACATCCATGTTGGCCAGCATGTCGCGGACCTGTGGACAGCCGGCATTGGGATCGGGGCCAAAGGTGACCTCGCTTTCTTCCCAAACCTGATCGAGCGCGTCCAAATCGGTTGGGTCGTCTTCTGGCTGTTCCAGCATCAGATCGACCGCCTCTTTGTCTGCTTTTGCACCAGACAGCTGCAAAAGTGCGGCGAACACGGCACCATATGGGCTTTCGCGGCGATCAAGACGTGCCTGAAGCACCGCAAAAATATGGGCCGCATCCGCCAAGGTATCCTGTACTTCGCCTGTGGGACGCGTGGACAGGAATTCTAGCAAAACTGGCAAATGATCGGGCAATTCTGACGTGGCCGGGTCAAACCCGCCCTCGCGATATGTTTCGACAAGGCTGACCATCGCACCACCCCGGTCGCGGCTTTCACCGTGAACATGTTCAAACAGGTTCAGCGACAGGGTGCGCGACCGGTCAAACAACCCAACAAAGGTTTCTTGCAGGTCGTAGATGTCGCGTCCGCTGATCTCCTCAACCAGCGGACGCAGGTCCCGGCGCATGGCAGCGGTCAACCGAGTTTCGGAGGCAACCACAGCCCCAATTTCTGGCATAGCCTGCTGCAATTCGCGCGTCGGGTATGACAACAAAAGTGAAAAACACTTTAGCGTGCGATCCATTTGAATAGCGGTTTCCATTATAGGGCCTCCGGCATTTTCAGGGCTTTCTTTTTGCCGCCAAACAGCGACCCTTTGTTGATGCCCGGCGAACAGCCATTGGTGTCGGTAAAGCCGCAGCCGCCCTTCATGTCATAGGCGTCTTCGACCTGTTCGCGGTGCGTTGTCGGGATGACAAACCGGTCTTCGTAATCTGCCAAAGCCATGATTTTATACATGTCTTCGATCAGACGGGAATTCAGACCAACCCGTTCAGCGATGCCTTCGTCGATCACGCCATCCACGGTTTTGGACCGCATATAGGACCGCATCGCCAGCATCCGTTCCAGCGCGGTGACAATCGGGGCTTCGTCGCCCGCTGTCAGCATGTTGGCCAGATATTTCACCGGAATACGCAGCGATTTCACGTCGGGCATTTCGCCATCTGTGCCGATTTTTCCAGCTTCGGCCGCGTTCTGGATTGGGGATAATGGCGGGATGTACCACACCATCGGCAGGGTCCGGTATTCTGGGTGCAGCGGGAACGCCACCTTCCAGTCCATCGCCATTTTCCAGATCGGGCTGACCTTGGCCGAATTGATCCAATCCTCTGGCACGCCATCTTTGCGCGCCTGTTCGATCACGGCGGGGTCATTGGGGTCCAGGAACACATCCAATTGCGCGTCATACAGTTCCTGTTCGGATGGAACATTGGCCGCGTCATGGATTTTATCGGCGTCATACAGCATCACACCCAGATACCGGATGCGGCCTACGCAGGTTTCTGAACACACGGTTGGGTTGCCAGATTCAATCCGGGGATAGCACAATGTGCATTTCTCAGATTTGCCGGATTCCCAGTTATAATAGACCTTTTTATAGGGGCAGCCGGACACACACATCCGCCAGCCACGGCATTTTTCCTGATCGATCAGAACAATGCCGTCTTCTTCGCGTTTATAGATCGCACCGGATGGGCAGGACGCCGCACAGGCCGGGTTCAGACAATGTTCGCACAGGCGCGGCAGATACATCATAAAGGTGTTTTCGTATTCACCGTAGATGTCTTTCTGGATCCCCTCAAAGTTATAATCCTGCGACCGTTTTTCGAATTCGCCCCCTAGGATTTCTTCCCAGTTGGGGCCCATTTCGATTTTCTGCATCCGTTCGCCGGTGATTTTTGACCGCGGGCGCGCCGTTGGGAACGCCTTGGTTTCGGGGGCGGATTTCAGGTGGTCATAGTCGAAATCAAACGGTTCATAGTAATCGTCGATTTCGGGCAGGTCCGGGTTGCCAAAGATGTTGGACAGGATCCGCCATTTCGCCCCTTGCTTGGGCTGCAATTTACCCGCTTTGGTACGTTCCCAGCCGCCTTTCCAGCGGGCTTGGTTTTCCCAATCTTTGGGGTAACCAACGCCGGGTTTCGTTTCAACATTGTTGAACCAAGCGTATTCGACACCGTCGCGGCTGGTCCAAACGTTTTTACAGGTCACGGAACATGTGTGGCACCCGATACATTTATCAAGGTTCAACACCATGCCGATTTGTGCACGTACTTTCATGGTCTTACACCTCCTTCGCGGGGGCTTCATCGTCGAGCCAGTCGACCTTTTTCATCTTACGAACCACAACAAATTCGTCCCGGTTGGACCCAACCGTGCCGTAATAGTTGAAGCCATAGCTCTGATGGGCGTAGCCGCCGATCATGTGGGTTGGTTTCAGCGTGGCCCGCGTGACGGAATTGTGGATCCCACCGCGATTACCGGTCTTTTCCGATCCCGGTGTGTTCACGATTTTTTCCTGCGCATGGTACATAAACACCGTCCCTTCGCGCATCCGCTGCGATACAACCGCCCGCGCCGTCAGCGCGCCGTTGACGTTGTAGGCTTCGATCCAATCGTTATCCTCGATGCCGGCCTTTTTGGCGTCCACTTCGGACAGCCAAACAACAGGACCACCCCGGTTCAGCGTCAGCATCAACAGGTTGTCCGAATAGGTCGAATGGATGCCCCATTTCTGGTGCGGCGTGATAAAGTTCAGCACAAGGCTGTCGCCGGTATCCTGCACGTCCTTGGTGATCGTTTTCAGATCGACCGGTGGACGGTAGGACACAAACCCTTCGCCAAATGCCCGCATCCACAGGTGATCCTGATACAGCTGTTGACGACCCGTGAGTGTGCGCCATGGGATCAATTCGTGAACGTTGGTATAGCCCGCATTATAGCAAACCTCTTCGCTTTCGATGCCGGACCATGTGGGCGAACTGATGATTTTGCGCGGCTGAGCGGCAATATCACGGAACCGGATTTTCACGTGTTCCTGACCACGTGCCAGATGCGCATGTTCGCGCCCTGTGGCTTTGGTCAGCTCGTCCCAGGCTTTCACGGCCACTTCGCCGTTGGTTTCCGGGGCCAGCATCAGGATCACTTCGGTGGCGTCGATATCGGTGTCGATCTTGGCACAGCCTTTGGCCGGACCATCCAGAACCACACCGTTCAGATCACGCAGTTCCTGGACTTCGTGTTCTGTTTTCCATGCGATGCCTTTGCCGCCATTGCCGACCTTGTCCATCAATGGGCCCAGCGCGGTGAACCGATCATAGATCGCGGTGTAATCTCGCTGAACCGCCACATAGTTTGGCGCGGTTTTACCGGGGATCAGATCACATTCGCCTTTTTTCCAATCCTTGACCTGATCCTGCGCAATTTCGGCAGGGGTGTCATGCAGGATCGGCAGCGCGACGATGTCGGTTTCCTGTTCCAGATAACCGGGGGCGATTTCCTGGAATTTCTTGGCGATGGATTTGAAGATTTCCCAATCCGATTTGGATTCATACGCCGGATCAACCGCCGCCTGAAGCGGGTGGATGAACGGATGCATATCGGATGTGTTCAGGTCGTTCTTTTCGTACCAAGACGCCGTTGGCAGCACGATATCGGAATAAACCGCTGTGGTGGACATCCGGAAATCAATGGTCACCAGCAGGTCGAGTTTGCCTTTAGGTGCCTCGTCATGCCAGACCGCCTCTTTCGGTTTTTGGCCGCCATCTTCGCCTAAATCCTTGCCCATGACACCGTGATCGGTGCCCAGCAGGTGTTTGAGGAAATATTCGTGACCTTTACCAGATGACCCCAGCAGGTTGGACCGCCAGACAAACAGGTTGCGCGGCCAGTTTTCGGGGGCATCCGGATCTTCGCAGGACATTTCCAGATCGCCGGATTTCAGCTGTTCCGCCACATAGGCAGGGATTTCTTTCCCGGCGGCTTTCGCGGCTTTGGCAACTTCGATCGGGTTGGTTTTCAGCGCAGGTGCGGATGGCAACCAGCCCATGCGTTCGGCACGGATGTTATAGTCGATCAGGGAAATGTCCCAATCGCCCTCTGGCGCAGTTGGCGACAGAATTTCATCCGATGTCAGGGTTTCATAACGCCACTGATCTGTGTGCGCATACCATGCGGATGTGGAATTCATATGCCGGGGTGGACGCGCCCAATCCAGCGCGAATGCCAGCGGCTGCCACCCGGTTTGCGGGCGCAGTTTTTCTTGGCCCACATAGTGGCTCCAGCCACCGCCGGACTGACCGATACAACCGCACATCACCAACATGTTGATGATCCCGCGATAGTTCATATCCATGTGATACCAGTGGTTTAGACCAGCACCGAGGATGACCATGGACTTGCCTTTGGTCTTTTCAGCGTTCAGCGCAAATTCACGGGCAACGGCGACGATTTTGTCGGCATCCACACCGGTGATTTTTTCAGCCCATTTCGGGCTATAGGGCACATCATCGCTGTAATCTTTGGCGATCCATTCGCCGCCCAGACCGCGATCCAGACCATAGTTTGCGCAGAACAGATCAAACACGGTTGCGACTTTGGCTTCGCCGTCGGCCAGTTTGATGGTTTTGACCGGCATGTTGCGGGTCAGCACATCAGGGTGGTCACATTTCACAAAGTTTTCAGTGGCAACGCCGCCGAAATAAGGGAAATCAACGCCGACAACCTCATCATGATCCTCTGCTAGGATCAGGGACATTTTCAGGTTTGTGTCGGTGTTGTTGGCGCGTTCTTCTAGGTTCCATTCCTTGCTGCCATCCCAGCGGAACCCAACCGATCCGTTTGGCGCAACAAAGCTGTTGGAGTTTTCGTCCAGCGCAATGGTTTTCCATTCTGGATTGTCGTTTTCACCCAGTTTGCCATCAAAATCATCGGCCCGCAGGAACCGTCCGGGGACCAGTTTGCCGTCTTTTTCTTCCAGCTTCACCAGCATTGGGAAGTCGGAATATTTGCGGCAATAATCCTCAAAATATTCGGCCTGACGATCCAGATGGAATTCGCGCAGGATCACATGACCAAAGGCCATGGCCAGCGCCGCATCGGTGCCCTGTTGGGGGGCCAGCCAGACGTCTCCGAATTTTGCGGCTTCGGAATAGTCGGGGCAGATGACGGCGGATTTGGTGCCGCGATAGCGTGCTTCGGTATAGAAATGCGCATCTGGCGTCCGTGTCTGTGGAACGTTCGATCCCCACAGCAGCAGATACCCGGCATTATACCAATCCGCAGATTCAGGCACGTCGGTCTGTTCACCCCATGTCATGGGCGATGCAGGTGGCAGATCGCAATACCAGTCATAGAACGACATACATGTGCCGCCCATCAGGCTCAGGTAGCGGGACCCAGCTGCATAAGACACCATCGACATCGCCGGAATGGGTGAGAACCCAAACACCCGGTCAGGACCGTATGTTTTGGCGGTATAGGCGTTGGCCGTGGCGATAATTTCGGTGGCTTCGTCCCATGTGGCGCGCACAAACCCGCCTTTGCCGCGGCTGGTCACATAATTGGCGCGCAGGATCGGATCGCCCTGCAATTTTGTCCACGCATCTGTGGGGGACATGGTTTTGCGCATGTCGCGCCAAACCTTCATCAACTTGCCCCGGATCAACGGGTTTTTCACCCGGTTCGCGGAATACAAGTACCAGCTATAGCTGGCGCCACGGGCACAGCCGCGTGGTTCGTGATTTGGCAATCCGGCGCGGGTGCGCGGATAATCTGTTTGTTGGGTTTCCCAAGTCACGATGCCGGATTTGACGTAGATTTTCCAGCTACAGGACCCTGTGCAGTTCACACCATGTGTAGAGCGCACAATTTTGTCGTGCCGCCAGCGGTTGCGATAGGTATCTTCCCAATCGCGGTTTTCGCGGGTCACTTGCCCATGGCCATCCGAGAATGTCTCGATTTCCTTGGATTGCAAGAAGTTCAGTCTGTCGAGCAGGTGGCTCATGTCTCAGGCTCCTAGATAAGGCTGGCCTGCCCGGTGCTGACACCGGGCAGGTTGGCGTCAGTTTAAGGGTTCTTTACGTACGCATTCGGGCGCAGGTAGAACCAGTAGTTGATCGCGATGCAGACCGCATAGAAGATCGCAAAGCCATAAAGGGCGTATTCAGGATGTCCCGCTTTCAGCTGTTCGCCGAACACTTTGGGGATGATGAATGCTCCGTAGGCCGCAACCGCAGCTGTCCAACCCAGCGCAGGACCGGCCTGCTCTTTGTTGAACACCATCGCGATGGTGCGGAAGGTCGACCCGTTGCCGATCCCTGTGGCTGCGAACAAGATCAGGAACAGACCTAAGAAGGGGTAGAAGAACTGTTCAGGAGTTGCGGATGAATAGGCCTGCTGGATGAAGTACGCCACGCCCAGAGCCGAGCCAACCATCACAACCGAGATGATTTGCGTCACTTTGGCACCGCCCATTTTGTCGGCCCACATGCCGCCAATAGGCCGGATCAACGCACCGATAAAGGGCCCCATCCAGGCAAACATCAACGCAGATGGGCCGTTGGGGTTGACCATGTCATGGGTCATCACACCGTCGACTTCGACGTGGCTAAACCCGAACACAACCTTGATGGTCAGCGCTAGAGCAGCCGAATACCCGATGAACGACCCAAAGGTCATTGTGTAGATCACGGTCATCGCCCAAGTGTGTTTGTTGCCAAAGATTTTGTACTGACGGCTGAGGTTTTGACCCACAGCGCCGGGGATCATTTTCAGGCCCAGAACGGTCAGGGTGATCACGATCGGCAGCACGATCCATTTGGAAATGCCCATGCCAGATGTTGGCAAACCGCCTTCGACGCTTGGCAGCAGCAACCACAGACCAAAGGCCGCAGTGACAAAACCAATTGCCAGCATACCGGTGATGATCGCAAAGGACCCGACCGGGCTTGGGATGTCAGGTGACACATGTTCGTCGCGGATGTTGTTCATGCCCATCCAGCCGATGATGGCCAGCGGCACAAGGAACACCAACCAGATCAGACCGGCGTTTTGGATATAGGTTTCTGTCCCGGCTGGGATTTTACCAATCAAGGTCCCGGATGTGTTGACCAAGGTGCGGCTTTCGCCCCCAAACAGGCCCATTGTCATGGCCAGTGGGATCAGAATTTGCATAGTGGTCACACCAAAGTTGCCCAGACCCGCATTCATCCCCAGCGCGTAGCCCTGGATTTTCTTGGGGTAAAAGAAACTGATGTTGGACATCGAAGACGAGAAGTT
Source organism: Aestuariibius sp. HNIBRBA575 (assembly GCF_040932005.1). Taxonomy (NCBI): domain Bacteria; kingdom Pseudomonadati; phylum Pseudomonadota; class Alphaproteobacteria; order Rhodobacterales; family Paracoccaceae; genus Aestuariibius; species Aestuariibius sp. HNIBRBA575. Next base: position 3,145,580 of record NZ_CP162414.1, read on the forward strand.
ACCGCCACCGATACCAGACAGAAACGCAAGGATCTGGAAGTACCACAATGGGGTGTCAGGATCCTGCAATGCCATGCCCGCCCCAATGGCCGGGATCATCAGCAATGCGGTGGTGAACACAATCGTGTTTCGCCCGCCCGCGATCCGAATGAAAAACGTTGAAGGAATACGCAGCGTCGCCCCGGTCAGACCGGCAATCGCGCCCAGCGTAAACAGATCAGATTTGGCAAACCCAAAATCCAAATTCACCATTTGAACGGTGATGATGCCCCAGTACAGCCAAACAGCAAAGCCGCAAAGCAGGGACGGGATCGAAATCCACAAGTTACGGGTGGCGATGGCCTTCCCCGTTGAGGACCAGTAACTTTCGTCCTCTACATTCCAGTTTCTAAGGTCTTGTCCCACGTTCTGTCTCCTTGGGTGGAGTTGAGGCGGGCCTGTTTGGCCCACCTATATTTTGGATTACATTTTGTCGGGGTGTTTGCTGCGGTACTCTTCGACGATCTCAACCGAATGGCGCAGCGCTGCGTTGGCTTCGTCTGCACGATGTTGCAGGACTTCCATGTTCGCAGCTTCGAATAATGCCCGTTCTTCGGCCTCTTTTTCAGGCGAGAACCGGATAAACAGGGCCAAGAACGCAACCCCGGTCACAATCATACCGATCAGGAAGTAGGCATCATCCCAGCGGCTGTTGTAGGCTTCGGACTTCAGCAAGAAGCCCCCCAGAACCGCACCAGCGTTGCCGCCCGCGCCAACCACACCGGCAACCGCGCCAAGCGCTTTTTTGTTGACGAATGGAACCACCGAATAGGTCGCGCCTTCGGACATCTGGGTGCAGAGCGAAAAGAGGATCAATGTCGGAATGGCCAACAGCAGGATCGGCATCTGGCTAAACAGCATCAGCGCGATGCCTTCGGCCAGCAGCACGATAAACAGCCAGCTTGTCCGACCTTTCAGGCCCCAAAGCGATGCAAAGTTATCGCCAAAGATGCCGCCCAATGTCCGGGCAAAGATGTTCATCAGACCAAACAGCGACGCGATCATTCCCGCGGTAACCGCAGCTTCGGCCAGTGGCTTGTCGTTGAAATAATCAAAGTAATCAACGAAGTAGAGCGCGATGGACCCGTTCACCAACAATTCAACCCCAAAGCAGGCGCCGTAGATGACAAACATCAGCCAAACACGATAATCGGCCATGGCCTGAAAATAGGCGCCGGTGACTTTCGCCTTTGAGGGCAACATGCCTTTGGCGCGCAGGTCTTTGTAGTTTCCGTCGGGCGCATCTTGGGTCAGGAAATAATAGGCGATCCCGATACAAAATGTGATGGCCCCAACCAGCACCATAGATGCCCGCCATGCTTGGGCGTCGGTAAAGCTGAAACCAACGATAAAGCCGGTAAAGATCAGCGGCATCACAATCTGTGTCACACCACCACCTAGGTTCCCCCAGCCAGCGGATGTTGCGTTTGCAGTGCCAACCACGTTGGGCGCGAACATAACAGATGTGTGGTACTGCGTGATCACAAAGGACGCGCCGATCACACCAATGGCCAACCGGAACAACAGGAAGGATGTGAAATCATCGGCCAGACCGATCCCTGCCACCGGCAGCGACCCCAAAACCAACAACCACGTATAGGCGAGCCTTGGCCCGATCCGGTCACATAGCCAGCCGATAAACAGCCGCGCAAAAATGGTCACGGCAACAGATGCGATGATGGTCCAACCCACTTGGGATTTGGTCAGGCCCAATTCTTCGCGCACGATGATCATCATTGGCGCGATACCGAACCACGCAAAGAAACATGCAAAGAACGCAAACCACGTCATGTGGAAGGTACGGATCTGCACCATTCTCACATTGAAGAAGTTTGACCACAGAGAAGTGGCTTTATTTTGAAGCTCCATTGGGCCCCTCCATTACGATTGCGGGGGTTTCGCCGCCTTGTTTCCAAACGACACAACGGCAGATCGGGGGGCGCGCTCTTGATGCAGATCAACAAATGGCAAAAGGGTGTGTTAAATAATCGGACCCTTGATGAATGCGGGGTGCCCCGAAACAATTGTCTATGGTTGATCTTATGATGATCAATTCAGCACTTGACATTTATCAATTGCGCCACTTATCGTCCGAACAAAAGCCAAAGGAACCGATGTGCGCCCAGACGATATTCCAGCGATTCGTTCGCTCAATTTGTTCAAAGATATGTCTGAGGAATGCTTTCACACGCTGATCCGCGGCGCCTATGTTCAGACGTTTCCCGCGCAGGTGGAATTGATCACCGAAGGCGATCCATCTGACTTTTTGCACATCGTGGTGTCGGGCAATATCGAATTGCACGCCAATTGGAATGGACGCGAAACATCCATGGCCAATGTGCGGCCCATTTCCACGTTCATCTTGGCGGCCACGATTAAGGACGGTCCCTATTTGATGTCCGCGCGCACCGCTGAAAAATCGCGTGTGATCATGATCCCGTCGACAGATGTGCGCGCCATTTTTGAACAAGACAGCGAATTTGCCCGCGCTGTAGTGACCGAATTGGCGCAATGCTATCGGTCGCTGGTCAAAAACACCAAGAACCTCAAATTGCGCACATCGCTGGAACGGCTGGCCAATTACATCCTGCGCACGTCTAATTTTTCAGAAAATGCGCTGGAATTTAAGCTGTCACAGGAAAAACGGCGCTTGGCTTCTTTTTTGGGGATGACCCCGGAAAACCTATCGCGATCGATCAAGGCGTTGCGGCCCTATGGCGTCGAAATTGACGGCAATCAGGTGACGATCACCAATATCGACGACCTGAAAACCATCGCCAAACCCAGCGTGTTTATCGACGACTTTTCATCGTAAATGCAGGTGAAATGCCCCAGCCATTGGCCGGGGCATCCATGTTTAAGGTGTCAGATCCAGCAACATAATGCCGCCCAATGCCAGCAATGCCAGGAACAAGGTTTCTGCAACGATCAGCGCAATTGCACCGCCGCCAACTTGAATGACATTGCGCAGGTCTGTCTTCATGCCGACAGCGGCAATCGCTGACAACAAGGCCCAGCTGGACGTTTTCGCCAACAAAGCGCCGACACTGGCCGGGATCAGGCCAAGCGAATTGATCCCCGCCATGAACAAAAACCCAAGCACAAAGAACGGCACGATCGGTGGCCGCTTTCCGTCGTCATCGGCGTCGCTATTGCGCCAGAACAGGGTGATGATCACCACCACAGGCGCCAACAAAGACACACGGATCAGTTTAACCAATGTCGAGGTTTCCCCAGCCGTGTCAGAGATAGAAAACCCTGCCCCGACCACTTGGGCCACATCATGGACGGTCGCCCCAATAAAGGCCCCAGCCGTCGTGTCATCAAACCCTAACGCGTTGGTCAGGATCGGATAAAGGATCATCGCCATTGTCGACAAAACCGTCACGCCCAACACTGTGAACAGCAAGTTGCGTTCGGATTTTTCATCCTTGGGCAACACAGCCGCAATGGCCATTGCCGCCGATGCACCACAGATCGCGACCGAACCGGCCGTCAAAATGGCAAACCTAGGCCCCTGCCCAATGAACCGCGCCAAAACGACCCCAAACAGGATCGTCGCAGCCACGCCGACCAGCAGCAATGCAATCATGCCCCAGCCCAGCGAAATCAACAACTCGACCGAAATCCGGGCCCCCAAAATGGCAACCCCGAACCGCAACACCGTGCGCCCCGTAAAGGCAATCCCGTCGGCTGTTGGCCCCGGCTCACTCAGGAAATTCAGTGCAATCCCAAACAGCAACGCCATCAACATGGCCGGCGCACCGTAATGCTCGGCCACAAATTGCGCTGCCAATGCGACCAGCACTGACACCAGAATGCCGGGAAACAGTTCCTTGGCACGCCCGGCAAAATCATTGCCGGACATGGTCAGTTTCGATTGCAATGACATATTGCCTTACACCTGTTCTTTTTGCATGTCGTCTGGGTTAATCCCTGCGACTTGGACGGGTTTTTTCATTGCGTCGCGGCGGAATGGGTCGCCGAGTTCTTGGTTGATCATGGCTTCGATCAGGGTTGTGATGCCGTTTTTCTGGTCAATCACAGCCTGGTTCAGGGCCGCGGTCAGTTCGTCCTGAGTGCGCGCTTGCACGCCTTTCAGGCCGCAGGCGGACGCGATGCCGGCATAGGACACTTGTTGGTCCAGCTCGGTGCCAACAAAGTTGTCGTCAAACCACAGCGTCGAGTTGCGCTTTTCAGCGCCCCATTGGTAGTTGCGGAACACGATCTGGGTCACGGCGGGCCATTCTTCGCGGCCAATCGCGGTCAGTTCGTTCACCGCGATGCCAAAGGCGCCATCGCCAGAAAAGCCGATCACAGGCACGTCTGGGCACCCGATTTTCGCACCGATCACCGCAGGCAGACCATAGCCACAAGGACCAAACAGGCCGGGGGCCAGATATTTGCGGCCTTCGTTGAACGATGGATAGGCGTTCCCGATCGCGCAGTTATTGCCGATATCCGAGCTGATGATCGCATCGCTGGGCATTGCCGCCTGAATCGCGCGCCATGCCATACGTGGGGACATCCAATCCGGTTTGTCCGCCCGCGCACGTTCGTTCCAGGTGGTGCCCGGATCGTCGTTTTCGTGGGTCAGAGATGACAATTCCTGCGCCCAAGCGGATTTGGTTGTGCCGATCAGGTTTTTGCGATCTTCGCGGCCTGCATCGCCTGCTGCGTCACCCAAACGGGCCAAGATGCCTTCGGCCACCTTTTTCGCGTCACCAACGATGCCAACAGTCACGTCTTTGGTCAGGCCAATGCGATCCGGGTTCATATCAACCTGAATGATTTTCGCATCGGTCGGCCAGTAATTAATGCCATAGCCGGGCAGGGTTGAGAACGGGTTCAACCGGGTGCCAAGCGCCAGAACAACGTCGGCCTTGCTGATCAATTCCATGCCCGCTTTGGACCCGTTATAGCCCAGAGGACCCGCAAACAAAGGATGCGAACCGGGGAACGCGTCATTGTGCTGATAGCCCACACAAACCGGGGCAGTCAGACGTTCGGCCAGCTCTTTGGATGCGTCGATGCCACCGGCCAGAACCACGCCAGCGCCGTTCAGGATCACAGGGAATTTCGCATCTGTCAGCAGATCCGCAGCGGCCTGCAGGGATTCGTCGCCACCAGAGGGACGTTCAAACGACACGATTTTAGGCAGATCGATGTCGATGACCTGGGTCCACATGTCACGCGGGATGTTCAGCTGAGCCGGTGCACTTGCGCGTTTGGCGTTCATGATCACACGGTTCAGAACCTCGGCCACACGGGTCGGGTCGCGCACTTCTTCTTGGTAGCAGACGCAATCGGCGAACATGCGCATCTGTTCCATTTCCTGGAACCCGCCCTGACCGATGGTTTTGTTGGCCGCCTGAGGCGTGACCAACAGCAACGGTGTGTGGTTCCAATAGGCGGTCTTAACAGCCGTCACAAAGTTGGTGATGCCGGGACCGTTTTGCGCGATCATCATCGACATTTTGCCGGTCGCGCGGGTGTAGCCATCCGCCATCATCCCGCCAGACCCTTCGTGGGCGCAATCCCAGAACGTGATCCCAGCCTTCGGAAAAATGTCCGAAATCGGCATCATCGCAGAACCAATAATCCCAAATGCATGCCCAATCCCATGCATCTGCAAAGTCTTAACAAACGCTTCTTCTGTCGTCATCTTCATGGTGTATTCCTTCTTAAATTCAAAAAGATGGCGCTTAGTGCAAGGCGCCGTTATTACGATCTTCGATGATCAAATCAGAGGCTTTTTCACCGATCATGATCGCCGGAGCATTTGTATTCCCCGATACGATTTCTGGCATGATGGAGCAATCAGCAACGCGCAGACCTTTAATGCCAATTACACGTAACCGTGAGTCCACAACCGCGTCGCTACCGCTGCCCATTTTGCACGTTCCCGTTGGGTGATAGATCGACGAGGAATAATTCCGCGCCCAATCCAATGTGCCTTCGTAATCATCCATCGACAGATCCGCGGTTGGGCGGAACTCTTCTGATATCTTTGAGGCAAGAGGTGCGTGTTTGCCAATTGTCCGGGCGATGTTGACGCCAGCCACGATGGTGCGGCAATCCGTTTCCGTGGACAGATAATTGGGGTGAATTTTAGGGTAAACCGCTGTGTCACTTGAGGTGATTTTAATCTCGCCACGGCTTTCGGGGCGCAATTGGCACACAGACATCGTGAACGCGCTGAACGGATGCACGCCTTCGCCGGGGCTGTCTGCGGACCAGGGCTGTACGTGGAACTGAATGTCAGGCGTGTCTACGTGATCACCTGTTTTCATAAACCCAGTTGCCAAAGACGCGGCCATGGTCATCGGACCGGCCCGGAACAGCGCATATTTCAGCGCAATCCGTGCCTGATTGAACAGGCTGCGCACTTCGTCATTCAGGGTTGGTTCATTGCATTTGAACACCAAACGCGCCTGCAGGTGATCCTGCAAGTTCTTGCCCACACCCCAAACGTCTTTTTTGACTTCGATGCCATTGGCCTGAAGCTGATCCGCTTCGCCAATGCCTGAACACATCAGAATATGCGGCGAACCGATGGCGCCGGAGGACAAAATTACCTCGCCATCGGCCCGCACGATGTGTTCCTCACCTGACTTGTCGCGATAGACCACACCTGTGCAACGACCATCCTCTACTTGCACCCGGGAGACTGGTGCATTGGTCAGAATAGTCAGGTTTGGTCGGCTACGAGCCGGGTTAAGGAACGCAACAGCAGACGAACATCGCCGCCCGTTTTTGGCGGTCAGTTGGAAATAGCCGACGCCCTCTTGTTCGGCGCCATTGTAATCGGGGTTGTAGGGATATCCGGCCGCCTGCGCGGCCGCGACCCAAGCGTCGCAAATCGGCCGTTGCAGGCGCATGTTGGACACAGCCAACCCGCCATCAACACCGTGAAATTCGTCTTCTCCGCGCTCTTGGCTTTCAGAACGTTTGAACAATGGCAGGACATCGTCCCAACCCCATCCAGTGTTCCCCATTTGCGCCCAGCGATCATAATCTGCCGGCTGGCCACGGACGTAAAGCAGCCCGTTTAGGGACGATGAGCCACCCAAAACTTTGCCGCGCGGCCAGTCCAATTGACGACCATTCAGGCCGGGATCGGGTTCGGTTTTGTAGCACCAATCAACCGATTTATTATGCATGGTTTTAAAATATCCGACCGGAATATGGATCCAAGGATTCCAATCGCGACCCCCCGCCTCCATGAGAATCACCCGAATCGATGGGTCCTCTGATAGGCGATTCGCTAGGACACAACCCGCTGAGCCCCCTCCAACGATCACATAGTCGGCGCTGATTTCATTCATTTTTTTCCTCCGCTATCAGTTTTTTAACCATGTCAGGCATAAAAACACTTGCTACACCATGCATATTCTCATCATTATTGAGACTGCAAGTATCAAAAAACGTAGGGAGGAAGAAAATGAAAGCATCAAAAACCCTCAGCGGCATCTCGCGTCGGGATGTTCTGAAGCTCACAGGGCAATACGGTATTTCATCTGTGGTCATGGGTGCTGCTGCACTGACGGGCGCAGTGTCATTGCCATCTTTGGCCAAAGCAGCAGAGAGCACGTACACCAAACGCTTTGCCAATGAGCCTAAACACACGCTGAAACTTGGCGCGTCAGGCTTCAACGCCCGCAACCTGCTCATCGAGCGGGCCGGGGTTCTGGAATTTGCCCGCGACCTAGAGGAGCGGACCGAGGGCGAAATTCGCGTTGAGTTCATCGGTGACAACCAGATCTGTGGTCAGCTGTCTTGTGTTGAGAAAACCCAATTGGGTGTTGTCGACATGTATTCCGCATCGACACAGAACTCTGCCGGTGGTGCGCCATACCTGAACGTGCTGGACTATGCCTATATGTTCCCAAGCCGCGCTGCACAGTATCACTTCCTGTACAGCCCGGAATCACAGCGTCTGCTGCGTGATCCTCTGGAACAGCGTCATGGTCTGAAATTCCTGTTCAGCCACTGCGAATTGCGTGGTCTGCAGATGGGGTCGACATTTGCCGATCGTCCAACTGTGACCAAGCTCGAAGAACTGTTTGGCACCAAAAACCGCGTGACGGGCACCCAGCTGGGTCGTATCGCCATGCAGCTTTTGAACCTGAACCCAGTTCCCGTCGCATGGGAAGAAACCCTTGACGGTCTGCGTCAGGGTCTGATCGATGGTGCAGAAACTTGGGCGTCCGCTGTGGCGTATGCCAACATGTCCCCAGTTGTTTCTCAGGCTGTTGACCTCAAATTCTTCTGCGGCACCGAGCACACCTCGATGTCTGCAGCCGTCTTTGACGCGATGGAACCACATCTGCAGGATGCGATCATGGAATCTGCCTATCTGGCACAGGTCCATGTTCAGGCCGCCAACGAAGCCGCTCTGGTTAAAACGGTTGGCTTCTCTGATCCGGTTCTGCCGGGCACAATCTTTGACCGTGACAATGTTCGCCCTGCCTTCTTGGCTGACGATCAGATCCGCATGGCCGAAGAAATGTGTTCACCAGAGTTCAACCCTAGTCCTTGGGAACAGTGGCGTGAGCGTCTGAACAACTGGCAGGGTGGTGCGGATACGTATCAGGAAATCTACAACGTAGCGCGGGAAATCCCTGTTGATACGCTTCCTGAAAACGTTGAACCACGTCGCTGGTGGCGTTCAGCCTAATCAGGCCCTAGCATGCTACGCGCGCGGGGGGTCAATTCCCCGCGCGCATTTTTATATCTGCTGGTTGAATCAGGAGAGCGACCCGCAGGTAGATTTTTGAATTGAGGGGAGGACACCAATGCCTGAATGGCTAACCGGTGTAGGTGGGGTGATTAGCGCACTCTTCGCCAATGATAGCTGGATGTTAAAGCAAGCGCTTGCGGGTCCCGCATCGTGGACAGCCGGGCTTATCTTTACGCTTGTCGGCGGATTTGCCGTGCTGTTGCTGTATCGTATTCGGCTGATCGAAAAGTATCTGGAACCGGCAATTATGGTGGTTTCTTACCTGACAATTGGCGGCATTATTTTTGCTGGGGTGTTGCAGCGATTTTATTTTTCCGGGCAGCCGCCCTGGTCGACAACATTGCCGCCCTTCCTGTTCCTGATCATGGCATGGTTCGGGTGTTCCTATAACGTCAAGTTGCGCACGCATCTGGCGTTTTCTGAATTCCGCACAGCCATGCCACGGATCGGGCAAATCTCTTGTCTGGTTATGGATGCGGTTTTATGGATCGTATTTTCGTGGATCGTCATCACGACGTCGACACGTGTTGTCGTCAATTCGGCGGCAAACTTTCAGATCATGCTGGGCACAGACAACGTCATGCAATGGTGGTTCCTGTTGACCGTTCCGGTTGCGTTTATTGCTTTGACGGGACGTGTTTTGGAAAATCTGATCACTGATCTGCGCAATTACCGGTCCGGTGCTGTGATGATCAAACAAGCTGTAATCGGAGGGGATTGATATGGGTGACGGTACAATCGTTACGCTGCTATCTGTCGGCGTTACTATCTTATTTATGCTCGGCGTTCCCGTATTCCTCGTGATTGGATACTGGGTTGTCGGCATGTCGTTCCTGCTGCAATTGCCGCTGGACAATTTGGGCGCAGCTTTGGCTGACGTCTTTACTGATGGCTTTGCCCTGTTGGCGATGCCGCTGTTCATTCTGACCGGTGACTTGATCAACCGTTCGGGCATCGCGCGGCGCCTTTCCAACTTTGCTTATGCGTGTTTGGGCTGGATCCGGGGCGGGTTGGCCATGGCGGCCTTGGGCGCGTGTGGCTTGTTTGCTGCGATTTCGGGCTCCAACTCTGCAACCACGGCAACCATCGGTTCGATGTTGCATCCTGACATGGTCGAAGGCGGCTATGATGAACGTTTCTCAGCCGCCACGGCCGCTGCGGGCGGGACCGTGGGGATCATTATCCCACCGTCGATCATCTTCATCGTCTACGGCTTCTTGTTGAACCTGCCGATTTCCGATCTGTTTGTGGCCGGGATTATCCCAGGGTCCATGATGGTTGTGGCCATGATGGTGGCCTGCTGGATCATCTGCATGATCAACGGTTGGGGCTACCTCATTCCGTTGCAACTGAGCCGGGTGATGAAAACAGCTTTGGGCGCATGGTTGGGTTTCTTTGCGATCGGATTGGTTCTGTGGGGCATTTACACTGGTAAATTCTCACCGACTGAGGCCGCGGGCGTGACCGTTGGGTTCTGTATTATCGTCGGGTTTATCTGCCTGCCATTCTACAAATCCCTTGGCATCAAAGACGAACGCGAAGTCAAAGACATGAACTATGTGCAAATGCTGGTGGTCAAAGGTTTCGGCCCGCTGGAATTGCCCGCAATCACAATGCGGTCCGCACAGATCACGGGCATCCTTGCCCCCCTGATCGCGGTGTCCGTGGTGATGCAACAGGTTCTGTCCGATATGGGTGCCGACGAAAGCATCCGTGCCTTTGTGACATCAATGGGTGGCTATTATGCAGTTCTATTTGCATCCATGGCGATCGTGTTTGTGTCCGGGATGGTTCTGGAATCCTTGCCAGTGACGATCATTTTGGCGCCAATTCTGGCTCCGATTGCGCATTCTGTTGGGATCGAACCCGTGCAGTTTGCGGTGGTCTTCTTGGTTGGGGCGTCGATTGGATTCATTACACCTCCTTATGGTTTGAACCTCTATGTCGCATCGGGCGTAACAGGCGTTCCCTATTTCAGACTACTTCGGTATACAGTGCCCTATCTGTTCTCTCTCATTGCGGTTTGGATCATAATCGCATTGGTACCAGAACTCTCAACGGCACTCCTGCCACAGCGGTAACGGGTTAAAATGGACGGGGACAAAGCGGATAGCATTCCGACGACTCTCAGGCTGCTTTTGGTGATCGAAGAGATCGCCAAAGCGGGTGTTCCCGTCACGCCAACCGATGTGAACGCGATCCTGGGCTTGCCCAAGCCCACGATCCACCGTCTGTTCACCACGCTCGAAGCCGAAGGGTTTCTGCAAAAGGATCTGGACGGTCGCACTTACTCTCCCGGCCCCCGTTTACGCACGATGGCCGGGGGAATTTTATCTTCTCTGCGGATCCGAACCGCACGCCTTGCCGTTTTGAACCAACTCAGTTCCGAAATTGGCGAAACCACCAACATCGCCCTGCCCGACCGCGACGCGATGATTTACCTTGAACGTGTCGAAACGGAATGGCCGCTGCGCATCCAGTTGCCGATCGGGACACGTGTGCCGTTTTACTGCACGGCCAGTGGCAAAATGTACCTCAGCTCACTCAAAAGCAGCCACCTACAGCGGTATATTTCGGCAACCAAACTGGAACACAAATCCAGAAATACCATCACCGACAGCGATAAGTTGATGGAAGAAATCGCGCAGATCCGCCATCAGGACTATGCGCTGGATCGCGAAGAATTCATGCCCGATATGATTGCGATTGCGGTCCCAATTCTGGACGTGAATGGCCGTTTGGCGGCGACGCTTTCGTTTCATGCGCCAACCCAACGCTTTAGCATTGATCAAGCGATGGATCATTTGGATGCGCTTAAAAAGGCATCCAAAGAACTGTCTGAGCTGATTTCAAACTAGTCCGAATAACCGCCGCAATGATCAATCTGATCCGACCAAACTGCGCCAAAACATCGGTCAGGTTTGCCGCTTCCATGGGACAAAGCCGCCTTAGCTGCAGCGCCCAAACAGACGCTGCGGCTTTGTGTAAAACTAACGTCCCATCCAACCGCCATCAACGGTCAGGATTTCACCGCTGACATAGTCGGACGCCGCAGATGACAGAAACACAATCGGTCCGGCGAAATCATCTGGTGTGCCCCAGCGACCATGCGGAATCCGTCCTAAAATGGCGTCATGACGTTCCGGATCATTGCGCAACGCTTCGGTGTTGTCGGTCGCGATATAACCCGGCGCAATCGCGTTCACATTCACGCCCTGCCCAGCCCATTCATTGGCTAATGCTTTGGTCAATTGACCGATCCCACCTTTGGACGCCGCATAACCCGGCACCGTAATGCCCCCCTGATAGGTCAGCAACGACGCAGTGAATATGATTTTGCCCCGGCCACGCCCCGCTTTGGCGCGTTCAATCATCCCCCGGCCAACTTCGCGGCTCAGCACAAATTGGGCGTTCAGGTTCACCTCAATCACTTCGTCCCACATTTCATCGGGATGTTGCGCGGCGGGGGTTCGTTTGATCGTCCCGGCATTGTTCACCAGAATATCAGGTTCAATCCCATCGGTTTCGAGCTGCTTAGCAAATGCGGTAACCGCTGCGCGATCCGAAAAATCGCAGGTATAGGCCCGAAAGGTACGTCCCAAACCCAGAACAGCTTTTTCGACTTCACTGCCGCTGGTTTCTAGCGATGCGGACACGCCAATGATATCCGCGCCTGCCGCGGCCAATGCTTCGGCCATGCCACGCCCAATGCCGCGTTTACACCCCGTCACCAAAGCGGTTTTTCCGGTTAGATCAAATATTTCCAACATGTTTATACCCCTACCTTGATCAGGCTTTTCATCGCGGTTGGGCTGCTGTCCAATGCTTCAAACGCTGCCTGAATGTCACTTAGCGGGCTGATATCCGTGATCACCGTATCTGCATCGACGCCGCCGCTGGCGATGATTTCAATCGCCTTATCGTAATCTTGGGGTTCATAAACCCGCGCGCCCATCAGGTCGAGTTCACGCCAAAAGAACTGAAACAAGTCAATCTGCGGTTTGGTCGCATGAATGGCCACCATCACGATCCGCGCACGCGTCGCAGCCACGGCTGTCATCGCGTCCACGCCCGGCTGTGTGCCCGACACCTCAAAGACCACATCGGCCCCTTTGCCACCGGTGCGTTGATTGATCGCCTCAACCAAATCGGTGTCTTTGGGGTTAACGGTGTCAAATCCCAGCGTTTCCGCAATGGCCAAACGATGCGGGTTCACCTCAGAAATGACGACATTGCCGCCGCTATCACGTGCGACCATCGCCACCAGAACCCCAATCGGGCCACCGCCGATGACCACAACGTCTTCGCCTTTTTTTAGCGCAGCGCGCCGCACATCGTGACACGCAACCGCAACAGGTTCGATCAGCGCCGCATGATCCAGACGCATATCGGCGGGCAATTGATGCAAAACATGCGCGGGCACATTCCAGATTTCCTGCATCGCCCCGTCCGTATCCAGACCGAGGAATTTCAGCTTGTGGCAGATATGGGTGTGCCCTGCGACGCAGGCCGGGCATTCCCCACAATGTTCAAGCGGGCGCACAACAACGTTTTGCCCAACAGAAAACCCATCCACATCGGCGCCGACACGTTCCACGATGCCGGACATTTCGTGGCCAACAATGCGGTTCAGGCCCACGCGGGCATCCATATTGCCGTGAAATACATGCATGTCGGTGCCGCAAATCCCGCAATAGGCGATGCGCACCGCCACTTCGCCCGCTTTGGGCGGGGGCGAAACCGTTTTTTCGACGGTGAATGTTTTATCGCCGCGATAGTAGGCCGCGTTGATTTCAAGATCGCTCATCGTGCATGTCCTTATGCGCTTGGGTCAGTTTATCCCAGTCGAAGGTCACCCCAATGCCAGCATCGTTTGGCGCAACAGCAAGGTGGTTTTCAACAACAAGGGGACGTTTTGTGTAAGTATCGATTGGAAACGAATGCACCTCAATCCAGCCCGGATTTTTCTGCGCCGAGACGAGGCTAACATGTAATTCCTGCATACCATGACTACAGACCGGCACGTCGTTTGCCTGAGCAAGGGCCGCAACCTGAAGCCAACCAGTGATACCCCCACAATTAGAGGCATCCGGCTGGACAAAGCTCAGCTTGGCATCCGCCATCGCATATTCAAATTCGTGAATGGTGTGCAGATTTTCCCCCATCGCAAGCGGCATCCCCGTCGCATCTGCGATCTGGGCATATCCGTGGTAATGGTCGGGAATGATCGGTTCTTCGAACCATGTGATATCGTAGGGTTTGAACGCATTGGCCGCTTGGATCGCTTGCTCAACGTTCATGGAATAATTTGCATCCACCATAAAGGTGACATCAGGCCCAATCGTTTCGCGGACCGCTTTGATCCGGGCGATGTCGTCGTCCAAGCTGGGTTGGCCGATCTTGATTTTAACGCCGTTGAATCCGCGCGCGATATAGCCCCGCACACTATCCAGCAATTTCGGCAGTGGAAAATTCAGGTCAATGCCACCCGCATAGGCTGCACAACGATCCGCCGTTCCGCCGGCCATTTTCCACAAGGGTTGGCCAGTCCGTTTCCCGCGCAAATCCCACAACGCGATATCAAGCGCAGAGATGGCAAATGACGCAATCCCGCCACGCGCCACATAATGAACATGCCATTGCATCGCGTCGTACAACGCTTCGACGTCTTGGGCATCCTGACCAATTAAAAAGGGCGCCAGATCATGTTCAATCATTGCCGCAATTGCACGCCCCCCTTTGCCACCTGTATAAGTATAGCCAGTGCCCTCGGACCCATCCGCAAGCCGTATAGTCGCGGTTACCAACTCAAAATGCGTATGATCTCCGTGCTTGGCATCGGTCAGGATTTCGGCCAATGGAACATCAAAGGATCGGACAATGACATCTTGAATAGGATAATGGGGCTTCGACATTATTATACTTTCGTCAATTTTCTGTTTTGGTCGGACCAAATCTGTCTAAAACTTGCCCAAGGCGGCCGAATTGTCAAGTTGCTTGTATAAATTTGATTTTTAGTCATACAAAAGAACACTGAGGTTAAAAACATGACAGAACAAAAATCAGGACGCGCTGCGGACCAAGTTGTCGAAGCAATGGTGCAGAGGATTCGTGACGGGTCGATCGCCAATGGCGAACCACTTCCGGCGGAACGTGATTTGATGGCAGAGTTCAACATCAGCCGCACCGTCACCCGCGAAGCGATCAGCATTCTATCCAGCCAAGGTTTGATCGATGCAAAGCCGCGTCACCGTCCGGTCGTGCGCAAACCCGGCTACGAAGCGGCCATGGACGCTGCCAGCTCTATCGTGGGCAATCTGCTATTGCAGCCCAGCGGCGTGCGCAATTTGTTTGATTCACGCATTCTAGTAGAGGCCGCATTGGTGCGGGGCGCGGCTGAAATGGCCGGAAAACAAGATATCATCGACCTCAAAGAAGCGCTGCAGGCCAATGGCGCCGCGATCAATGACAACGACCTGTTTTATGAAACAGACATGCAATTCCACCGGGTCTTTTACAACATTTCCGGCAATCCGGTTTGGCCCGCTGTGCACCGTGCATATACCACGTGGCTGTACCCCCAATGGAGCCAGATGCCCCGACTTCCTGATCGCAACAAAGCCAACTTTGCAGCGCATTCCGCAATCCTAGAGGCAATCCTGATGCGCGACCCCGACGCCGCAGAAACGGCGCTGAGATCGCATTTGGCGGCGGCATGGGATCAAGTGCGCGCAACCTTTGGCGACATCTAAGCCGCCAAAAACAGGTCAGTACCCCATATAAACGGTGCGTTTTTGCATGTAGCCTTCAAAACCATGCACGCCGTCTTCGCCGCCAACACCGCTTAGTTTGTGGCCATTATGATAGCCGTTCACCAGCCCGGTAATGCCCGAATTCAGGAAAATCGTCCCGGTTTCAAGACGTGCAATTGCATCCATGTGGATTGATGGGTTTTGGGTCCAAAGATAGGCGGACAAACCATCGGGGCGCGCATTTGCGATGCTCAGCGCTTCTTCGTAATCCTTGACCCGAACGATGGGCATGACCGGGCCAAAGATCTCTTCTTTGACGGCGGCGGTTTCGGCGGTGGCGTCGATCAAAACGGTGGGTTCGTACCAGTTCCCCGATGCAAAGGCGGCCCCGTCAGGGCGTTTGCCTCCTGCGGCCACTTTGGCACCCGATTTCACTGAGTCCGCTACGATCTGTTCCACCCGGGCCAAAGCATCCGCTGTGGTCACAGGGCCCATGCCCCCATTGGTTTTGGGGTCACCGACCTGAACGTTTTTCACCTTCTCCAGAACTTTGGCAATAAATTCATCCGCGATGGCATCTTCGACCAGAACGCCTTCGTTGCAGATACAGACCTGCCCTGCATTGGCATAACGCGCCACAACGGCGGCCTCTGCAGCGGCGTCGATATCGGCGTCTTTTAGCACGATAAACGGGGCTGATCCCCCCAGTTCCAACGACAATGCCGTCAGGTTTTTCGACGAAGCGGCCATGACCATTTGCCCAGCCCGAATAGATCCCGTCAGGGTAATCATGCGCACGGTCGGGTTTTCGACCAAGGGGGCGCCAACATCCGCGCCGGTGCCTGTGACCATGTTTATAACCCCGGCGGGCAAACCGGCCTCTTGGCAAATTCTGCAGAAAACCGATGCCGTCACGGGTGTGGCTTCGTGTGGCTTTAGGATCATGGTGTTGCCCGCCACCAATGCGGGTCCGGCTTTGCGGCCGATCAGGGCCAGCGGGTAATTATATGCGCATAACCCCAGCGTCACCCCATAAGGCACGCGATAGATAAAGAGCTGTTCATTGGGTCGGTCAGAGGGCAGAATTTCGCCCTGGATACGGCGCGCGGATTCTGCGGCATAGGTCATATAGCGAATGGTATCGGTGACCTCTCCGGCGGCCTCTGCGCGGCTTTTTCCTTGCTCCAGCACCAGCAGTTCCTCTAGCAGGTCGCGTTCGCGTTCAATGCCGTCAGTGATGCGATAAATATGTTCAGCCCGCGTCTGGGGCGGCAGCATTTGCCATTCTTTTTGGGCGCGTGCCGATGTTTCAATCGCACGTGCCACGTCATCAGGCGTACAGGCCGGCACTTCGGCCCAGATCGCACCGGTTGCCGGATCTTCGACTGACATGCGTGCCCCGTTTGAGGCATCAACAAACGTGTTGTCGATAAAGGCTTGATAATAGGTCATGGGTTTCCTCTCAGGCATGCGCGGCCGCGGGCAGGTTGGCCCCTGACATATCCGCGAGCATCTTATCTTTGTCAAAATTTGGGTGGCTATATTCGGCGACAGACCGCCCCTGATACATGGTAATCACCCGATCAGCGAGCATGATCACTTCGTCGATTTCGTAGCTGAGGATCAGCACGCCAACTCCGCGTGTCGCGAGATCCTCAATGATCCGATAGATATCCGCCTTGGCATGGACATCAATGCCGCGTGTTGGTTCCAACAGGATCAAGAGTTCCAGATCATCGTCCAACCAGCGTGAAAAACAGATTTTCTGTTTGTTTCCGCCCGACAGGAACCGGATTTCCTGATCGGGTGACGATGTCTTGGTGGATGTTTCGCGGATCGCTTTTTCGACAACGGTTTCGATCTGATGACCGTTGATCAGCCCTGCTCGGGTCGCTTTTTCCAAGAAAGGCAGCGCAATGTTATCACGCACCGACAGGGCCGCCATAATCCCGTTTTTGTCCCGGTTTTCCGTCACCATTCCCATCCCATCACGCACCGATGCCGCAGGGCCACGCCCCGGACGCAACGGCGTGTTGCGATAGGAAATTGTTCCGTCATAGCCAGCCGTCAGGCCAAAAATCGCTTTGGCCAGTTCAGGTGCGCCGCAACCACGCAGACCCGTGAGCACCAGAATTTCACCCCGACGCAGATCAAATGAAATGTCTTCGTAAACTTGGGGGATGTTCAGGCCGCTAACGTCCAGCAGGATGTCGTCACTGATGGTTTTGGTCGGCTTCACAAAATCATCCAATTCGGTGCCGGTCATGGTCTGGATCACAGCATCCTCTGTGGTGCCCGATGTCCGTTCAGAAAGAACAATTTTGCCGTCCCGCATCACAGTGACCTGTTCCGCAATACCAAAGATTTCTGGCATATGGTGCGAGATATAGATAATCGCGACGCCTTCGGCCTTCATGCGGCGGATAAATCCAAACAACCGTTCCTTATCCTCTTCGGATAGGGCCGATGTGGGTTCATCCATCACAATCAGCCAACTGTTGGACATCAAAGCACGGATGATTTCCACGATCTGTTTTTCGCCTGAATTCAGTTCACGCACGGGACGTGACGGGTCTAGGTTTAGGCCAAAACGATCCAGTTGCGCGGTCACGCGCCGCGCCATTTCCCGTTTGTTCAGAAACGGCGTTTTGCCGACAAACAATTCGCGCCCAAGAAAGATATTATCGGCCACGGTCAGTTCGTTGATCAGCGAATATTCCTGATGGATCATCGCGACACCGTGATTTGTCGCATCAATCGGCGCGCTGATTTCGATAGGCTGACCATTCATTTCAATGACGCCTTGGTCGCGCTGAATGACCCCGCCGAGCACCTTCATCAAGGTTGATTTGCCCGCACCGTTCAGGCCGACCAATGCATGCACTTCGCCTGCGACACAGGAAAAATCAACGTTATCCAAGGCCCGCGTGGCAAAAAAGCTTTTGCCGATGCCTTTCATGTCAATGCGGTTCGTCATGCTGTTTTCCCCCGTTGCGTCCAGCTGTCCAGCAGCACCACACCCAACAGGAT
Source organism: Aestuariibius sp. HNIBRBA575 (assembly GCF_040932005.1). NCBI lineage: Bacteria > Pseudomonadati > Pseudomonadota > Alphaproteobacteria > Rhodobacterales > Paracoccaceae > Aestuariibius > Aestuariibius sp. HNIBRBA575. Next base: position 3,164,144 of record NZ_CP162414.1, read on the forward strand.
CATGCCTTTGATCAGGCTTTGCAGATACGGATTGGTGCCCGTCAAAACGAGCCCATTGATGATGATCCCATAGAGCAACACGCCAAGGATCGTCCCAAGCAGGCGCCCGCGTCCGCCAAACAGGGATGTGCCCCCCAGGATCACGGCTGTGATCGCGTCAAACTCCAGATAAAGCCCCGACCATGGCTGGCCCGACGACACCCGCCCAACTGTCACGATGGCCGACAGACCGGCCAATGCGCCGGACAGGGCATAGATCCAGACAACCGACCGTTCCGGCCTGCGCCCCAACACAAAGGCCGTGTTGAAATTGGCACCCGCAGCGTAAACATTGCGGCCAAATGGCGTGCGATAAAGCAGGATGCTGAGCGCTACAAACACACAGGCCACAAATGGGATCACAACGGGCATGTTGCCCCAGCTTGTGCCGCCAAGCCAAAGAAAGGTCGGGTCAGAGACATTAATTGAGGTCGCATCATAGATCACCAATGCCAGCCCGCGCGCCAACGCAAAGGTCGCCAATGTCACCATAAACGCCGACAATTTCAGCCGTCCGATGAAAATACCGTTGATTGTACCGATGGCCATGCCGGCAATGATCACCGCCACAAAGCCGAGAGGGGCGCTTCCGGTTGTGGTCAATGTGATGACCCCAACCCCCCCCGCAAAGGCGACGTTTGAACCGACGCTCAGATCAATTCCGCCGGTGAGCATGACAAATGTCATTCCCATCGACACCAAAAACAGAACTGCGATGGACCGCAGCAGGATGCCGATATTCACCAGCGAATAAAAATTCTCATTGGCAAAGCTGAACCCCAGCGATGCGATGACGATCAATCCAGAAAGCACAAGGTAGCGGAGCGTCAGGCCGCTCAACGCCTTCTTTGCGGTTGGTGAGGTCGCGGTTGCTATGCTTGTCATGAATTTAGCCTTTATCAAATCTGCCGCCGGCAAGGGAGACTGCCGGCGGCGATGGCAGTTTACTGAACAGAGTCAGGACCAAATTCGAGGTAGCCATGTGCAGCTACATCAAGGGCCTGATCAACGTGGTAAACTGTGACATCTTCTGGGAAACCATTCTCAAGTGCTTTGGCATGGTTTGCTTCGGTCAGAACCAGCGGCGTAAAGAAGTCATATAGCTGGTCCAGCTCTTCGCCTTGGTGGATGCGATAGGCCATCTGCACAAAGTTCCAGCCTTCGCGGGTGCCCGACAACAGAATGTCAGCCATCACATTGCCGTTTTCCATTTGCTGCATGATCGGCACGTCACCGTCATAACCATAGAACTGAATGTCGGTGTTGCCAGAATTGGCCGCAATGGCGATCGACGGATACATATAACCGTCGGTAACACCTGAAATCGCATCCAGATCCGGGAACTGAGTCAGCCAGTTTTCCGCCAATGTCTGCGCCTTTACTGTGTCCCAATCCGCGGGTTGTTCGGCGACAACTTCGACATTGTCACAGGCAGAGATCCCTTCCAGGATACCTGCATGACGCGCTTCGCCGGATGGGTTACCGGCCTGCCCCAGCATGATCGCAACCTTGTAGGGTTCGCCGCCTGACAATGCGCACATCGCCAAACCTTGGTTGCGGCCATTGGTGACATCCCCCAACGTAAAGCTGTAATCGGCGCTATCCATCGGTGAATGCACCGCGATCCATGTGATGCCCGCAGCCTGCGCTTGGGCAACAAGAGGTTCAAACGCATCCACGTTGATGGCGTTGACAAACATCACGTCAGGACCTTCGTTGATCGTGACTTCGGTTTGTTGGATCATTTTTTCCAAGCTGCCTTCGGCAGATAACCAACGTCCGGTGATTTCAATATCTGGGAACGCTTCGTCATAGGCCGCAATCGCATCCTCAAAGCCAGACAGCCATGCGACGTGATAGGGGGCGACGTGACCGTCATTGATAAACACAATATCCAGCGCATCATCCGCTGCAAAAGCGGTGCTGCCCATTGTGGCGCCCATTGTGGCGCTCAGTGCGATCCCCAATTTCGTTGCTGATTTTAATGCCATTGGTTCTATCCTCCATTTTTGAACCGTTAGGTGGCCATCACAGGCCGTTCGTTTGGTAATATGTGTCCTAATGCGCCTCTGATTGTCGTGATTGCCAAAGCAACCAATTCACCCCCAGCGCCGTCAGAATGACGACCCCCTTGAAAACCTGATGCCAGACGTCTTCGACGTTGAGCAGGTTCAGCGCGTTGTTCACGATCCCGATAAAGGCGATGCCCCACAGAGCCCCGCCAATGGTGCCGCGCCCGCCCTGGATCAGAGTTCCGCCGATAATGATGGCTGCAATCGCATCCAGCAGCAGCCCGTTGCCATCCAGCCCCGGCTGCACAAATCCCATACGAGTCGACAACATGATGCCGGCAAACCCGCTGCACAGACCCGAAAACATGAAAATCCCGATCTTAACGCGATCAACGTTGATGCCCGCCAGCTTGGCGTTTTCTTCGCTATTGCCGATCGCAATGATCGCCGCACCAATGCGGGTGTGATTGTAAACCACATAGGCCGCAGCACACAGGCCGAGCAAAAATAGAAAAGACAGGTAAATCCCCAGCACCTTGTGAGAGCCTGCGAATTGGAAAAAGCCCCCCATCAGGAAAATCTGCTGGCCGCGCGGGATGACCAGCCCGGACAATCCCTGCGCCATGAACAACGCCGACAAAGTGACGATGAATGCGGGCAGTTTCAGTTTGGCCACCAGAACCCCGATTAAGCCTCCCATGGTCAACGACGCTGCGATCACAGCGAGAATGCCAATGCCCACGCCGCCGGTCAGGCCAAAAAACACCCCCAGCAAGACAGCAAAAAACACCGATGCCATGCCCATCGACAGATCGATGTTTCCCGACACGATGACAAAAAACTGTCCCAGTGCGATCAAACCAATTGGCACGACCTGACGCGAAATCGCCGACATGTTGTCGAGGCTCAGAAACCGCGGGCTGATCAGAAAGAAGATCAAACAGCACACCAATGTCACAACAATAATATTGCGTTCGCGCAGTATTTTCCCAACGTTCAAGATCTCTCTCCCTTAATTTGGTCGGACCAAACTAGTTATTTGTGGCCATAAACGCACGTATCAGTCAAGCATTAATCAAAAGATATATGTTTAGTCGGACTAAAATTACAAAACGCCAAGGACCAGATCGGCGCAGCGATCCCCTAAGACCATTGCCGGGGCATTTGTATTTCCAGCAGGAATGTCAGGAACGGCGGACATATCGCACACGCGCAACCCTTGGATTGTGCGCACGCGCATCCGCGCATCCAGCACCGCCATGTCGTCACCATCCGCGCCCATTCGGGCCGTGCCCACAGGGTGATAGTTTGTTTTGACGACCTTGCGACAATGCGCAGCCAAACCCGCATCAGACATATCCAACGGGGCGACCACCTCTTTGATTCGGCTGGCCAGCGGTTGGGTGTCCATGGTCTGGCGGAAATACCGCAATCCTGCGATCATCGCGTCCATATCCGACTGTTCCTTTAGGAAGTTCGGCGAAATCAGCGGCATCGCGGATGGGTCGGCTGAGGCAAGTCGCACCTCGCCGGTTGAGTCAGGTTTCAACAGCACCATCTGGATGGACATGCCATGTCCATCGCCGATCCGCTTTAGCCAATCGTCGTCCAGATACATCACGGGGATGCAATACGCTTCGTGGGTCGGGGGGGCTTCGGGGTTTGTCGGGTTCACGAAACACGCGGCTTCTAGCCCGGTTGTGGTGATCCGCCCGCGCCGAAACAATTTGAACTCAAGCCCATTGCGCAGCATATTCCAGCCACGATCCTGTCCGTAATATCCATAGGGGCCATTGGCGCGCGCAACCACCGACACGTCTGGGTGATCCTTTAGGTTCTGACCAACCCCCGGCAAATCAGCAACGACCTCAATCCCGTGTTCAGCCAAATGATCCGCAGGTCCAATCCCAGACAGCATCAGAATTTTGGGTGTGATAAACGCGCCAGCGGACAGGATGACTTCGCCTTGGCAGCGCACCTCATGCAGGCCGGTTTTGTCGCGATATACCACCCCAACCGCGCGGTTGTTTTCGATGATGATCCGCTGGACTTCGGCCTCAAGGCGGATGGTCAGGTTTGGATTGTCTTTGAGCGGATCCAAAAAGGCATATGCCGCCGAAACGCGCTGACCTTTGTTATAGGTGAACTGAAAAAAACCCGCGCCGCGCTGGGAAACCCCATTAAAATCGGGATTAAAAGGTTCGCCCTGGGCCTGCAAAGCCTGCACAAACCACCGGGCAATATCGTCAATATACCCCGGATCAGACACGGTGAGCTTGCCGTCTGCCCCATGCAAATCATCGTTAAACTTTTGGTTCCCCTCAAGACGTTTGAAATGCGGCAGCACATCATCCCAGCCCCAGCCGATTGCATCATTGTTGCCCCGCAACACGTCATTCCAATCGTCATAATCCGAAGGACGCCCCCGGACATAGGCCTGACCGTTTACACTGGACCCGCCGCCCAGAACATTGCCCTGTGGAATTTCGGACCGACGACCGTCCAAATGGGCCTGCGGTTCAGACAGGTGCGTCTTAAAGAACTTGGAACCGTTTTTGAGCAGTTTGAACACGCCGGGCGGCATATCCAACAGCGGATGGCGATGATGATGCCCCGCCTCTAGCAACAGAACACGCCCGCCCCCATCTTCGACCAGACGTGACGTGGCAACGCTGCCGGCGGATCCACCACCAATGACGATATGATCAAACGTTTCGTTCATCTTTCACTCCTTTGATGGGTTCAGCATCACGGGTTAGACGTCACCTCCTAGAAGGATAATCTTTCCGAACGCCTTGCCACTGGCCATCAGTTCAAGCGCATCACCCGTCTGTTCCAACGGAAATTCCTGCGCGGTTAAAACGTCGAAATCGACCTGCCCCGCTTCGATCAATTGCACGGCTTCTTCGAATTCACGGTTGAACTGAAACGATCCAAACACTTCGATCTCTTTCAGCATGATCTGGTTCAAATTGACCTGAGCGTCGCGCAGTTGAATGTTGCTGAGGATCGATACCCGCCCCTTTGGACGCACGGCCATCAGCGCCATGTTAAAGGCCGGGATCGCGCCGCTTGCCTCAATCACCACGTCAAATTGTCGATGTAGATCGGCCTGATCAAATTCACCGATCACCAGCCCCTGTTGCGCACCTGCCAAACGCGCCACGTCGACCGCCCCTTGGCGAAGATCCGTCGCTGTCACAACAGCGCCACGCGCCGCCGCACCCGCAATCGCCAACAGCCCCATTGGGCCACATCCCGTCACCAGAACGGTCTGACCCTTTGTGACACCCCCTTTGTTCAGGGAATGCAGCGCACAGGCCATGGGTTCTGCAAATGTCAGATGGCGTGGGTCAACATGTTTGGCCACAGGTCGACAACAACGCGCCGGATGATCAATCACATCGCGGAAAAACCCATCCAGATGCGGAACAGTTGTGGCCGAACCGGGGAATTTTTTGGCGGTGCACAGGTTTTCTTCGCCGCGCAGGCATGGCGCACAGGTCTGGCAATTCATGATCGGGTTCAGCGCAACCAACTGTCCGACGTCCAGATCGCTACCATTTGAATCTGTGACATATGCGCAGGCTTCGTGCCCCAAGGTCACAGGATTTTGTAGCAAAAAACCCGCATTCGAAAATTGCGAATAGTAATGCAAATCTGTGCCACACAGGCTCGCTACGGCGAGTTTCAGGCGCACATGACCATCCGCGATGCGGGTTGATTCAGGTTGCTTTGCTGTTTGAATGGCCTGCGCGGCGGTCAGTTTGGTTTCAATCCCCATGATCAGAACCCCACCGCATATCCGCCATCAACCGGCAGGTTTACACCATTCACATAGGCCGCTTGATCCGAAGCAAGGTAAAACACCGCATTGGCGACATCTGCTGGCGTGCCAAAACGATGCCCCGGAATGCGGTTTTCGATTTTGTCACGTCGTGCCGGATCTTTGGCCAGAACGGCGCGGGTCATATCCGTGTCAATGAAACCGGGGCTAACGGCGTTGCAACGGATGCCAAACGTGGCCGCGTCCACCGCGACCGACCGGGTCAGTCCCACAACAGCCGTTTTCGCCGTCACATAAGCCGCCGCTGAAGGGAGCGCCATAATCCCCCCCATCGATGCGATATTCACAATTGCACCACCCGTGTCGCGATGCAGCGAAACATAACGACCGCATCCCGCAAACATCGCCCGGACATTCACATCCAGAACCGTGTCGAATTCATCTGGGCGCACATCCCAGATCGGTTTTTTCAAATGCACGCCGGCATTGTTGACCAGCACGCTGATCGGGCCCGCTTTGGCATATATGTCGGTCAGATAGGTTGCGTCGCGATCTGATGCGATGTCGCATTCCACGAAATGCGCCTGTGATCCCAGCGTATCAATGTCACCCCTGCTGCGTGCAACGACATAGGTTTCAAACCCCGCCTCAATGAACTTTTGACTTTGACGAAGCCCGAGGCCTTTGTTGCCTCCGGTGATGACGGCGACTGGCATTTATAATGTTCCTTTGCGGTGATGGCGATACAAGGCGTTCAACGTGTTCAAAAACGTTTCGATGGGGATGTTGCGACGAAAGAAATCCGGCATGACGGCACAGACATCGTCGACAAACCCCAGAAACCAGACGTCGCGTGGCCGGGTCCAGGCGTTGTCGATCGTGTGAAATCCATTGTCGAAAAACAAAGAAACCTCTGGGTTTTTCGCCTGTTCGATCCATGTGCGCCGATTGGCAGGTTGGCCGTTATTGGCCAAATACACCCCCGATTGCACAGATTGCGACGTGATCCATTGCGCAAAGGCGATGGATGTTTCTGGCGTGGCGGTTTTGGCTGACACCCCAATCCCCGCGCCCCCCAAAATGGCGCGTGGCACGTCAAAACCAGCGCAGATTGGCAAATCAAAGTAGCTCAGACGGTGGTCGCGAAACCCGGCCCGGGCATAATTCACATAGCCGAACAAACATGGCGAACAGGCAAATTCATCCCCTGTCGACAATGTTTCCAGAACCTTTATCGGGTTCATATCGACCTGCTCATCCGGTCCAAGATTATAGAGCGCCCGCAACACGCCCAGCGCGTAATGCCCGTTATCCGGGGTCACAAACAGATCTGGCGATCGGGGCAAATCCGCCCCTCCGCGTCCTGCGACAAGGGTCAGCATCATATCAAACGCATCAACAGGCAGCAGCGGCGTGAGTGTTCGAAACCGGGTGGCGTCCGCACCGGTCAAAGCGTCCCATGTTTTGGGCAACTCAGTCGCTAAATCCGGTCGGCACACAGCCATTTGGCACGCTGCATCCAGCGCATAGGCCCAACAGCGATCCTTCCAGATATAGCTTTCTTCGGAACCGCCCAAGGATGTGCCCCGCCCCGGTTCATAGGGCAACGGCAACAGCGCACCTGTTTCTGCGATCTGCCCCACATGCGGGTGATCCAAAACGATGAAATCATATGTTTCAGCCAATTCGACGATCGGCGCATCAGCAAAGGCCTGAAGCGACCGTTTATCCCAGTCGATCTGAACCCCAGTTTGCGCGCCATACGCCTGAGACGCTGCAACCACACAATCGTAGCCGCGCGGATGGTCCCACGTCATGCCTTTTAACGTCGCAGCCACAATTCGCTCCTCCTTTGTCGGCTCTTTATGGCGCGGCGCAATCTTCATTTGCAAGTATAAAAATAATTTTGAATTATGAAAATGCCGTGCTACTGAGATAAAGACAGCCAAAAAAGCCGTCGCAACCGCAGGGATCAAACGCCTCTGTTGAGGGTTTGAAAAACCGGGGAAACGGCAATTGCAAAGGAAAAACCCGTGGGAAAATCAGACGCTATGTCGGACAATGTTGATGGCACAGAAAGCGGGATCGTCTGGATCGAACAATCCGGACCTATTGCAGAGCTCATCCTTGATCGCCCGAGCAAACATAACGCCCTGACCCCATCAATGTATCGCGACATTGCGCGTTGCTGTGCGCAGATCAACGGGGATGATAGCATCCATGTTGTCATAATCCGGGGCGCTGGCGATCGCGCCTTTTGTGCGGGATCAGACGTCAAGGCGCTGACGGGTTACGCGGATTTCTGGGCCTGGCGCAACCGAGAGGATTATATCCCCCCTATCCTGTCACTGCGAAAACCCGCCATCGCCGCCGTAAAGGGATGGGCGCTTGGGGGTGGGCTTGAAATTGCGCTGGCCTGCGATTTGCGTGTTGTTGCCAAATCTGCCGTATTTAGCGCCCCCGAAGTTGCACTGGGTTGGAACGGCGCGGGCGGTGCTGCGCAACATTTGACCCGGATGTGTGGATACGGTCAGGCGATGCGGTTGCTATTGACCGGTGAACGGTTTGATGCAACCGAGGCAGACCGCATTGGAATGGTGGAATATCTGGTCGAAGATGGCGCCGAATTGACCACAGCCAGACAAATCGCCCAGACCATCGCAACGCATTCCTCCGTGGCTACCCAAGCCGTAAAAGCTGCGGTACGATCCGCGCTGGATGTGACTGTTGCGCAAGGCTTAAAATATGAAAACGAACTTATGTCGTTGTGTTTTGCCAAAGTCGAACAAGGCAAAGACCGCTAAGCGCGGCTGAGACATAGGATACGTTAGGTTATGCCCAAGAAACCCGATACCAGCGAAACGGCCAAAAGCGGGAAATCCGCCGTCCCTTCGGTTGAAAAGGCGTTCGACATTATCGAATTGCTGGCCGGCGTCGAAGATGGCCTGACGATGAATGAAATGGTCGAATCGCTTGGTCGGACGATGGGTGAAATTTACCGGATTGTCATCTATCTGACCGAACGCGGTTTTCTGACCCAAAGTGCACAAACCGGGAAATATGCGATGACGCTCAAATTGTTTGAGCTGTCCCACCGTCATGATCCCACAGAGCGTCTTATTTCACACGCGGTTCCCATCCTCGAAAGCATCGCATCCACCACAGAACAATCCTGTCATCTGGGTGTCCTAAATCGTGACAATATCTTGGTACTGACATCCGCCCCCAGCCCGCGCCCTGCGGGTTACGCCGTGCGCGCGGGCGCCCTGTTTCCAATTGAACGCACCAGTTCCGGTCACGTGATCCTAGCATTTTCGCCCCAACAGGAACGGGATGCTTATATTGGTCGGCTGCCCAAATCTACACAGGCTGAAACGGCGAAACGCCTTGAAATTATTCGTGAAAACGGGTTCGAAGACACGCCCAGCACGATGATTTCCGGTGTACGTAACCTGTGTGTTCCCGTCTTTGATATCCGTGGGATCGCTGCGGCCATCACCACCGGTTTCATTGCGCAAAATGATCCCATCGCAACCGCAGATGAAACTCTGATCGCGCTTAAAACCGCCGCTGGGACCCTGTCCGAAAACCTGGGTTTTCGCGTCTCAGAGAGCAAATTTTTATCCGCACTCACCCCTTAAAATCAGCCAGAAAAGAAGCCCCCATGCCTGAAACCGCCTCTCCTCTTCCGCTCAGCGGTCTTCGCGTCTTAGACTTTGCCCAGTTTCTGGCAGGGCCCGTTGCCGCCCTGCGTCTGTCCGATCTGGGTGCCGAGGTTATTAAGATTGAGCGCCCTCAGGGGGGCGATTTGTGCCGGTCGATGGTGGTAAATGACCAAAAACTCGACGGGGACAGTCTTGTTTTTCATACGTTCAACCGCGGTAAGAAAAGCGTCGCGGCAGATTTGAAACAACCCGCCGATCTGGAAAAGATACGATCGCTGATCGCAACGGCGGATGTCATGATCCACAATTTTCGCCCCGGCGTGATGGACCGCATCGGGCTGGACTACGACACTGTGCACGCGCTCAATCCGCGGCTGGTTTACGGGGCGGTGTCGGGCTATGGCACCACAGGTCCGTGGCGCGACAAACCGGGGCAGGATTTGCTGGTTCAATCGTTATCGGGGATTGCGTGGCTCAGCGGGAATGCCAATGACGGTCCAGTGCCGACCGGGTTTGCGATGCTGGATGTCGCGACCGCCGGGAATTTGGTGCAGGGCATTCTGGCCTGTTTGGTCCGGCGTGGGATTACGGGCACGGGCGGGCTGGTTGAGGTGGATTTGTTGTCATCCGCCATTGATGTGACTTTCGAACAATTCACCTGTTTCCTGAACGACAATCACACCCAACCCCGACGTCATGAAATCGGCAATGCCAATCCGTATCAGCCCGCGCCATATGGATTATACCAAGCGTCCGATGGCTGGTTTGCCTTTGCCATGACCCCGCTGACCAAGGTTGCGCAATTGCTGGATGCGCCGGAAATTGGGGCGTTCACTCAGGCCGAGGCGTTTTCGCGGCTGGACGACATCAAGGCGATAATCGCCCGAATTTGCAGCCAGAAACCTGTGCAACATTGGCTGGATATTCTGGAACCTGCGGGCGTTTGGTGCGCGCCGGTTCTTGATTGGCCCGCCTTCGTCAAAACCGACGGGTTTACCGCTCTCGATCCCCTTCAAACCATCCGAACCCCCAGCGGAGCAGAGGCGCAAACGACGCGTTGCCCGATCCTGTTGGATGGCCAAGCGTTGCGCAATGACGCCCCGGCCCCAACGCTTGGTGCGGATACGGCTGCAGTTTTCAACAGCCTGACCCCAACGCGCGCATAGACGATGTTCTGGCCCCTCGAAGGATTGCTTGTTGTTGATTTCAGTCAGTTTCTGGCTGGCCCTTACGCCGCGCTTCGACTGCAGGATATGGGCGCGCGCGTCATCAAAGTCGAAAACCCGACGGGCGGCGATCTTTGCCGGTATCATTATTTGTCAGACACGCGGATTGGCACGGATTCGACACTGTTTCATGCGATCAACCGGGGCAAAGAAAGCGTATCGATTGATTTGAAAACACCCGCTGGACTGGCCTCTGCAAAACAGCTGATCGCCAAAGCGGACGTTGTTATTCAAAATTTTCGACCCAATGTTATGGAACGTCTGGGGCTGGGCTATCAGGCGGTGCGCCAGATAAAACCCGATGTGATTTACGCCTCGATCACCGGTTACGGCTCTGATGGGGATTGGGCCGATCTGCCCGGTCAGGACCTGTTGGCTCAGGCAAGATCCGGCATCATGTGGCTCAGCGGAAATGCCGGTGCAGGGCCGGTTCCGGTTGGGCTTCCGATTGCGGATATCAGCACCGGTGCCAATCTGGCGATGGGAGTGTTGGGGGCATTGTTTCGCCACGCCCGCACCGGCCAAGGCGCGCTGGTCGAAACCAGTTTGCTGGAATCGCTCACCGATATGCAGTTTGAACTGCTCACCACCTATTTAAACAATGCGGGCAATCTGCCGCCTCGGTTGCAACATGGGTCCGCACATCGGTATCTCGGCGCGCCTTATGGGGTTTTCGAAACCAAACAGGGCTATCTTGCGCTGGCAATGACCCGGCTGGATCATTTGGCGGACGCGCTGAACGTCCCACAAATTGCTGCGTTGGCAACGACCGATGATGCCAGCTTTGCCAATCGTGATGCCATTCACACCCTCGTCGCGCAGCGGTTGAAAACCCAGAATGCGACTGATTTGGAAACCACATTGACCCAAGCCGGGCTGTGGTGTGCCAAAGTGCTGACTTGGGATGACATGCTGGCCAATGGGTCCTTTCAAGCGTTGAATATGTTGCAATCAATCCATCCGGCACACATGACAGCATCCACGCCAACCCAGCTGGTCAGAGCGCCCTTTCGAATGGATGGGCACCGGCCAGCGATCAACGCAATTGGGCCAACATTGGATGAAAATGGCGCGCATATCCGCCGCGAATTTGACGTCAAATAGATCAGCGAGACATCAGGCTGGCCCTGTGCGCCTCAAGCGATGCGCGTTGTCGCACAGCGGAATAGCGATCAATTGCAACCGCAGCCAACAAAACAGATCCGCGCACGATGTCATAAATATATGGCGAAGCGTTCATCAGGTTCAGGCCATTGTCGATCAGGACCAGAAAAATCGCCCCAATCACTGATCCGACCACAGTCCCTGACCCGCCGGTTAATTTGGTGCCGCCCAGGATCACAGCCGCAATGACGGTAAATTCGATCCCGATGCCGATGCCCGATTGTAGCCCGCCGACCCGCGCCAACAGGATAAGCCCGGCAATCCCAGTGACAAAACCACTAAAGGCATAGATCGCGATTGTGACCCGGCCAACAGGCAGATTGGTTTCTTTGGCAGAGCGTTCCGAATTGCCGATTGCGCGGGCATAAACCCCCAACCGGGTCCGGCTGAGAACATAAATCCCAAGTATGACAACCACAGCAAGGATCAAGATCGGAACCGGAATGCCCCAAATCCGACCATTCCCCAGAAACCCCATTTCGCGCGGCACGGGGATGTTCTGTGCCCCGGTCAAATGGATCGCAGCCCCGCGATAGATCGAATAGGTGGCCAATGTTGTAATCAGGGGCGACACGGCAAACCGGATGACCAATATCCCGTTTAGCGCCCCCAAGGACGTAGCACAGATCATCGTGACGCCAAACGCCAACAGATAGCTTTCGGTGCTGATCATCAGCTGGGCAAACAATGCCGATGTCACAAACAAGATCGCCCCAACAGAAATGTCGATGCCAGCCGTCAGAATGATAAACGTCATCCCGACCGCCATGATTGATGTCACACTGGCCTGCACCAAAATGGCCTGAAAATTGGAAAACGTCAGAAACACGGGCGACACAACCGACAAAACCCCACCCAAAACGATGGTTGCCAGCGCAATTGCGACCCATTTTTGTCGCGAGATTAAGTCGCGTAAGTTATCAAACTGCATCGCTCGCCTCTTCTTTTGAACTGGCTGCCAGTGAAATGATTTTGACTGAATCATAATGTTCACGAGCAAATTCGCCGACAATCCGCCCTTTGCGCATCACCGCCATCCGATGCGTAATATGAAGCAGCTCTGGCAAATCCGACGATACGATCACGATGGTTTTTCCGGCTTTCGCCAGATCTGCAATGGCTTCGTGGATGTCGAATTTTGCACCGATATCAACACCTTTGGTGGGTTCGTCGAATATCAATATCTCTGGCAACGTCGCCAACCAGCGACCCAGCATAACCTTTTGCTGATTGCCCCCGGACAGGTCACTGACGTTGTTTTCAATATGAGGGATGGCGATATTCATATCCGCCACAACATCCTGCGCATTCACGCGTTCCCCCCGAAACCCAAAGCCGCGAATTTTGCGTTTCACAAATTTCACGATCGATGCGGCTGACAGATTTTCGCGCACAGGTCGGTTCAAAAACAGGCCGTTTGTGCGCCTGTCTTCGGTCACATAGCACAGGCCGCGCGCCATCATATCCGTGACGTTTCGGGGCACGTCTTCTCCGTTTATCCGCACCTGCCCAGTGGCAGGCCGTAGTCCGAATATTGCCTCGGCGACTTCGGTTCGCCCAGCGCCCATCAGCCCCGCGATCCCCAGAATTTCGCCTTTGTGCACGGTGATGTTGATGTCATTGAAATCCGGTGATGACAGGCCGCGCACCTCTAAGGCGGGGGATTGCGTCGGATCGCCCAAATCCACTCTGGCATCTTCTAGGGTGCGGCCAACCATCATCTCTTCGAGCGCGCGCTGGCTTACGTCAGCCAGACGACCCTGCCCCACTTGCTGGCCATCGCGCAGCACAACAAAGCTGTCACACACCCGATAGATTTCTTCCATGAAATGGGAAATGAAAACAATCGCCAGCCCGCCTGCTTTCAACTTGTCGATAATGGCGAACAGTTTTTCGCGCTCAATCGCTGTCAATGATGTGGTGGGTTCATCAAGGATCAGCACTTTGTTGGCATGTAGCAACGCTTTGGCGATTTCGACGATCTGTTGTTTGCCCGCGCCCAAGGTTTCGATCAATGCGCGTGGGTCAATTTCGATCCCCAAAAACTCGATCTGTTTACGCGCTGTTTGTTCGGCCTTGTCCCAATCGATCCGCGCGGCGGATCCGGGCAAATTTGAGATGCTGATATTTTCCGACACGCTCAGCGAGCCAAATAACGACAATTCCTGATGCACGGCGGAAATTCCGTGATCCGCGCCGACCACTTTGGTGACACTGTTGCCCTCGACCAGAATTTCGCCGCTTGTTGGGGTCAACAGGCCGCATAACATGTTTTTGGTCGTTGATTTTCCCGCGCCATTTTCCCCCACCAATGCCAGTGCTTCGCCGGGGAACAGATCAAAGGTCACGTTTGAAACAACGGTTTTGCTGGCAAACGCTTTGCTGAGGTCGCGCACAGAAACGACGGGTTTGCGGATATCTGTCATGCTGTTCTCCGGGCGCCAAATCGGGTGGCCATCCAAGTGCCAAGAAAGATCAGAATGCCCTGAATGATCAGCTGATCATAAAATGGGATGCCCAGCAGGTTCAGCCCATTGGTCAAAATCGCAAGGATCCCAACCCCCAAAACGGTCCGGCCAACCGACCCTTCGCCGCCAGCCATGCCCGTTCCTCCGAGGACAACTGCGCCGATGATGATCAGCAACAACGTATCCCCGACACCCGGGATCGCATTGCCGAGATTGGCGATAGAAATAAACCCGGCGATTCCACCCATCGCCCCGGAAAACAGGTAAACGCTAAACGTCACGCGGCGCACGTTGATCCCGCTAAACCGCGCGGCTTCGGCGTTTGATCCCACCAGCATCACATGGCGCCCCCACGTCGTGCGCGCCATCGCCACCAGGGCAATCGCCACAACGCCCAAGGCAATCACCGTCAATGCCGGAATGCCAAACCAAACCATAAAGCCGAAATCCAGCATCCAATAGGGCGTGCCTTTGACGGCGATTCCCGCGCTCATCACAAAGGCGACGCCGCGCGCAATCAGCTGCGTGGCCATGGTGGTGATAAAAGGCGTCAGTTGGAAAAACCCGATCAATATGCCGTTTAGCGCCCCAAACAACATCCCAACAACCACCGCCGTTATCGCGCCCAGCGCCACATTCCCCGTGGCCCCCATCACCAGCCCTGACAAAACGGCACTGGCGCTGATCACGGTTGAGATCGACAAATCAATGCCCCCTGCCAGAAACACAACGGTCATGCCGACGGCTGCGATCAACACCACCGCATTTGCGCCCAGCATTGCCTCGATATTGCCTGCAGATGCGAAATACGGCGACAAAAGCGAAAACCCGACGGCCAGCACACAGATGATCACCATTGCTGGATAAGTTCTAAGAAGGGTCATCATGGACGTCATTCTTGTGATCTCCGGTGGTAGAACGGTTACGCGCCCCATAAACAGGGGCGCGATTTTGGCTTATTCAGCGTGCTTTATTTAGGCGCGCCCCAGATTTTATCAGCGTTGGCCTCTGCGTCGGCAGCGGAATAAATGTTCCCGCCAACATAGTTAGTCCGCTCTACGGTTTCGCCTGCCAGAATACGTGACACCAGATCAACCGCCATACGGCCTGTTGCCTCTGTGCCCATAACGACAAACGCATCCGCAGTGCCCGACAGAACCGCATCATAACCATCACGTGAACCGTTCACGCCGGTGATGACAACATGGCCTTCTTCGCCTGTTGGAACCAAACGCCCCAGATCCGTCAGGACCGTTTCAACAGCCGGGATATGTGTATCCGTGGCGGCAAAAACAGCAGCGATGTCAGGGGTTGCCTGAAACGCGTTTTGGGTCCCTGACAAGGCACGATCAGACGCCCAGTCGGTCGGCACTTCGATGATGTTCACATTTTCCAGTTTCGCGATGCCTTCGCGGAACCCAAGCGAACGGTCGATGCCATTTTGGTCGTTCAAAGCGCCGATAAGCTCAACAATGTTGATTTGGCCTTCGTAGCCGGCCAATGCCTCGGCTGTGTATTCACCGGCAAGCCGCCCATCAATCAGCGAATCCGGCCCAACAAAGGATTGCACAACCGCGCTATCTGGCAAATCCCGGTCATAGGCGACCACGGGAATGTCAGCACGTTTTGCCGCAATCAAGGCGCGTTCGATGGTGTTTTGATCAACCGCACAAACAAGGATAGCATCGACGCCTTGCGCGATAAGCGATTGAATTTGCGCGTTTTGTTGCTGCGCATCCCCGTCCGCGACAACCTCAATCACGGTGTATCCGCGATCTTCGGATTCTGCGTGGATCCCGTTATTGACGGCGACGCGGCTTTCAAACAGCTGATCAACAGACAAACCAATCGTAAAGTCATCTGCCGCCACTTGAGTGACCGAAACGACAGCGGCAGCGGCGACTGCACCTAGTAATTTTTTCATTCGAATTTCCTCCAAATTCTACCCGGCTGATAGCCAAGTTGCCTCCCATAGGCTATTTTGGTCCGTCCAAACACGATTGATCATTGGTTTCACATAAGCAAGCTATTTTTGCATTTGCAATTGCAGTCCCAATGTGAAAACGCGATTTTGGCGAATTTCAGGACCGGTCTACGGATGTTTTTGGGCCGATCCGGGGGATTGGTTGGTCAAACCAAAAGCCGCCAAGTTCGGATTGGCGGCTTTCAATCTTGGATGGGTCAGGCCTATATTGGCAGCTTGCCTGTCATGCTTTCTAGCACACCGTCACGGCGCACAACTTTGTGCCATAACGCCCCAGCGATATGTGCCAACAATAACAGCGGCAACAGCGATAACGCCCCTTCGTGTAGCCCTAACATCGCAGTCATAAACAGCCCGCCCAATGCCGGAATGGAATAGCCGAGCGCAATTCCCAAACCCGACAAAACGATCCCAAACACCGATGCGTACAGGCCCATATGCACCGCGCGCGATGCCAGATGTTCCCAGCGCGGCGCGGCATCAGGCAGGCGCGTCGATCCGGCAAGCGTTTTGGTCCAGACCAATCGCAGCGCAAACAACAGCCCGACCAGCACAGCATAGCCCACTTCTAGTTGTAGAACGCCGGGATCACCAAGCTGGCGCACATTGTCCAACCCTTTGACATAGCCGTAACCAATCAGGCCAGCCGACATCCAATGAATGGATTTGGTGACAAATCCGTGCGACTTCGCGATAGCATTCATCTTTGCATCCTTTCTGGCTTTCAGCGCGACCTAGGCAACTGAGGGCGCTGCTTCGTCCTTTGACGCGGCAGGTTGGATCATCTGCGCAAACGGGGCCGCCAGAAACGTAAGCCCAACCATGAACAAGGCAAACAACGCCAACACGCCAATAACAGACAGCCCCAGCAATGCCATCACCGCCCCAATTGCGAACAGCGCCATGTTGGACAGGATGGTTGCGGATTTGGTGATGATTGCGTTCATTTTGGTATCTCCAATGTCATCTTTTGTTTCGATACATTGTAGATAGGGTCCGGGTTTTACGTCGTGCTGACGGGCACCTTACAAATCTGCAAAGTTCAGTGTCACGCGCAGTCCGCTGGGACTGTTTTGCGACAATTTCAGAGTGGCGCCATGTCGATCCGCCACCGCCCGCACAAGAGCAAGCCCAAGACCCGAACCATCCGTGGTACGGGATGTTTCTAGGCGGACCATGGGTTTGATAATCTCTTTGAATTGGGTGGGATCCACCCCCGGCCCATTATCCGAAACACTCAAAACATGCCCGTGAACCAACAGCGTGATCTGATCCCCGCCATGAACCAACGCATTCTGGATCAGATTCGCCATCGCCTGAACCAGCATTTGACGATCCGCCTGAACCTGCGCGGGCGTGGTCACGTCAATCTGCAATTGCTTGTTTTCATCTTCGACCACCGGGCCGAATATTTCCATCAGCTCTTGGGCGAGATCATCCAAAGCAACCGTTTTAAACCCATCATTGCCCTGCGCCGCTTCGATCCGGGCGACGCGCATTATCGTGTCGAAAATCCCAGACAATCGTGTGGCCTCTTCTAGGGCGGCACCACGACCATCCCCGGGTGGCAACATTTCCAACTGTGCGCGCAAACGTGCCAAAGGCGTGCGCAAATCATGGGCGATGCTCGCACTTAGATGGCGGGTCTGCGACACAAGGCGTTCCAATTCGGCAGCCGTTAAATCCAACTGACGCGCCACGTCATCCAGATCATCCTTTGATCGCTGATGGCCCGTGCGCGCCGTTAAATCCCCGGCCGCCAATCGTCCCAGTGTTTCGTTGATCCGCACGACCCGGCGCTGCGCCACAATCCCGGCCGCAAACCCGATAACAAGCGTCAGCGCGATCACAAGCCCGGCGGTTGTCCACAAAATACTGGCAAGCAGTTCCCGCGCCTGATCGCTTTCTTCTAGGGGGATGGCGACCATAACGGGAACGTCGTTGCTGTCATGCGCGACCAGCACACGCCAGACATCAGACCGAAACAAATTGCGGTCTAGGTCAATTGTGCCACCACCGCGCGCCACAGCCCGCGCAAAGGGCATCGGCAATCCGCGCAAATTATCCAGCGGTCGCAGGATCATCGAAGGGGTATCGCCCTGCGCGTCCTCTAGGACAGCGGCCCTGGCGAGCGCGGTTAAGGTGGCATCAACCCGCCGCTCAATCGCATTCTGGCCGAGGGTCAGCGCCACAAAGATCGCCACCACAAACCCAACCGCGCTGATGGATGACAACAGCAATGACAGCCGTAACATCGACGACCGGCGCAGCCATTTAATGCGATCCCACAGCCTATTGACCAAAGACATATCCTTCACCACGTCGCGTGCGCAAAAGTGCGGTTTCAAAAGGTTTATCAATTTTGGTCCGCAACCGGCTGATATGGGTTTCAACGACACTGGTTGTGGGATCAAAGCTCATGTCCCAAACCTGTTCCAACAGCATCGTTCGTGTGACCAGCCGACCGGGGCGACGCATGAAATATTCCAGCAATTTGAATTCTTTGGCCATCAGATCGATCCCTTGACCCTGCCGTTCACAGCGCCGGGACAACAGATCAAGGCTCAGGTCCCCATGACGCAGAACCGTCTGTGCTGCTTCTTCAGATTCGCCCCCATCCCGACGCCGTCCCAGCGCGCTCACACGGGCAGAAAGCTCCACAAAGGCGAACGGCTTGGTCAGGTAATCGTCCCCGCCCGCGTCAAATCCCTCCACTCTTGCATCGACCTCGGCGAGAGCCGTCAAAAACAATGCGGGCGTCACGTTTTTAGAGGCGCGCAGGGATTTCAGCACCGCCAACCCATCCAATCCCGGCACCATTCGGTCCAGGATCAACAGATCAAACTCTTGGCCCATGGCCGCCATCAACGCGTCTTTGCCATCCTCAAAATGATCGACAACATGGCCTTCTTCGCGCAGGCCACCTGCGATCCAAGGGCCCAATTGTTTGTCATCTTCCAGCAGCAAAATCCGCATGCGAAATCCCGAAATTTAGGTCACAGAAAGGCCGCCGTGACCGGCAGCCCCCTTTGGTATGGGTCGATGGTTTTTGATGTTTACGCCTCGTCCGCGTCATCATCATCGTCGTGGCTATCGCCATCATCACACCCTTCCCCCTCTAGCGCGACCTTTAGAACATCGCCTGTCTCAGCGGCGATCTCAACCTCCATTTCCGCGCCATCCGCGGTCAGGATTTCGATTTCATAGACCTGTGTACCGCGATGGGTTTCCAGCTCCACCTCTTGGACTTCGCCGGGGATTTCCTGCAACGCAATCGCGATGACCTGTTCCTCGGTCAACCCAGTAGCGATCGCCGCGGACTGCGCCGACACCATTCCAGCGACCCCCCCTGCGAAAACCAATCCAGACAGCGCGCCGCCGATGATCATGTGCTTGTTCATGTTTTTCTCCGTTCCTGAAAATGCAAAGGCGTTTTGCCCTGCGATGAAACAGAAATAGGGGGCCTATCTTACAGGTGCGCTGCAGCTAACTTACAATTTCGTAAGGTAGCAGACACAACCACCAAATCGGCCAAACGCCCGCAATCTGCATTGCGACGACAACGGGATATGAAAAAGGTAAAGTGGTGAGCCGTGATGGGTTCGAACCATCGACCTACTGATTAAAAGTCAGTTGCTCTACCAACTGAGCTAACGGCCCACTTTAGGTGGCCCTTCTATGAATGCCGCCCCGCAGCGTCAACCAGAAAAATGCTTTCTCTGGAAGTTTTTATTTCGGCACTATATATGCCCCCTTATGCAGGAAAAACGTATAGACGGCCTGCCCTTCATGAAGATGCATGGGCTGGGGAATGATTTTGTAGTGGTTGATGAACGGCAAGGGCCCAGCGCGCTGACCGAAGATATCGTTGTGGCCATTGCGGATCGGCATCGGGGAATCGGTTTTGACCAATTGGCCGTGCTGCAATCAACAAACGAGGCCGACGTTCATCTAGTGTTTTACAACGCCGATGGGTCAACATCTGGGGCCTGTGGCAACGCGACCCGCTGTATTGCCCGCCATTTGATCGATGAAACCGGCAAAACCGACCTGATTCTGACCACCGAACGCGGCACATTATATGCGCGCGATGCTGGCAACGGGCTGACGTCGGTGAATATGGGTCATCCTCAGCTGTTATGGAACGAAGTGCCGCTGGCATCGGAAATGGACACGTTAAGCCTGCCGATTGAGGGGGCACCGACCGCCACTGGCATGGGCAATCCGCATTGTACGTTTTTTGTCGATGACGTTGATTCGATTGATCTGGCCGCTCAGGGTGCCTTGATCGAACATCACCCTCTTTATCCTGAACGGACCAACGTGCAGTTTGCCCATGTGATCGGCCCGGATCATCTGCGGATGCGGGTCTGGGAACGGGGCGTTGGGGTGACGCTTGCCTCGGGATCGTCGTCCTGTGCGACCACGGTGGCGGCTGCGCGGCGTGGCATTACGGGGCGCAAGGTCACCATTGAACTGGATGGCGGGACTATTCAGATTGATTGGCGCGATGATGGTGTCTGGATGACGGGGCCCACCGCCCATGTGGCCGACGGCATCTGGAGGCTGTGACATGAGCGCGCCCAAATTCACCGCCCCCAAATTCACCACGCAGGGCTGTCGCCTGAACGCCTATGAAACCGAAGCGATGAAGGAACTGGCAACCCAAGCCGGCCTGAGCAACGCCATGGTGATCAACACCTGCGCCGTCACCGCCGAAGCCGTGCGCAAAGCCAAACAGGAAATCCGCAAACTGCGCCGTGAAAACCCGGATGCCCCGCTGATCGTCACCGGTTGTGCGGCGCAAACCGAACCCGAAACATTTGCCAATATGGCCGAAGTGACCCGCGTCATCGGCAATACCGAAAAAATGCAGCCGGAAACTTGGGCCAATATGGTGCCAAATCTGATCGGTGACACGGAAAAGGTCGCCGTGGACGACATCATGTCCGTTACCGAAACGGCAGGGCATTTGATCGATGGGTTTGGCACCCGCAGTCGCGCCTATGTGCAGGTGCAAAATGGCTGTGATCACCGCTGCACGTTTTGCATCATTCCCTATGGTCGCGGCAATTCGCGGTCGGTCCCTGCCGGTGTGGTTGTGGATCAGATCAAACGCCTCGTGGATCGCGGCTATAACGAAGTGGTGCTGACCGGCGTTGATCTGACGTCGTGGGGGGCGGACCTGCCTGCGCAGCCCAAACTGGGCGATCTGGTGATGCGCATCCTGAAACTGGTGCCTGACCTGCCACGCCTGCGCATTTCATCGATTGATTCCATTGAGGTCGACGAAAACCTGATGATGGCCATCGCAACCGAACCGCGATTGATGCCGCATCTGCATCTCAGCCTGCAGCATGGCGACAACCTGATCCTGAAACGGATGAAACGTCGCCATTCGCGCGACGATGCCATCGCGTTTACCCAACAGGCGTTGAAACTGCGCCCGGACATGACCTTTGGCGCGGATATCATCGCTGGTTTTCCCACGGAAACCGACGCTGCCTTTGAAAATTCGTTGAAACTGGTGGATGATTGCAACCTGACATGGCTGCATGTGTTTCCCTATTCAATCCGCCAAGGCACGCCCGCCGCGCGCATGCCACAGGTCAACGGCAAAGACATCAAAACCCGCGCCGCCCAGCTGCGGGCCGCTGGGGATACCCGCGTTCAGACCCACCTGACGGGGCAGACCGGAAAAACCCATCACATCCTGCTGGAAAATCCACGTATGGGACGCACCGAACAATTTGCCGAAGTGATCTTTGACACTGACCAACCCGAAAGTCAGATCATCACCGCGCAAATCACCGGCACCCGAGGAACACAGCTTACGGCTTAGGCTTTTGGTGGTATAAATAGTCATGACCCAACCCATCCTCTATTCCTTTCGTCGCTGCCCCTATGCCATGCGCGCACGTCTGGCGATTGCCAGCGCGCAGGTATCAGTTGAGCTGCGTGAAATCGTTTTGCGCGACAAACCCGATGCGTTTTTGGCGGTTTCGCCCTCTGGCACCGTGCCCAGTCTGGCGGCACAGCCCGAAAACATCGATGAAAGTTTTGACATCATGCGATGGGCGCTGAACCAGAACGATCCAGAAAACCTGCTGGATATGCCGGCTTCGGGTTTGGACTTGATCACGCAGGCCGATGGCCCATTCAAAGACGCGCTGGATTACACCAAATATGCCTCTCGTCATCCGGACAAAGATTCAGAGACGGAACGCGCCACCGCCATGGCGTTTCTGGCGCAGCTCAACGATCAATTGGACGGGCAGGACTATCTGTTTGGCACCGCACCGCGACTGGCTGACTTGGCCATTCTGCCATTTGTGCGGCAATTTGCGATGATCGACAAAGCCCGCTTTGACGCAGAGGCAGGTCCACACCTGTCCCGTTGGCTAGAGGCATTTCTGGCCAGTGACCGACTGGCATCAATCATGCAGAAATACCCAGCTTGGAAAGAGGGCGACGAAATCACCCTCTTTCCGGCTTGAATCTGGCTTAGATCACGCCAATGCCGCGCGTGTCTGGGTGATTTTCAGCGCAGCCTGCCCGGCTTCGCGGCCCTTTTCGACAAAATGCGCACGATAGATCGCGTTGTGATGGTCGGTTTCCTGATAGTGATGCGGCGTCAGGGACACGGACAAAATCGGCACGCCCGTATCCAGCCCCACACGCATCAGCCCATCGACCACGGCCTGCGCGACAAAATCATGACGGTAAATCCCGCCATCCACCACAAAGGCAGCCGCAGCGATCGCCGCGTATTTACCGGTCTTGGCCAATTCCTGCGCCAATAGCGGCATTTCAAATGCGCCGGGTACGTCAAACACATCAATCTGATCGGCGGGAATGATGTCGCAAAACCCATCATAGGCGCGATCAACGATATCGGAATGCCAATGTGCCTTAACAAAGGCATAGCGGGTGTGTGTCATTCTTTTCTCCTTTAGCAACTGACACGTCACCCAAGGCGATAACGAACAACATGGTCTGCCCAAGGGCATCCAGTTATACGGTCTCTTCCATCCGGACTTTCACCGTCGGCTCCGGCATCGCACCGGATCTGCTGACCATCGGGGTTGCCGATGCGCTCGCGGGCTCGTGGTGTGATCCACATACCGCCGGTGGGGAATTGCACCCCGCCCTGAGAACATCCCTGACTTGCCAATCTTCGCCTTGATGCGCAAGCTCTATCCCACCAACCTGATCGAAAGGCCAATTGATGAAACTGATCATGTCCCCCGCCAGCCCCTTTGCCCGCAAACCCCGCATTGTGCTGCGCGAAACGGGTCAGTTGGATCAAACCCAAGAGGTTCTGGTTCACACCACGCCCTTTGACACCGCAGATGAGGTGGCCGCCGCAAACCCGCTGGGCAAAATCCCGGCGCTGGTACGCAATGATGGCCCGACATTGTATGACAGCCGCGTTATCTGTCGGTTCCTGAACGATCGCGCGCAGGCATCGCTGTATCCCGCGACGCGCATTTGGGAAATGTTGACATTAGAAGCCACCGCCGATGGCCTGATGGAGGCCGCCGTGTCCATGACCTATGAGGCCCGCTTCAAAGGCACAAAAGGCGCGTCCGGGGATTGGATCGACACGCAGTGGGCCAAAATTGACCGCACGCTGGACACCATCGAATCGCAATGGATGAGCCACCTAGAAGGCCCGCTGAATATCGGCCAGATCGGCATGGCCAGTGCGCTGGCTTATGTGGATTTCCGGCATGATTCCCGCAAATGGCGCGCACAGCACCCGGTTTTGGCCGCATGGGAGGCAGAATTTGCAAAAAGACCGGCCATGGTGGACACCAAGCCGGCCTAAATACGCGTCAAAGTTGGGGTTAGTAGGAAAAGCTAACCCCGAAATTCACAGCATTGATCACCAGATCGGTTTCCAATGTGCCGTCGGTTTCCAGATCAACCGATAGGGGCGAATAGCTGACTTTGTATTCGCCAAACACGGCCCAGCTGTCGTTAATTTCATAGCTGACACCGCCCAGCAATGCGACGGCAGGACCACCGATCTGGAATTCAAACGTGTCTGATCCGCCTTTGGTCACTTCGACATGTGGGATCGAAATCCCGACACCTGCCCCAACATAAGGCGTGATCTGGCCCCATTGATCGTTCCAGCGGCGATAGGCATTGGCCGTCAGGATGTTGACACCATCGGTAAATTCCAACGTGTCATAGCCATTGTCCGTGAGGGTGCTGTCGCTGGCGTAAACCTTGGAATGGCTGAAATCGATGCCATAGCCAAACCGATCATTGCGCCAGTATGTCCCCCGCAGACCATAATAGGGGGGCATTTCGAATGACCGCCCCAGCCATGCGGCCAGAAAATCCTCTTCTCCGATGACGGGATCATCGACAAAAACCCGCGAATGCGCCGCTTCTTGGGCACCGAGATAAAAGCTCAGCTCTACTTCGGCAAAGGCCATAGCAGGCAAAGAGGTCAGGGCAGTTGCAAGAGCGAGTCGCGTAAACATGGATTTTTCTTTCTGAAGGGTTGGGGTGAAAATAGGCCCTGCCCCCTGCGCAAACAAGCCATCAGGGGTGATGTTTTTGCATCAACGCGACGATTCGCCCCCGGTTGTATCCGATTCAACCCTATCTGCGCCCGAATGTCCGCTGGACTGACATGACTTTGCCCGTTAGACAGCCCCGAATGGGCCCTGTTTTCAGCGCCCGTCCGATACCTATGGGCCCAAAAGGCCTGGCAACCACGGAGATGCACCCAGTGTCACACGCCGACGACCATCAGGGCAGCCGCCGCGACTTCATCTACTACGCCACCGCTGGCGCAGGTGCTGTCGCCACTGGCGCCGCAGTCTGGCCGCTAGTCAACCAGATGAACCCATCCGCCGATGTCCGCGCAGCCGCGACAAAAACTGTCGACATTTCCGGGATCACACCCGGCACGCAGTTGACTGTTCTTTGGCAAGGTAAACCAGTGTTTATCCGCCGCCGGACAACCAGCGAAATCGAAGAAGCCCGTGCCGTTGATCTGGCTGATCTGTCAGATCAGATCGCACGCAACGGCAACGGCCCAGAAGGCGCGCCAGCAACCGATGAAAATCGTGCGTTGGACGAAGCTGGCGAATGGCTGGTTCAGATGGGCCTGTGTACGCACCTTGGGTGTGTGCCTTTGGGTGACGGCGCTGGTGATTTCCACGGCTGGTTCTGCCCATGTCACGGGTCGCATTACGACACGTCCGGTCGCATCCGTAAGGGTCCCGCACCTGAGAACCTCCCGGTTCCGGTCGCTGGTTTCCTTGACGAAAACACAATTCAACTCGGTTAAGGAGACGGTATCATGGCTGGTATTCCCCACGACCATTACGAACCCAAAACCGGCGCGGAAAAGTGGCTGCACACGCGGCTGCCAATCGTTGGTTTGCTATACGACACATTGATGATCCCCACCCCCAAGAACCTGAACTGGATGTGGATCTGGGGCATCGTGCTTGCCTTTACGCTGGTGTTGCAGATCGCAACCGGCGTTGTTTTGGTGATGCATTATACACCGCATGTTGATCTGGCCTTTGCGTCGATCGAACACATCATGCGCAACGTAAACGGCGGTCACATGATCCGGTATTTCCACATGAATGGCGCATCGCTGTTCTTTGTGGCGGTTTATGCGCACATTTTCCGCGGTCTGTACTACGGATCCTACAAGGCCCCTCGTGAAGTCACCTGGGTCATCGGCATCATCATGTTCCTTGTGATGATGGGCACAGGCTTTATGGGCTACGTTCTGCCTTGGGGTCAGATGTCATTCCACGGTGCAGCTGTGATTACAGGCCTGTTTGGCGCGATCCCATTTGTGGGCGAAGCGATCCAAACCTGGCTGCTGGGCGCGGGCGCTGTGGGTCAATCCACGTTGAACCGGTTCTTCTCGCTGCACTATCTGCTGCCATTCGTTCTGGTTGGCCTGACAATCGTGCACGTCTGGGCGTTCCACACCACAGGCAACAACAACCCAACTGGTGTTGAGGTGCGTCGCGGTTCCAAAGAAGAAGCCGAAAAAGACACACTGCCTTTCTGGCCTTACTTTGTGATCAAAGACCTGTTTGCACTGGCCGTTATCCTGACCGTCTTTGTGGCAATCGTTGGCTTTATGCCAAACTATCTGGGCCACCCAGATAACTACATCGAAGCGACCGCACTGGCGACACCTGCACACATCGTTCCTGAATGGTACTTCTTGCCGTTCTACGCGATCCTGCGGGCGTTTACTGCGGATGTTTGGGTTGTGATGCTGGTCGAATGGGTATCCTTCGGGATCATCGACGCCAAATTCTTTGGTGTTCTGGCGATGTTTGGCGCGATTGCTGTCATGGGTGCCGTGCCTTGGCTTGATACCTCCAGCGTGCGGTCCGGTCGTTTCCGTCCCATGTTCAAATGGTGGTTTGCGCTTCTGGCAATCGACTTCTTGGTTCTGATGTGGGTTGGCGCCATGCCAACAGACGGGATCTACCCGTACATCTCCTTGGTCGCATCGGCCTATTGGTTCGCATATTTCCTCGTGATCCTGCCATTGCTTGGCGTCATCGAGAAACCGCTGCCAATGCCAGCAACCATCGAAGACGACTTTAACGCCCATTACGGCCATTCCGGTGCAGAATCTTCTGCCACCGCAGCCGAGTGAGAAAGGAAAACATGATGTTCCGTACACTCACCCTCTCCGCGATTGCTGCGCTGGGCGTTGTTGCCGGTCAGGCCGCTATGGCCGCTGGTGGCGGTGAACAACATATCGAAGATTTCGCCTTCTCCTACGAAGGCCCCTTCGGCAGCTATGATCAGAACCAATTGCAGCGTGGCCTGCAAATCTTTACCGAAAACTGTTCGGGCTGCCATGGCATGCGCTATGTTCCAATCCGCACACTCGAAGATTTGGGTTACAGCCCTGAGCAGGTTCGCGAATACGCCAAAAACGTCGAAGTTTATGACGATGAAATCGAGGATTATCGCGCGGCAACCCCGCAGGATCATTTCCCCGAAGGCACATTCGCAGGCGCACCTGACCTGTCCCTGATGGCCAAAGCACGCGCTGGTTTCCACGGTCCCTATGGATCCGGCATGAGCCAGCTGTTCAACGGCATGGGCGGCGGTGAATATATCGCGTCGTTCCTGGCGGGTTACACCGGCGAAGACAAAACCGAAGCCGGCACAACGTTCTACGAAAACACCGCCTTTCCAGGTGGTTGGACCGCGATGCCGCCCCCACTTTATGGTGAGGATTTCGATTTTGCAGACGGTCACAGCAACGATCTGCACCACGAAGTGCAAGACATCGCTGCCTTCCTGATGTGGGCCGCAGAGCCCAAACTGGAAGCCCGCAAAACCGCTGGTCTGTCCGGTGTGATCCTGCTGACGATGTTGTCCGTATTGCTTTACGTGACCAACAAACGTCTGTGGGCCCCCCACAAAGCCGCGGCCAAGGCTGCTGCGAAAAAAGACTGATCCAAGCGATCTGAGTTAAAGGAAAGGCCCGCCATTTGGTGGGCCTTTTTCGTTAGGACGCGCGCCCCAGATAGGCATGAATGGCCGTGTCATCACTGTCGAAAAACGCTGGTGTTGCAATTGGGGCGGACGCGGTGCCTGCATCCACAAACACCACCTGATCGGCCACGCGACGTGCGTCTGCGGGATCATGGGTCACCATCACCAATTGCCGACCTTCGGTGCCCAAAACACGCACAAACAGGTCCAGCATTTCGTCCTTTAACCCCGGTCCCAGCGCGGAAAATGGTTCATCCAGCAACACCAATGGCTGGTCTTGGACCAAAACGCGCGCCAATGCAGCCCGGCTTTGTTGTCCACCAGACAGCGCATTTGGTTTACGGTCAGACATATCCGGCAAACCAACCTGTTTCAGCACGTCCTGCACCCGATTCCGCTGATCAGCCGACAGACGTTTGGCCGACATGCCCAGCCCAACATTCTGGCCAATGGTCAGGTGCGGAAACAGATTATTGTCCTGAAACAGCATCGCCACAGGCCGCGCACCCGGCGCCAAGCCCGCCAAATCGCGATCCTGCCACAGAATTTGTCCGCGATCTGGGATCAGGAACCCGGCAATCGCCGCCAGCAGCGTGGATTTTCCCCCACCCGACGGGCCGATAATCGCGGTGATCCCGCGATGCAGGGCAAAATTCGCCTCAAGGCGAAACTCACCCTGTTTCAGCGCCACTTGGTCAAGTTTCAGCATCCACACGTCCCCCGCGGTCAAATATCCAGAACATCGTCAGGCTTGCGGCCAACAGCAATAGACCCACGCCCGCCGCGGCCTCCATCCGATAGGCGCCCATCAGGCGATGCATCAACAGGGGCAATGTTTCGCCCCCGGTGCCCGCAAATAACGTGATGACGCCCAGATCCCCCATGCTCAGCGCGGCGGCCAGACCTGCGGCGAACCCCAGCGGGCGGCGCAATCTGGGCAGGATCACCCAGCGCAGGCGCGCCCAGCCCGTCAGGCCCAAACTATCGGACAATCGCCCAAATGTATGTTCCACATCCCGCATCGCCGGGGCCAAAACCCGGATCGCAAACGGCACGGATAGCATCGCATTCACCAACGCGGTCACGACCAAACCATAGGATAGCGGATTGGCAAATTCGCGGATAATCAGGAATAATCCGGTTCCCACAACCAAGGATGAAGACGCCAGCGGCAATACCCCGGCAAAGCCAGCGAACCGACCATTGTTTAACGCCAGTGCAAGGCTCAGCAGGATCGTCAAACCAGTTGACGCCAAGGCCACGCCGATAGACCGCATCAAGGCCGGCCAAACGCTGGCGGGCATCTGCAACATTCCGGTCAAACCGTTCAGGATCACCATGGATAAGGGCAGCAATAGAAACAGCGCAGCGGCGGTGATCCAGAAACCGTCCATGGCCTTTGATCCGTCCCAGCGATCCACCACACGGTCCAATCCCCCCGCCAGCCCATCTGGCGCGGCGATCCGCCATGCTAGCAGTGCTGTGATCGTGCATAATCCAACCTGCACCAGCGCCAACAATGCCGCGCGGCCCAGATCAAAATCAAACCGCAACGCCTGATAAATTGCCAATTCAACCGTCGTGGCGCGCGGGCCCCCGCCCAGCGCCAAGGCGACCGCAAAACTGCTCAGGCAGATCAGGAACACTA
The DNA here is from genome assembly GCF_040932005.1 of Aestuariibius sp. HNIBRBA575. Taxonomy (NCBI): domain Bacteria; kingdom Pseudomonadati; phylum Pseudomonadota; class Alphaproteobacteria; order Rhodobacterales; family Paracoccaceae; genus Aestuariibius; species Aestuariibius sp. HNIBRBA575. The sequence continues at coordinate 3,193,654 of NZ_CP162414.1, forward strand.
CCAGAAACACACCCGGCGCAACGGCGCGCAACATGGGGCGTTCTAGCAATGGACCGATGGGGGCATTCAGGGTGGCCGCCAGCCTGAACCGTTCGGCGGGGATGCTGATCCAACCTTGGAGGATCATCCGCACCGCCAAGGGCAGGTTGAAAAACACATGGGCCAGCACCACGCCGTGAAACCCGTAAATCGACAGAGGCGGCAGCCCGATCCAGCCCAGCGCGTGGCTGACAATTCCGTTGCGGCCAAACACGGCCAGCAGGCCAAGGATGGCAACAATCACAGGTAAAATAAACGGTGCGCCCAAAAGGGTGACCAACAATCCGCGCCCGAAAAACCGACGCCGCGCCAAGGCGCGCGCGACAGGGATGGCCAAGCCGACGCTCAGGGCGGCGGATATCACGGCTTGGACAATTGTGAACCGGATCGCGGCCCAATCAGCCGCGCCCAGCCCTGTGCCATCTTCGGCGCGCAAAGCAACCGCCAATAGCGTCCCCAGCACCAATGCCACCAAGAGCAATGCTGCCAGGGTTCCCGGCCATTTAAGGCGGTTTATTGAGACAACGCTGCGCGCCATTCCTCAATCGCATCTGCCCGTGTTGCGGCGGCGTCCTCTGGGGACAGCAACAGCGCGGTTGCGGGCTGAACGAGGGTTTCAAACCCGTCTGGCAAACCATCCGCCGGGGTCACGGCTGGATACATCCAGTTCGTGGTTGGGATCACCGATTGGAACGCCTCAGACACCATGAACGCCATGAATTGATCGGCCAGTTCAGACTGATCCGTCTGGGCGATTTTACCGGCCACTTCGACCTGCATGTAGTGACCTTCGTCAAAGGCCCAAGCGACTTTGCCGGAATCTTCTTCTGCGATCAGGTGATAGGCAGGCGACGTGGTGTAGGACAAAACCGCGTCGGCTTCGCCTTCCAGAAACAGGCCATAGGCTTCGGACCAGCCGGACGTCACGGTGACGACATTGTCTGCCAAGGCTTCCCAGATGGCTTGGCTGTCATCGGGGTGTGCGGTTTGGACCCAGTGGACCAGCCCCAGACCGGGGGTCGAGGACCGCGGATCCTGGATCACGATTTTCAGATCGCTCACTGCCAGTTCGGTCAATGATGCCGGGGCTTCGACGCCTTCGGTCGAAACAAATGCGAAATAACCCCAGTCATAGGGCAGGAATTCAGCATCCGACCATTCGATCGGCAGGTCCAGATCAGCGGTCACGCCATGGGGGGCAAACAGACCTGTTTCACGCGCAGCGGCGGTCAGGTTGGTGTCGATGCCCAGAACAACATCGGCATCTGTATTGTCGCCTTCTAGCTGCACACGGGCCAGCAACGCGGCACCATCACCCGCGCCAACGAATTGCAGATCACAGGCGCATTCTGCCTCAAAGGCGGCTTCGATTGCAGGACCGGGGCCCCAATCGGACACAAAGCTGTCATAGGTGTATACTGTCAGAACAGGGGGCTCTGCGTGGGCGGCGCCCGCCATCAGAGCAAGTCCTGCGACACTCGTCAGAATATGCTTCATAACATTCTCCAAATGCGCCGGACGGAAGTGGGGCATTTGGACCATCCAAATTACCTTCCCTCCGCCGGTCTTAACCGGGTCAGGTTCTACGGGTTCGCGATTACATCTCAGCCATATCTGGCACCCCGAGGTAGCGACACGCATAGGATGGTTCTGTCCCAAGAGCAAGCAAATCCGCTTGAGAGCAAGGCCCGCGCCCGTTAGACCCAACCCAAAGGAGCCCGCATCATGAGCCTGAACAGCTATGGACATTTATTTCGTGTAACCACGTGGGGTGAATCCCATGGGCCCGCATTGGGTGCGACGGTTGATGGCTGTCCGCCGGGTGTGCCGTTGCGCGCGGATATGTTGCAGCACTGGCTGGACAAACGCCGCCCCGGTCAGAACAAAAACACCACGCAGCGCAACGAACCGGATGCGGTCGAAATCCTGTCGGGCGTCTATAATGACACGACCACCGGCACGCCGATCCAGCTGATGATCCGCAACACCGATCAACGGTCCAAAGATTACGGCGACATCGAACAGACATTCCGCCCCGGTCACGCTGATATCACCTATTGGCAGAAATACGGCATTCGCGATCCACGGGGCGGCGGGCGATCCTCGGCGCGCGAAACCGCGTCCCGTGTGGCCGCCGGCGGTGTGGCCCGCGAAGCGATCAAAGCGCTGGCGCCCAATGTAGAAATCACCGGTTACATGACCCAGATGGGCGAGAAAAAGATCGACCGGGATCGGTTTGACTGGGCAACCATCGCGCAGAACGATTTCTGGTGCCCCGACGCAAATGCTGCATCAGAATGGGAAGAGTACCTGCAATGGCTGCGCAAGGATGACCACAATTCGGTCGGTGCCGTGATCGAAGTCGTCGCGCGCAACGTCCCCGCAGGCATCGGCGCACCGGTTTATGGCAAGTTAGACACGGATCTGGCCGCTGCGATGATGTCGATCAACGCCGTCAAAGGTGTGGAAATTGGCGAAGGCATGGCCGCCGCTGCCCTAACGGGCCGTGACAATGCAGACGAAATTTTCATGGGGCAAAACGGCCCGCAATATGCGTCCAACCATGCCGGTGGGATCCTTGGCGGGATCAGCACAGGACAGGACATCGTTGTGCGCTTTGCCGTGAAACCAACGTCATCAATCCTGAGCCCACGCAAATCCATCCGCAAAGATGGCACCCCAATCGAGGTCGTCACCAAAGGACGCCACGATCCTTGTGTCGGTATCCGCGCTGTGCCTGTGGGCGAAGCGATGATGGCGTCGGTGATACTGGACCATCTGTTGCTGGATCGAGGGCAAACCGGGGGCGTTCGTGGCCCAATCGGCTGAAGCATTGCAAGCAGCGCTGCGAGATGTTTTGGCGCGTCATGGCGCGGACAGTGACGCTGCACATGACGTGGCCCATGCGGATCGCGTGTGGTTGAACGCAAAACACATCGCCGCTGGCGAAAACTTTGACGATCTACCCGCCTTGATGGCCGCCGCCTATCTGCATGATCTGGTGACATTGCCCAAGGATCATCCGGACCGCGCTCGTGCGTCCCAGATGTCTGCATCGGCGGCGCAACCGATCCTATTGGATCAAGGCTTTGATCCTGAGAAGATCGCAGCGATCCAACACGCCATCGCCGCCCACAGCTTTTCCGCCAATATCCCTTGTGACACGCCGCTGGCCCGTATTTTACAAGACGCGGATCGCATCGAATCCCTTGGCGCGATTGGATTGGCGCGATGTTTTGCAGTGTCCGGCGGGCTGAACAGGCCGCTATTTGACGGGCCGGACCCGTTTGCCACCCAACGTCCGCTGGATGATCGCCAATTCGCCGTGGATCATTTTAAGGCGAAACTGCTGCGCCTGCCGGACACTATGCAGACCAAAACGGGGCGCGACTTGGCCCAGAAACGCGCCAAAGTTCTGCGCGTGTTTTTGCAGAATCTGGCGGTTGAGCTGGGGCATGACGCCCCAGATTGGTGATCAACCAGCCGCAGCGCGGGCGATGTCCATCAATTCCTGAATCTGCGCCTGACTTGTTCCGGCGACGATCCGCCCTAGTTCCTGATCCCCCTTTAGCGCAACCAAAGTTGAGCGACGTGGAATATTCAGATCACGCGACAATTCGGAATCGCCGTATTGGTCCCAATCCACATTGATAAACGTGATTGCCGCGTCATAGCTGGGATCAGCGGCTTTCAGGCTTTGAATAACACGTTCCTGCGCACGACAGGTTGTGCACCAATCCGCCTTAAAGTCCAAAAACACCACATCCCCATCGGCCAGATGCTGTTGCACCAAACCGGGTGTGTAATTCAGCGGTGCGGCCCGCAAAATGGCCGGGGTGACGGCCAATGCAGCGCTCAGCGCAATAAAGTCACGACGTTTCATGAAACAACTCCTTTAAAACCGGACCGACAGGTCCTGAAGCCAAACCGGCATATGATCCAGCAGCCAGATTTCGGCATACTGATGAAGGTGGAACAGCAAAACCAGCCCCACAAAGATGAAAATCAGCGCCATGATGGGCCGGGACCTAACCGCCAAGGCGCGCAATGTATCACGTCGCGCGCGGATCGCGGATTGCGCGCCATAGCCCAGCACAACGATGATCGTGGAAATCCCCAACGCAAAGCTCAGCATGATCAGCGCCGCCCAAAGCAAGCTTTCCCCCATAAAGGCAAGCCCGATTGCGCCGCCCAATGTGGGGCCGACGCACGGTACCCAAACGGCGCCCAACAACGCTCCGCCCAGGGCTTGGCCAGGTAAGCCGCTGCGATCAATTTGATCCATGCCCTGATCCGCCCGACCCGATACGCCCGATGTCGCAAAGGCAAACCGTTCTGACAGGCGCGGCACCAGCATCACCAGACCGAACAGGATCATCGCCACGGCCCCAGCCTGAACCAACGTGTCTTGGGACAGGCCGATTTGGCGACCAAACACCGCCACGGCCATGCCAAACGCCACAAACGACACCGACATGCCCGCCGCCAAAGCCAAAGGCCCCCAGCGGCTGGCCTGTAACGCGCTGGCCAAAACAATCGGCAGCACCGGCAACACGCAGGGGTTAATCAGGGTCAACAGACCCGCCAGATATCCAAACACCAAATCCATGGGGGCAACCTGACGGATAGAACGCGCCCTGTCAGCCCACATTGCCCCAACGTGCGATCACATCCGCGTGGGACTTTGTTTCGACAATTGCACCGCCAAAATGCCGCCCGCGATGATGATCACGCCGACCACGTCCCATATACCCAGCCGTTCGCCCAGCAGCATCGATGCAATCAGCACGCCGAAAAATGGCGTGGCAAAATGATAGACCGATGCCCGCACCGTCCCGATCCGGCCCACCAACAGAAACCAGATAAATGTCGCCAACAATCCCGGCGCCAGCACCGTGTAGGTAAAGGAAGCGATCAATTGCCATGACCAAACCACGTCAAAATCTTCGAACAAGGCGGCTGGAATTGCCAGCACAAACGCCCCGACAAACATTTGTAGCCCAACCACCATCAACACATTGCCTCCGGCCCCACCGGATCGCACCGACAGAGTCGCAACCGACAGCGAAATCACTGCGATCACACATAGGATCACCCCCATCAGGTCAGCGCCGCCATTCATGCGGGCGCCCATGATCAGCGCGACCCCAACCATGCCAGCGACCAGACCCACGATGCCCATCGGCTTGATCGTTTCTTTGAACACGACCCAGCCAGCCATGGCGACCAAGAGCGGCATGGTCGAGGCAATGATCGCGGCCAGGGACGCTTCGATGCTTTGCATTGCGACGAAATTCAGGCCCAGATAAATCCCGTTTTGGCAGAACCCGAATATCACCACAGACCGCCATTGCCCGCGCGTCAGGTTCCAGCTTTGGCCCATGGCCTTGGCGATCAGCACGCCAATGATCCCCGCCAAAAAGAACCGGATCGACAGGGCTGTCAGGGGCGGTGCATAGGCGACAATGATCCGCGCCGACGTAAAGGCAGACGCCCAGATCAAGCCAAAGCTCAGGCCCATGAATACCGATTTGAAATCCATCAAAGTCTTCTTTGTGCTGGGATCAGGACACACGCCATCAACGTGCAGGGTTATCAGCGCGACCCTTTCGCATTCTTTGGGGAAACACAAACCACTACAGATCACAAAACGAAAAAGGCCGCCCAAAGGCGACCTTTTCCAATGTCAAAATACGTGGGCGATTAGCCGTTCACGCTGTCTTTCAGAGCTTTCGCAATGGTCATTTTGACCACTTTGTCTGCGTCTTTTTTGATCTGTTCGCCAGTGGCAGGGTTACGCACCATGCGCTCTGGGCGTTCGCGGCAATAGATTTTGCCAACGCCTGGCAGGGTCACTGCACCACCTGCGGAAACTTCGCGGGTGATCAGATTTGTGACTGCGTCTAGCGCTGCGGCTGCGGCTTTTTTGTCGCTGCCCAGATCTTCGGCCAGAGCGGCAACCAACTGTGTTTTTGTCATGGGTTTTGCCATGGTTTTAGTCTCCCTTACTGCCCGTACACTTGGGCCTCATGTCGCGTATGTAACGCAATGTTGTGTATGCACACAACGAATAGTAGATCAATGCAAGAGCAAAACGTGCATTTTGTTGGGGAAATTGACGAATTTGCCATCAAAGAAAGGCAGTTTCCTCAAAACTTCGCAGTTTCCGGCTGTGGATACGCTCCAACGGCATTTCGCGAAGATTTTCCATAGCTCTTATCCCGATCAGCAAATGCCGTGCAACCTGGGTCTTATAGAAATCTGAGGCCATACCGGGTAATTTCAGTTCGCCATGCAGCGGTTTATCGCTGACGCAAAGTAAGGTGCCGTATGGGACACGGAACCGAAACCCGTTTGCTGCGATGGTCGCGCTTTCCATATCCAGCGCAACGGCACGTGATTGGCTGAGCCGCTGAACCGGGCCGCTTTGTTCGCGCAATTCCCAGTTCCGATTGTCCACCGATGCCACCGTCCCGGTCCGCATCAAACGTTTCAATTCATAGCCGTGCAGTTCGGTGACATTTTCCACCGCATTTTCCAGAGCGATCTGAATTTCTGCCAAGGCGGGCACAGGCACCCAAACCGGCAGGTCATCATCCAGCACTTTGTCTTCGCGCAGATAGGCGTGGGCCAGCACAAAATCACCCAGCTGTTGCGTGTTACGCAGCCCGGCACAATGTCCAACCATGACCCAAGCATGCGGGCGCAAAACCGCGATGTGATCTGTTGCGGTTTTAGCATTCGAAGGCCCCACGCCAATATTGACCAACGTGATCCCGCCGCCATCGGCGCGTTTCAAATGATAGGTCGGCATTTGTGGCAGTTTTGACGGCACGGGCAGGTCCTGATCCGCTTGGGTGATCTCAACATTCCCGGTGCCCACAAAACTGGTATAGCCGCTGTTTGGATCATCCAATTGCTCACGCGCATAGGCTTCGAATTCTTCGACGTAGAATTGATAGTTGGTAAACAGCACATGGTTTTGGAAATGATCCGCCGCCGTGGCGGTGTAATGGGCCAACCGCGCCAGTGAATAATCCACGCGCTGTGCGGTGAACGGCGCCAAAGGGTGGGACCCGTCTTCGTAGGTGAATTCCAAGCCGTTGACGATGTCATCATGGGTGGTGGTCAGGTCAGGCACGTCAAACACATCACGCAGGGTGAACGACGCGGCCCCGTCCTGTGGCACCGACAAGTTAGTGTCATTGGCCACGGCAAAATGCACCGGCATCGGGGTCAGGGACGCGCCGATATAGACCGGCATCTGGTGGCTTTCGATCAGCAGGCCGATTTGCTGTTCCAGATAATGGGCAAACAAATCGGGGCGGGTGATCGTGGTGGAATAGGCACCCGGTTGGGACACATGCCCAAAGGACAGCCGATTATCCACATGGGCAAAGCTGGTCGTGGTCAGGCGAATTTCAGGGTAAAAAGCCCGATACCGCACACCCGGATTGCCATTGCTCAGCGCATCAGAAAACTTTTCACACAGGAACTTTGTCGCCGCATCGTATAGCTCAATGAGCCGCGCAACCGCCTTGGCCGGGTCGTTAAACGCTTCGTGTTCGCCAAATTCAGGGCTGTGGATCGCTGGGGCAGTTTCAGTATTCATTCTTCACCTTCAAACAAATCGGTCAGTTCAAATTTGGTCACGTCGACCAGTCCTAAATCGGATATGCGCAATTCGGGGATCACCACCAATGCCAACAAAGAATGCTGCATATAAGCGTTGTTCAGCGTACATCCGCATTGCGCCATCGCGGCGACCATCTGATCGGCCTTGGCAGCGACCTGTTGGGCAGGGCTGTCGGACATCAACCCGGCAATGGGCAATTCCACCAGCGCAATCTCAACGCCGTCTTTCCAGATGGTAATACCGCCGCCAACTTCGCCCAGACGATTGGACGCCAGCGCCATCATTTCGCGATCCGTGCCCACCACAATCATATGGTGGCTGTCATGGGCGACCGTGCTGGCCATGGCCATACGACCCTGATAGCCAAAGCCGCTGACAAATCCGTTTGTCACGCCACCAGTTGCACGGTGTCGTTCCACGAGCGCGATCTGGCAGGTATCCCCCTGCCCTTCGACGATGGTGTTCTCCACCGGCAATTCTGCGGTCAGCGCTTTGGTGGGGGCTTGGTTTTCGACCACGCCGATCACTTTGGCAGTGACAGCATTGGCCCCATTGGGCGCTTTGATTTCAAAGTCGGTGTCAGTCAGGGTTTTGCCCAGCCGAACGGTCTGACGCGCCATGTCTGGCCAATCGTAATGGGGGCAGGTAACCGTGATCTGGCCATTCTCAGCGATTTTGCGACCTCGTCCATATACCACATTAATGGGCAGTGTTTTCAGATCAGACGTCAAAATAACATCGGCACGACGCCCCGGCGCGATTGACCCCAATTCACGTTCCAGACCGAAATGGGTGGCCGTGTTCACCGTCGCCATTTGCAGCGCCACAATCGGGTCCAGCCCGCATTCAATCGCGTGACGCACAACCCGGTTCATATGCCCGTCATTGACCAACGTCGCGGAATGGCAATCATCCGTACACAGAATGAAATTGCGGGGATCCAATCCCTTTTCGGTCACCGCGGTGATCTGGCTTTCGACGTCATACCATGCCGATCCAAGCCGCAGCATCGATCGCATCCCCTGACGGACACGGTCAATGGCGTCGCTTTCGCGGGTGCCTTCGTGATCATCCGCAGCACCACCCGCCGCATAGGCATGAAACGCCGGCCCACGATCCGGCGATGCGTAATGCCCGCCCACGGTTTTGCCTGCATTCATGGTTGCGGCCATTTCTGCCAGCATCTGTGGATCGCCATTGATCACACCGGGAAAGTTCATCATTTCGCCCAGCCCAATGATGCCCGGCCACGCCATAGCCTGCGCCACATCATCAGCGGAAATTTCAAACCCGGTGGTTTCCAATCCCGGCGCAGAGGGCGCACAGGATGGCATTTGGGTGTAAATATTCACCGGCTGCATCAAGGCTTCGTCATGCATCATCCGCACGCCATCCAACCCCAGAACGTTGGCGATTTCATGGGGGTCGGTGAACATCGTGGTTGTGCCATGCGGGATCACAGCGGCGGCAAATTCCGCCGGGGTCAGCATGCCGCTTTCGATATGCATATGCCCATCACACAGGCCGGGGATCAGGTATTGACCGTCAGCCTCAATCACCTCGGTGTTTGCGCCGACACAATGATCCGCATTGGGGCCCACATAGGCAAATCGACCATCGGCGATGGCCACCTGCCAACCGTCCAGCACTTCGCGGCTTTGTACGTTCACAACTTTGCCGCCGCGGATCACCAGATCCGCCGCATCGCGACCCGCTGCGACGGCGACCAAACGGGGGGCAACCTGTGCCCAAGATTTTAGGGTATGTTCCATTTCCGAATATCACCCGAGTTTTGCAACAGACGCAAGACACTGTGTGACATTCTGTCAATTCCCGGCACGATTTTGCGCCGCGCCGGGAATATCGCTTACATTTCTATGACTTCGCAGACTTCCACGCTGCCGGACCCGTCTTTGACCATGGGGCAACCTTTGGCCATGTCACAAGCGGCGGCGTGATCCGGGGCGGACACGATGGTGAAACCAGACAATGGGTTGGCCCCGCCATCCTCTGCCACACCGGCGGCGCTGACCGTGTTGGATTTACCCGCAGGTCCGCCGCCATGCTGAACAGCGTCGCCCATGGATCCGTACCATGCGTTCCATTCGCCCATGACTTTTTCCACGTCAGCCGGGTCCGAAGGGGTGCTGCCCCCGTGATATGCAAAGATGAAATTTGGCATGTCTCTCTCCCTTTTATGCGTCGACCACACCGGCCAGACGTTCCAGTTTGCGCAGGGTCGATGTCCAACCCTGATTGTGATTATGCGCCGCCTCTTGGTCGGGCAGATCCACGTGGTTTAGCTCAAACTTGGTGCCGCCGTTTAGCGCGGGCACCAGTTTGATCGTCACGTGGCTTTCGACCCCTCGTCGATCGGTTTCGTCATGCCATGCCCATGTAAACCCGATGGAATTTGGCGCATCCACATGGGTCACATGACCGGATACTTTGTAATTCTGCCCCTCGGCATTGGTCATCACCGACATCCAAGGACCCGTCTGTTCAAACGACAGGTCATGCTGGGTGATGGTCATGGATTCAGGTCCCCACCAATCCATCAAATGTTCGGTTTTCGACACATAGGCAAATACGGTTTCCACATCCGCCTTGAACACACGGCTCATTGTGAGATTGGGCATTTGGTTCCCCTTTGGTTTCGTTCTAATCCAGTGCCGCTGCCAAACGATCCAGTGACCCGGCCCAGAATGTCTGATGATCCATGGTCCATTGGTGGATGGCGCGCACGCGGGTTGGTTCGACGGAATACATGCGCCGCTGCCCATCCACGCGCTGTTGGATGATCCCGGCATTGCGCAGCACCTTTAGGTGGCGGGAAATTGCGGGCGCGGACATGTCAGCCACGTCTTGCAGATCACCAGCGCTGAGTTCGCCCTGCTGCAACAAACGATCCACAATCGACAGACGTGTGGCATCCCCAAGGGCGGCAAATGTATCGGACAATTGGGTCATTCAATATTTCCACTTTTGTTAATTAACAATATGATTAATTAATGCGAGATTGTCAAGCTTCCCTGACGGGGCTTTGTGTGCTTACCTTTCCAAAACAGGAGGCATTGATGAACGAGCACACTAATATCCAACACCTGCAAGATCGCATTGATCTGGCTGCTGCGTTCCGCTGGACCGCCCGTTTGAACCTGCACGAAGGCGTGGCAAATCATTTTAGCCTCGCGGTGAATGACGATGGCACGCAATTCCTGATGAACCCAAATCAGATGCATTTCAGCCGGATCAAGGCCAGTGACATGCTGACGCTGGATGCCAATGACCCGACATCGCTGACAGGGCCAAACGCGCCTGATCCGACCGCTTGGGGGCTGCATAGTGGTATTCACCGCCACTGCTCGCATGCGCGGTGCGCGATGCATGTGCATTCGATCTTTGCCACGGTTCTGGCGTCGTTACAGGACAGCCGCCTGCCCCCGATTGACCAGAACTGCGCGACGTTTTTCAACCGCTATGTCATCGACGACGCCTATGGCGGTTTGGCCTTCGAAGAAGAAGGCGAACGTTGCGCTGCCCTGTTAAGTGACCCCAAGAAAAAGGTCATGATCATGGGCAATCACGGCATCATGATCATCGGCGCCACCGTCGCAGAAACATTCAATCGGCTGTATTATTTCGAACGCGCGGCGGAAACCTATATTCGCGCGGTACAGACAGGCATGCCATTGCGGGTTCTGTCGGACGAAATCGCCGAAAAAACCGCACAAGAGCTGGAACAATACCCCGACCAAGACACCCGTCATCTGACCGAGTTAAAGGCGATTTTGGACAGCGAAGGGTCCGATTACGCGTCGTGACTTGCCAATCAGACCCATTCACGGCAAGGAAGCTGGATGAGCGATATTCTACTTTCTTTTGGGCATGGCTATAGCGCCCGTGCGATTGCCGATCTGGTGATCCCACATGGCTGGCACGTCATTGGAACCACCCGCAATCCTGACAATATCGACGCGATTCTGGATCAGGGGGCATCACCGGTCCAATGGCCGGGTGCGGATCTGACATCGATCCTGGATGTGGCAACACATTTGCTGATATCAGCCGCGCCGGGGCCGGATGGTGACCCGGTTTTGAACGATTTGCGCGAAGAAATCGCCGCGCGACGGGATCGATTTGAATGGGTTGGCTACCTGTCTACAACGGGGGTTTATGGCGATCACCAAGGCAGCTGGGTCGACGAAAACACGCCCCTGACCCCATCGACCAAACGTGGCGAAATGCGCGTCAAAGCCGAAGCGGATTGGGCCGCGCTGGACCTGCCGCTACATATTTTTCGACTGGCTGGGATTTATGGTCCGGGCCGGGGTCCCTTTGCCAAGGTGCGCAATGGCACGGCCCGCTGCATCGTCAAACCGGACCAAGTGTTCAGCCGCATTCACGTCGATGACATCGCCCAAACCGTCGCTGCATCCATGCTGAACCCCAATCCCGGCGCGATCTATAATCTGTGTGACGACGACCCGGCCCCGCCGCAGGATGTCATCGCTTATGCGGCCGAATTGTTGGGGCAAACCCCACCCCCGTCCGAGGATTTCGCCACCGCAGACATGACACCCATGGCGCGGTCATTTTATGCGGAAAACAAAAAGGTGCGAAATACCCGCATCAAAGAAGAGCTGGGCATTGAGCTGCGCTATCCGGATTATAAATCTGGGCTTACCGCATTGCTCAACGCGGAAAACGACGCCTGACACCCCAAGCCACCGCCGCAAAAACCAGCAGCAAAACAACCGCAACGGCAAAGTTTGTTGCGTAAAATGTCGCGCGTCCGGTGAAATCCAAGGAATTCAAAAACCGATACGGCAGCCCGCTGGTGACATCACCGCTGGGGGTCGTGTTCATCGGCTGGATGACCAGTTCGGCCCAAGCGATCCACGCGCCAATGATGCCCAGCAACCACATCAAACCTGCGCGCAATTTGCGAAACGCCCGGTGGATCACCACAGCATCAATCCATTGCAACATCGGCCCGACCCCGTGCAGGTACAGCTCTAGCCACCAATCCCCCAGACTTCCATCCGACGTGACGGACGATGGGTCGGCGAAATACAGCTTCCAAAACAGGAACACGACCATGGCGTTCAACACCGCCGTCATGGACACAAACCCGTCCCAGCGTTTGTCAGAACGCCCTTCTTCTAGTGCCATCATCCGGGATGCCGCAAAGAACGACGCAAACAAGGCCCAGATCGTCAGATACCGAAACGGTCCGCCAAAGGTGTCATAATCGCCAAAGAAAATCGTCCGCAGGACATATCCGCCCGCCAACAAAAATGTCACCCATCGAAAAATCCGCCTGCCATGCATCCTAACTCTCCCGCCGTTGGGGCCGTTTACCGGCCCCTCACCACGCTAGCACTTTGGATTTTTTGTTGGCACAAATACTCAGCGTTATGGGCACTAGTGCCGTGACGTCACAGATCAGGCACGCTGTCCGATCACATCCACGCCCAGCACGTCCAGCACTTTGCGTTCGATATCGTCGGCGTTCATGCCCGCAATTTGGTACATGTCACGTGGATTGGCCTGATCGATGAATGTGTCGGGCAATACCATGGACCGGAATTTTAGCCCGTGATCAAACACGCCTTCATCGGCCAATAATTGCGCCACATGGGACCCGAACCCACCAACCGCGCCTTCTTCGACGGTGATCAGCGCGTCATGTTCTGCGGCCAGTTTCAGGATCATGTCCCTGTCCAATGGCTTGGCAAAACGAGCATCTGCGATGGTGGGCGTGATGCCTTTGGCCATCAGCGCTTCGCTGGCGGCTTCGACCTCTTGCAACCTTGTGCCGAAGGATAGGATCGCCACGCCTTTGCCGTCGCGGATCATGCGGCCTTTGCCGATTTCCAACGGCTCGGCATCTGTCGGGATGTCCACGCCCACGCCTTCGCCACGGGGGAATCGAAACGCGATCGGGCCGTCGTCATGGGCCGCAGCAGTGACAACCATGCGCACCAGCTCTGCCTCATCTGCGGCGGCCATGACCACCATGCCGGGCAAATTCGCCATAAATCCAACGTCAAAAGATCCCGCATGCGTCGCGCCATCCGCGCCAACCAGACCGGCGCGATCAATGGCAAAGCGCACTGGCAGACGTTGCAGCGCCACATCATGCACCACCTGATCATAGCCACGTTGCAGGAATGTCGAATAGATCGCGCAAAACGGTTTCATCCCACCAGCGGCCAGCCCGGCGGCAAAGGTCACGGCGTGCTGTTCGGCAATGCCCACGTCAAAACACCGGCTGGAATAGCGATCCATGAACCGGCTTAGTCCGGTTCCGTCGGGCATCGCAGCGGTCACGGCGACCACTTTGTCGTCTTTAGCCGCCACATCCAGCAATGATTCCGCAAACACGCTGGTATAGCTGGGCGCATTGCTGGGGGATTTCTTTTGTTTGCCGGTGATCACGTCAAACTTGGCTGTTGCGTGCCCTTTGTCATCGGCAGCTTCGGCGGGGGCGTATCCTTTGCCCTTTTTGGTGATCGCATGGATCAGGATCGGCCCGGTGGCGCGGGTTTTCACCGTGCGCAGAACCGCCAGCAGATCGTCCATGTCATGGCCATCAATCGGCCCGATATAACTAAAGCCCAGCTCTTCGAACAGCGTGCCGCCGACGGTCATGCCTTTTAGCATTTCCTTGGCCCGGCGCGCGCCTTCTTGGAATGGTTCGGGCAGCAGGCTGACCGCGCCTTTGGCGGCGGATTTCAATTCCTGAAACGGGGCGCCGGCATAAAGCCGCGACAGATAGGACGACATCGCGCCCACGGGCGGAGCGATCGACATTTCGTTGTCGTTCAGGATCACGATCAGGCGTTTTTTCAGATGTCCGGCATTGTTCAGCGCCTCATAGGCCATGCCCGCCGAAATCGACCCATCGCCGATCACCGCAATTGCATCCCCCGGATCACCGCCCAAATCACGCGCCACCGCAAAGCCAAGCGCGGCAGAAATCGACGTAGACGAATGCGCCGCGCCAAACGGATCAAAGGGGCTTTCGGATCGTTTGGTAAATCCGCTAAGCCCGTCCTTTTGGCGCAGGGTGCGCATGCGATCACGCCGTCCGGTCAGGATTTTGTGGGGATAGCACTGATGCGACACGTCCCAGATGATTTTATCACGCGGGGTTTCAAACACCGAATGCAGCGCAACCGTCAGTTCGACAACGCCAAGCCCAGCGCCCAGATGGCCACCGGTTTCAGACACCACATCAATGGTTTCCTGACGCAGTTCATCGGCGACCTGACGCAGCTGCGCATCCGTGAACCCATCCATGTCGGCAGGCACGTTGATCTGGTCCAATAGCGGCGTTGGGCGGCTCACATTCATGTCGTTTCCTTAATGTCCGCGCGTAATAACAAATTGCGCGGCCTCTTTCAGGCAATCTGCGTCATCGCCATAGGATGATAGCGCATCACAGGCCTCTTGTACCAATTGGCTTGCGCGGTTCTTTGCCTCATCCAATCCCAGCAGGGATACAAATGTGGCTTTGCCCGCGGCGGCGTCTTTGCCCACGGCCTTGCCGACAGTGGCGGCATCCCCGACAACATCCAGAATGTCATCCGCGATCTGAAACGCCAGCCCCAGCCGGTCGCCATAGATGTTCAACGGTCCGGTATCAGCCCCTGCCATCCGTGCGCCCGCCATGGCAGACCACGATATCAACGCGCCGGTTTTTCCGGCCTGCAGCAACGTGATCTGTTCCAGCGTCAGCGGTTCAGCGGCGGTTTCGGCGTTGATATCCATCATCTGGCCACCAACCATACCCCGCAGCCCCGCATCGCGGGCCAATGTTGCGCTCAGCTCTAGCCGCGCTTGGGCGGATCCGGCCCCGGTTGTCACCCATTCAAACGCCAAAGATTGCAGGGCATCCCCCGCCAAAACCGCAATCGTTTCGTTCCATTTCTTATGCACCGTTGGCTGGCCACGACGCAGATCGTCATCGTCCATACACGGCAAATCATCATGCACCAGCGAATAGGCGTGCAGACATTCAATCGACGCTGCAACCGGCGCGGCCCCTGCCGCATCGATCCCATGCAAACGCGCGCCTTCATAGACCAAAAACCCGCGCAGCCCTTTGCCACCTGTCACCGCATAGCGCACCGCATCCGCCAGATCCCCATGCAGGTCCTGCGTGGCGTGCTGAATATACGCCTCGGTTGTTGTGCGGGCGCTTTTCAAGGCAGGTTGAAACGCGGTCATCGGCAGCGATCCGTCCATCAACCGGCGTCCAGCGGTTCGGTCCCGGCGGCCTGTCCATTCCCGTCCAAAGTCAGTTTCGCGACTTTTTCTTCGGCTTCTTTCAGCTTGGCTTCGCAGCGGGATTTCAATTTGGCCCCCCGTTCATATAGCGCAATCGAATCGTCCAGCGGCACATCGCCCCGTTCCAATTGGCCCACAACCTGTTCCAATTCGGCCATCGCCTGTTCAAAGCTCATCTCTTCAACCGGGGTGTCACTCATCCGCTTCTCTCCTTTGCGCACCAAGCCGGGTCACCTTATCTGTCTTTGCGCCGGGTTTCCACCAACCCCGCGCGCAATTTCTGTGCACATTTGTGTTGGGGTTTTCCCACCCTTTGCGTAGGCTTGCCCCGTTGATCCACAGGAGTGTTCCATGCGTTTTATTCTGGCTTTTGCCGCTTTTGCCACCGCCGCCCAAGCCGAAATCGTCGGAGAATCCGTTTCACTAGATCTGGACAAGGACGGCACGGCCGAAACGTTCTGGCTGGAAAACAACGGCGACGGCACTGTTAATCTACGGGCGCGCGACACGGGCTATGGGGATTTCACCGTCGAAGACATCGCTTGGATCGGTGGGCCGGGCCAAATTCCGATCCTAGGGCAAACCCCTGCCGGTTCCCTAACCGTGACGGCCATGAATATCGGGATCGGGCGCAACAGATGGGAATCGATGATCACGATTGCCTATCGCCGGGATCGCTACCGTGTGGTTGGCCTATCCTACGGGTTCTACGACAGCTTGGATTTGGACTCGAATGGCACATGTGATCTGAACCTGCTGACAGGGCGTGGCGTGGTGGTCGAAAACGAAGTGCAGCGCGATATCACCGCCCCAATTCCGGCTTTGCCTGTCTTTGCATGGACGGAACGGATGCCCATTTTTGAGTTTTGTTTTGGCAGAGATGATTAGGGTCTAATCCCCGGCGCGCAGCAACGCCTGAACATGGGCCCGTGCCGATGCGCCCAGCGCCTTTAGGTCATAGCCGCCTTCCAACACAGACACGACGCGGCCCTGACAGGTTTCATTGGCAATCGCGCATAGGGAACGGGTCAGCCAATTATAATCGTCTTCGACCCAGTTTAATTCTGCCAACGGATCATCCCGGTGGCAATCAAACCCGGCAGAAATCAGCAGAAATTCAGGGGCAAATTCACGCAGACGTGGAAACACCTGATCGGCATAGGCCTGACGCATGAAACCCCCTTTGGTGCCCGGCGGCAGGGGAATGTTGAGCACATTGTCATGCGCGCCGGTTTCCGACGGATGCCCCGATCCGGGCCACAGCGGCATCTGCTGCGACGTCACGGTCAACGCGCGCGGTTCATCCCATAGCAGCGCCTGTGTGCCATTGCCGTGATGCACGTCGAAATCGACAATCGCCACCCGTTTCAGCCCATGCGCATCCATCGCATGACGCGCCGCCAGCGCCACATTGCCAAAGAAACAAAACCCCATCACCGTGTCGCGCAACGCGTGATGCCCCGGTGGACGCATCGCTACAAAGGCATTGCGCGCTTTGCCCGCCATCACCATATCCACCCCCAAAATCGGCCCGCCAACGGCGCGCAGCAATGCATTTCGGGATGTGGGGGATAGGAACGTTTCCTCATCAGTGCCTTTGTCCAGCGCTGCAAATCCGGTGTTTGGAATGCGGCTAAGGACGTCGTTCACATAGGCCGGGTCGTGCAATGTAGTGATCTGAGACAGCTCTGCCAAAGGCGCATCAAAGCGGTCCAATGGCAAATCCTCAATCGCGCGTAGCACGAAATCCAGCCGCGCCAATTGTTCCGGGGCGCTGGCCGGGGTTTGATGCAAAAACCCATCTGGGTGGGTGATCAGCGCCGTCGAATTTCCGGTCATCAATCAGGGGCCAGCATGTAACCCGCGCCGCGCACGGTCTGTAGGTAACGTGGCTGTTTGGGGTCCGATTCCAGTTTGCGACGCAGACGAGTGATCTGAACATCCACGGCACGTTCCTGAGCCTGCCCACCAGACCGGCCCAATTCGTCGACCAGCGTGGCCCGGCTCAGCGCTTCGGCCGGTTTGGCGGAAAAAATCCGCATCAACTGGCTTTCGGTGGCGGTCAACCGGATCAGGTTTTCGCCTTGCCACAATTCTCCGCGTTCGATGTCATAGCGAATGTCGCCCAAATGCAGCACTTTGGGGATCACCACCGCGGGTTCACCGGCGGGCACACGCCGCAGAATCGCATTGATCCGCAGCAGCAATTCCTTGGGCTCAAACGGTTTGGCCAGATAATCATCTGCGCCCGCTTCTAGCCCCTGAATTCGGTCGCTGGTTTCGGCCTTGGCGGTCAGCAACAGGATCGGGGTCGAAATCGTCTGACGCAAATCCTTGCACAGGCTGATGCCATCCTCGCCGGGCATCATCACATCCAGCACGATCAGGTCAAATTCCAGCCCGTCCAGCAAACGCCGCGCATGGGCGGCTTCGCGGGCGGCGCTGACCAAAAACCCGTTGCGCATCAGAAATTTCTGCAAAAGTCCCCGGATACGTTCATCATCATCCACGATCAGGATATGTGCATCATCCATGTTTGCTTCCTTATTCCGTCAACGCTTCGTAATGGCGCCGCATGTCTTCGTCCATCATAGCCTCAAGCACTTGGCGGAAACCTGCGACTGCTTCGGGACCTGCGGCCCGAAATGCGGTGCGCATGCGATCCCGCTGAGCCGTCGATAGCCCGGTTTCCAACGCTTCGCCCATTTCAGTTAAAAACAGGTGTCTTTCACGTTTATCCTTTTGGCCCACTCTACTCTCTACCAGACCGTCTTCGATCAAAGTACGCAACACACGATTGAGAGATTGCTTTGTGACCCCAAGGATCGACAGCAGATTATTGACGGTGGTTCCGGGGCTGCGATGGATGAAATGCACAGCGCGGTGATGCGCCCGCCCATAGGCCATTTCAGAAAGGATACGATCCGGATCGGCGGTAAAACCGCGATAGGCGAAAAACATCGCCTCGATGCCTTTGCGCAATTGTTCGTCCGTCAGGAACAGCAAATTCTGTCCGCGTGGACTTGGATTTAGCTGATTCATCCGCGCCTCCATCTTGAATTCCCCCACGATAAGTCAGCGTTGTTGACATTCCAAGACCAGACTGGTAGCGATTCTCAGATTTTTCGTAATTTTATGTCCGAAACGGACCGATACACGAAATAAATGGAAAACTCAGGAGGAAAGACCATGGCGGGTGCCTATGATGATCGCGACGGAAAAATCTGGATGGATGGTGAGCTCGTGGATTGGCGCGGGGCCAATGTCCACCTGCTGACACATGCGCTGCATTATGCCAGTTCCGTTTTCGAAGGTGAACGCGCCTATAATGGCAAGATCTTCAAAAGCCGCGAACATTCTGAACGGCTGCATTTTTCTGCCAATCAGCTGGATTTTGAAATCCCCTACAGTGTTGACGAAATCGAAGCCGCCAAACAACAAGTTCTAGAAGTGAACGGCCTGACCGACGCCTATGTGCGCGCAGTTGCATGGCGCGGCGCGGGCGAAGACATGGGTGTCGCATCCGCGAAAAACCCGGTTCGTCTGGCAATCGCATCCTGGGAATGGGGCAATTATTACGGCGACGCGAAATACAAAGGCGCCAAGCTGGACATTGCCAAATGGAAACGCCCCAGCCCCGAAACGATCCCTTGCCACGCCAAGGCGGCGGGTCTCTATATGATCTGTACCCTGTCCAAACATGCGGCCGAGGCAAAGGGGTGTTCCGACGCGATGATGTATGATTATCGCGGCTACGTCGCCGAAGCGACCGGCGCAAATCTGTTCTTTGTCAAAGACGGCGAAGTCCACACGCCCAAGCCCGATTGTTTTTTGAACGGCATCACCCGTCAAACCGTGATCGGCATGTTGCAGGATCGCCAAATCCCCGTGCATGAACGCCACATCATGCCCGAAGAATTGGACAGTTTTGAACAATGCTGGCTGACCGGCACCGCCGCCGAAGTGACGCCCGTGGGGCAAATCGGCGACTGGACGTTCGAAGTGGGTGATCTGGCCAAAGAGATGGTCAACAGCTATGAGGCATTGGTGCGCAGCTAAGCCCGCGCCCACCGAAAAATCATCAAACCGCGCCCCATCCGGCGCGGTTTTTTATTGCCACCGTTTGGCTTTGACTTTGCGTTCGGCGGTGTTGCCTTGGCCCAATTGCTGTTCACGCCACACGATCACGGCCCCGGCGGCGATGATCAACGTTGCCCCGGCCATCATCGGCCATGTGGGCGTTTCTGCGAACCAGACATAGCCAATCAGCAGCGACCACAACATGCTGACATAGGTGAACGGCGCCAACACCCCCGCATCGGCAAATCGATAGGACGACGTCAGCAATAGCTGCCCGATCCCGCCCACCAGGCCTGCGCCAATCAGCAAACTTGCCTCATATCCGGTGGGCCAAACCCAGCCAAAGGGAATGGTGAACAGGGACAGAAACGTCGCCGTCACCCCGAAATAGAACACAATTGTCGTCGCCTTTTCCTGCCCCGACATGGATTTGATAAACACCTGCGCCAATGCGGCCATACAAGCGGACCCCAGCGTCAGTATCGCCCCAAGCGCCGCCGCATTGGCAAAGCCTGACGAAAACCGGGGGGCTGTGATGATCACCACGCCGATCAATCCAACCAAAACCGCCGAAATACGGATCATCCGCAGTCGTTCGCCCAGCATAATGGCGGCCAGAATGACCATCACCACCGGTGTGACAAACCGGATTGCGGTGACTTCGGGCAGGGGCAGGTATTTCAACCCGGCAAATCCCAGCCCCATCGCGACACTGCCCGCCAGTGACCGCACGGCATGACTGCCCAGCCGATTGGTTTTCAACGCCGCTGGAAATTCACCCTGCATTTTCATCCAAATCAGGATCACAGGAATTGACAGAAAGGACCGGAAAAACACCGCTTGGCCTGCGGGAACGCGCCCTGCCTCTTTGATAAATGCGGTCATAATCGTGAAAACCGTAATGGCCGAAATCATTAGAAAAATACCGCGGGCGGGGTTCATAAAAGCTCCAACTGGGCGACAGCCCAACGCGCGGCATCCGCGACTGTTTCATCAGCGTCACGCGTCAAATCACGTGCCGTTTCAATCAAAGACGCGTCGGCAGAATTGCCAATCGCATACAGCACATTGCGCACAAACCGATCCCGCCCAACCCGTTTCACAGGGGAACCCGAAAACATCGTGCGAAAGGATGGATCATCCAGCGCTGCCAATTCCGCCAATCGGGGTGCGCGCAATTCATCGCGGGTTTTATAGCGTGCCTCGCTGGCGGTTTGGGCGAATTTGTTCCATGGGCACACCGCCAAACAATCGTCGCAGCCATAGATGCGATTGCCCAATGCGGGGCGCAATTCCAAATCCACCGGACCTTTGTGTTCGATGGTCAAATAGGAAATGCAGCGTCTCGCATCCAATTGAAACGGCGCGGGAAACGCCTTGGTTGGGCAAATATCCAGACAGGCCGTGCAGGACCCGCATTGTTCCTGTCCCGGTTCATCAATGGGCAATTCCAACGTCGTGAAAATCGCGCCCAAAAAAAACCAAGACCCCAGATCACGGCCCAACAGATTGGTATGTTTGCCCTGCCAGCCCAACCCGGCAGACGCGCCCAGTGGTTTTTCCATCACTGGTGCGGTGTCGACAAACACTTTGATCTGGGCCTCTGGGTCCTGTTCGATCAGCCAGCGCCCGACCCGTTTCAGACGCTTTTTGACGATGTCATGATAATCCTTTTGACCCGCATAGACCGAAATCGCCCCGCGATCGGGACGTTGTAAAATCGCCAGCGGATCATGGTCGGGCGTGTAAACTTCGGCCAGCATGATGACCGATTTCGCATCCGGCCACAGCGCGGCAGGATCGGCACGCCACTGCATCCGTTCCTGCATCCAGGCCATCTGTCCATGCCGCCCTTTGGCGACATATTGATCCAGCAGGTCCGGCAAGTGTGGGTTCGCATCCGGGCGGCAAATGCCCATTTTGGCAAACCCGGCCTCGATCGCAAATGCGTACAGCTTTTGTTTTAGGTCCACGACGGACCCCCAAATTTGGGTGCGTTAGAAATCAAGATTGGCATAATGCGCAGGCGGCAAAAATCCGGGCACCTGATCGGCCAGCAAGGACCGAAAGGCAGGGCGGGACTTGATTTTGGCGTACCAATCTTTGACGACCTCAGAGCGGTTCCAATCCACATCAGAAATGTAATCCAAACAGCTTAGATGGGCGGCGGCGGCAAAATCCGCCATCGACATGTCATTGCCCGCCAACCAACGGCGTTGATCCAACAGCCACGTCATGTAATCCAGATGATATTTGATCGCACGCGACCCGGCTTTGACATTGGCGCTGTCGGGATATCCGGTGCCCATCACCTTGCGAAACACGCGTTCACCCATCAGTTTCGATGTGACCTCGGCGTGAAATTTGTCGTCAAACCACGCAACCAGTCGGCGCACTTCGTAGCGGGCATCAGCCGATTTGGGCAGCAAAGCAGGATCGGGATACGCCTCTTCTAGAAACTCGCAAATCGCGGAACTGTCAGACAAGGTTTTATTGCCCAGCTTCAGGATCGGCACCTTGCCAGCTGGATTGCGGCGCAAAAAATCCGGGTCCTGTTCCCAGTATTTTTCCTCGACCAGCTCAACCTCGATCTTTTTCTCGGCCAGAACCAACCGGACTTTGCGCGAATAAGGAGACAGGGCGTAATGGTAAAGGCGATTCATCGAAATCTCATACTTGGGGACAGGTCTGTCTTGCCCCGAAGTGATCCGATTTTCAAGCGCCCAACGCGTTATTCAAAGCAATCTGCGCGCCCATCCGCCCGAATTGTCGCCGCCCCGTCGATGATTCCTGCCGCACGATTGCGGACAAAGCTGCTGGGGTTTGAGGCAGATCGCGATTTTGGCGCAGGCAGGATCGCCGCCAAACGGGCAGCCTGAACCGAAGAAAGATCCGCCGCATCCACGCCAAAATAATGTTGTGATGCGGCTTGAACGCCAAACACGCCTTCGTCAAATTCCGCGATGTTCAGATAGACCTCTAGTATCCGCTGCTTTGACCAAAGCAATTCCACAACCGGGGTGATCATCGCCTCAAGCGCTTTGCGCGTGTAGGTGCGGCCATGCCAGAGAAAGACGTTTTTGACGGTTTGCTGGCTGATCGTTGATCCGCCCCGATCCCCGCCCGATTCGATGGCGGACTGGATCGCTGAAACGTCCAGCCCCCAATGTTCGCAAAAATCGGCATCCTCTGCGGCGACCGCAGCGCGCGCCATGACCGGCGCGATTTGTTCCATCGGCACCCAGTCCCGATCCACGCCACCCAAACGGCTGCCTTCGGACACGATGTAATAGGTGGTTGGCGGGTTCACGACGCTAAACAGCGCCACAATCAACAGGACAAACAAGACAATCCCCCCCCCGATGCGCAACGTCCAACGCCGCAACCAACGCAGAGGTTGGAAACGTTTGGCCTTTGGCTCGGTGGTTTTTTTACTGCTCTTCTTTGCCATGTGGCCAACATAAGTCTTTCCTGACGACGAGTGTAGTCAAATACGATCCACGGCGTTGCTAGGATGTGAATTGGTCACGAATTGGGAGTTGTGAAGAAAAATTGAGACAAATTGGGGCGAAATTTCGCCCGTTGTTTTCGACCCCGTGGGGCAAATGGCGTTAGCGCACTTCGATCTGGAACAATTTGGCGTTTTGTTGGGACATGTTGACCTGTGGATCAGTGCATTCAACCTGCAGCCCCGAAAAGGTCAGCAATTGCGGATTTTGGCAGGACACGTGATGCCACTGCATTTTGCGTTTCTCTTCGCGTACAATCGAGCTGCCATTGACCAATTCGTCGATCGGCAAAATTGCGGATTCACGATCACGATGCAGCTGCGCCTTCCAGCCGACAACACGCACCCGGGTTCCGGGGCTTAGGGTTAGCATCCCTTTGTTGCCCAACGCGCCAGGCAAAACCAAAATTGGGGCGTGATAGCCGACCCCGCGGGTTTGCACCGAAATCACGCTTTCAATCCGTCGATGCCCCCCATCGCCAACAATCACCAGATCACCACAGCTCAGATCTTCGACTTGTCGGTACCCTTCTGGGGTGAGCAATTGCGCACCCGAGCCAAAACACCCCGCAGGTGGTGTCGGACCATTTTGTCGAAAAGCGTGGAACATGAACGTCACCGGATGCTGAAATCAAAGCTCACGAAACGTTCTGTATGTGAAACCTGTGGACCGGCCCACCTTCTGAAGACCCACGGATAGGTTCACTATGGGGCAAACACCCTAAATCTTCCTGAACGAAAAAGGCGGCACCAAATGGCACCGCCTGTTTCTGAATTTTTGATTGGCTTACTCAGCCGGGATCGCCTGATCTTCGATGCCCAGTGGCGCGGGCAATTTGTCCAGCATTTCGGTTGAACAAATCTGCACGAAATTGGATTTTTCCAGTTCCCAATGCTGCAGAATATCTGCAGCGCGACGGCTTCCGGTTTCTTCCAGATGACGTTCGATCAGACCTTTTAGCTGGTCTTCCCAATGGCTGACGGTCACGGCGCATGTCACCAGTGTTTCCATGTTCAACAGCGGGCCAGACACCTGATCGGGATCATAGAGATAGGCCATGCCGCCGGTCATCCCAGCCCCAAAGTTCGCCCCGATCGAGCCAAGGATCACAGCAACGCCGCCGGTCATGTATTCACACCCGTTTGATCCGCAGCCTTCGATCACGACCTTAGCGCCCGAGTTACGCACGCCAAACCGTTCGCCGGCGCGACCCGCCGCAAACAGATAGCCATCCGTGGCCCCGTATAGCACGGTGTTGCCGATGATCGTGTTGTTGGCCGCAACCAGCGGGCTGGCCATGGGTGGACGCACAACAATGGTACCGCCTGACAGGCCTTTGCCGACATAATCGTTGGCATCGCCCGACACTTCGAGTTTCAGCCCCGGCGCGGCAAACGCACCCAAGGACTGCCCCGCCGACCCTTTGAGTTTGACGGTCAGGTGATCCTCTTGCAGCGTGTTGCGCATGCCAAAGTTTTTCACGATATGCGACGACGTGCGTGTGCCGATGGTCCGCAGCGTGTTTTGCACCGCATATTCCAGCTGCATCTTTTCCCCATCTTCTAGGAAACGCGCCGCATCTTTGACGATCTCCGCATCCAGCGTGTCTGGCACGGCGTTGCGGGGTTTATTGCGATCATAGGTGATGTGCTGCGCGCCATCGACGGTGATCAACAGCGGGTTCAGATCCAGATCATCCAGATGCGCCGATCCACGTGACACTTGGGTCAACAAATCGGCCCGCCCAATCACGTCATCCAATGACCGCGCGCCGATTTCCGACAGGATTTCACGCACTTCGGTGGCATAGAATGTGATCAGATTGACGACCTTATCCGCTGAGCCGGTGAATTTATCACGCAGCGCCTGATCCTGCGTACAAACCCCCACAGGGCATGTGTTGGACTGACATTGACGGACCATGATACAGCCCATCGCGATCAACGCAGCGGTGCCGATACCGTATTCTTCGGCGCCCAGCATCGCGGCCATGACAATGTCACGCCCGGTGCGCAGGCCACCATCGGTCCGCAGGGTCACACGTTCGCGCAGGTTGTTCATCGCCAACACTTGGTGCGCTTCGGTCAGGCCCATTTCCCATGGCAGACCCGCATATTTGATCGACGTCGCAGGCGACGCGCCTGTGCCGCCATTGTGACCAGAAATCAGGATCACGTCGGCCTTGGCCTTGGCCACACCTGCGGCGATTGTGCCCACACCAGACGACGCCACCAGTTTAACAGTCACTTTGCAACGCGGGTTGATCTGTTTCAGATCATAGATCAGCTGGGCCAGATCCTCGATCGAATAGATGTCGTGATGCGGCGGTGGTGAAATCAGCGTCACGCCTTTGGTCGAATGACGCAAGCGCGCAATCAGGTCGGTGACCTTCATGCCGGGCAGCTGGCCGCCCTCGCCGGGTTTCGCCCCCTGCGCAACCTTAATTTCCAGCTCTTCGCATTGGTTCAGGTATTCGGCTGTGACACCGAACCGACCAGACGCCACCTGTTTGATTTTCGCAGATGGGTTGTCGCCATTGGGTTCTGGGTGGAAATGTGCGGGATCTTCGCCGCCCTCACCACTGTCCGATTTGGCGCCAATCCGGTTCATCGCCACGTTCAGGGTTTTATGCGCCTCAGGGCTAAGCGCGCCCAGCGACATGCCCGGTGTCACAAACCGTTTGCGGATCGATGTGATGCTTTCGACCTCTTCGATTGGCACCGCGTCGCCCAAGGGTTTGATCGCCAGCAAATCCCGCAAATGGATCGGCGGATTGGCCTGCATCGACGATGAATACTGTTTCCACAGCTCATAGCTGCTGCGGTTACAGGCCGCCTGCAACATGTGCATGGTCTGCGCTTCCCAAGCGTGTTTTTCACCGGACCGGCGGGATTTATAGAACCCACCGATTGGCAAAACATCCTGACCGCCAAGGAACCCTTTGGCGTGTACACCTTCGGCTTTGCGTTGGATACCGCTGACACCGATGCCGGAAATCCGCGACGTCATACCGGGGAAAAATTCGGCACACATGGCGCGGCTTAGTCCGACGGCTTCGAAATTCAGACCACCACGATAGGAGGACAGAACCGAAATCCCCATCTTGGCCATGATTTTCAACAGACCCTGATCGATGGCTGACCGATAGCGTTTAATGGCTTCGTTCAGATCGCAATCCAGCAGGTTGCGTTCGATCCGATCTGCCAGTGAATCTTCGGCCAGATAGGCGTTTACGACGGTCGCACCACAGCCGATCAGAACCGCAAAGTAATGCGGATCAACACATTCGGCGGATCGCACATTCAGACTGCTAAAGGTGCGCAAACCTTTTTCTGTGAGCCATGAATGCACAGCAGACGTGGCTAAAATCATCGGCATCGCAACTTTGTCAGCGCCCTGGTGTTGGTCGGTCAGAACCAGATGCCCCGCACCGGACCGCACTGCATCCTCGGCCTCTGAGCGCACACGATCCAACGCGGCGCGCAGGGCCGTATCACCGCCGCCCGCCGGGAAGGTACAGTCGATTTCAACCAAAGAAGAGTTGAAGTTTTCGGTCAACGCTTCCCACTGGGCATTGCCAACAAAGGGACTGTCCAGCACGATAATTGTGGTTTGCGCGCTGCTTTCGTCCAGCACGTTTTTCAGGTTCCCGAACCGTGTTTTCAGGCTCATCACCCGGTATTCACGCAGGCTGTCAATCGGTGGGTTTGTCACCTGAGAGAAATTCTGACGGAAGAAATGGCTGAGCGGGCGATACATTTTCGACAGAACCGCCGACGGTGTGTCATCCCCCATCGAGGCCAGGCTTTCTTTGCCATCCTCGGCCATGGGCGCCAAAATTTGTTCCAGTTCTTCGATGGAATACCCTGCCGCAATCTGACGTTTGCGCAATTCCGCACCGGCAAAGATCGGCTTTTCGTCGACATTCGCCAGCGTTTCTTCGAGGTCAACAATTTTACCAACCCATTCGCCAAATGGCTGGGCGGCTGACAGTTTGTCTTTGATTTCTGTGTCGTGGAACAGCGTGCCTTCTTTCATGTCGACGGCCAGCAATTGACCGGGGCCAAGCGCGCCTTTTTCGACGATCGTCGCTTCGTCAACAGGAACCATACCTGCCTCAGATCCCGCGATCAGCAGGTTGTCACCCGTTACGACATAACGCATGGGCCGCAAACCGTTGCGGTCCAGACCGGCGCATACCCAGCGGCCATCTGTCATCGCCAGCGCGGCCGGACCATCCCATGGCTCCATCACAGAGTTGCAGTAGGAATACATGTCACGCCACGCATCGGGCAGTTCGGTGGCTTGCTTGGACCAGCTTTCTGGGACCAACATGGTTTTGGCCATCGGCGCGGACCGACCGGCGCGCACCAACACTTCGAACACCGCGTCCAGAGCCGCCGAATCCGATGATCCGCCTGCGACGATGGGTTTGATGTCTTCGGCATGATCCCCAAATGACGCTGACGCCATGCGGATTTCATGGGATTTCATCCAGTTCAGGTTGCCCTTGAGCGTGTTGATTTCGCCGTTATGGGCCAACATGCGGAACGGCTGGGCCAACCACCATTGTGGGAATGTGTTGGTGGAGTACCGCTGGTGATAAATCGCAAAGGTCGATTTGAACCGCTCATCCAGCAGATCGGGATAAAAATCGGCCACTTGTTCAGCCAGCATCATCCCTTTGTAGATGATCGACCGGCAACTGAGCGACGCCAGATACAGATCGTTAATATGCGCGGCGGCCGCGGCTTTTTCGATGCGACGGCGAATGACATACAGCTCGCGCTCAAATGTTTCTTCGTCCACACCTTTGGAATTCGAAATCAGGATTTGTTCGATTTCCGGGCGGGTCGCGTTGGCCTTATCCCCCAAACAGGCCACATTGACCGGCACATGGCGCCAGCCATAAATATAGTAGCCCATCCGCAGAACTTCGGTTTCGACGATGGTCCGGCAGGTTTCCTGAGCCCCAAAATCAGTGCGCGGCAGGAACACCTGACCAACGGCAATCAGCTGATCCATTTTGGGTTCGTGACCCGTGCGGCGGATTTGATCATAGAAAAAATCCACCGGAATTTCGAGGTGGATGCCCGCGCCGTCACCGGTTTTACCATCCGCATCCACAGCCCCACGGTGCCAGATCGCCTTCAATGCGGCGATGCCGTTTTCCACAACTTTGCGTGACTGTTCGCCGTCGATGGACACAACCAGCCCAACGCCGCAATTGGCTTTTTCTTCCTCTTGGGAATACAGCCCATTTTCGGCCAGCCATTTACGCTTTTCGGTCTCGGCTTTGGCCCATTTAGCGTCAAATTTGGTCATGTTGGCTCTCCTTCTTGTGGCGTGACGACCATCTTTTCGTCTCGGCCTCGGTCATTAGCTTTTGGTATCTGGCGTGTGTGCGTTTTGGCAGGCGACGTCAGTTTTGGGTCACATCCCGCGGGGTTATTAGGGCGGGAAACGACGTGTCCTGCACGCCGCAATCATAGATCGGGTTCTGGCTGAAAAAGCCGGGTTCACCCGGAAAAATAAACGATACCGGCGTGTTGTCAGATTCAGGAAGCGCATCCCCATCGGAGGTAAAGCTCTTGGAAATGCCGGGCAGGAATAGACGCCATTGCGGCGCGACATAGTTCACGCCTTCGTTGCGAAACCGTCCGTCCGGTGTGTCGCTTTCGCTGGTATAGGTCATCAACAGCAACTCTTGGCCGTCGATTACCACCGTTTCACCTGTCAGCACATCCGCGCCGCGCCACCGCGTTACAGCCCCATCGGGGGAAATGGTGGTGAAATCATAGGTATCGATGCCCGTTTCCAGCAATTCATCCAGCGATGCGGGATCGGGTGGATCGGCCTGCAATTCGGTGATTTGACCGCTGAACAGGCTCAGGCTTTGCAGCCATTGTGTGTCACCATCAATCAAGCTGCCGAAAACCGGACCGTTTTCCATGAAATCGACACGCCATTGATGGCCCGTAGGGTCGGCTTCGCAGGTGTAGTGATTGGAAACCACGCAGCCGCGTTGTTGGATGG
The DNA here is from genome assembly GCF_040932005.1 of Aestuariibius sp. HNIBRBA575. Lineage (NCBI taxonomy): Bacteria > Pseudomonadati > Pseudomonadota > Alphaproteobacteria > Rhodobacterales > Paracoccaceae > Aestuariibius > Aestuariibius sp. HNIBRBA575. The sequence continues at coordinate 3,223,252 of NZ_CP162414.1, forward strand.
TCAGATATCCGGCGCAGCCTTCGGGCAGCTGATAGGTCTGCGCAGACACAGACGCTACGGACATGGTGCCGGCCCAAAGCGCCGAAATAGCCGCTGTTTTCACGCAAAAATTCATTGTGAAATCTCCAACTTGGACATCATGACACCGCAATCATATTTTGGGTTCGACGACAAAAACCCCGGTTCGCCCGGAAAGATGAATTCAACCGGTGTTTCATCAGTTTCCCAGCTGTCTGCGCCCACGCTGGTGCGGCCAATTCCGGACAGGAACATCCGCCATTGCGGCGAAATGAATTCACGGCCCACCGAATGCCAAAGCTCGTTTCCGGATTGGTCATAGGCACGAATATCGTAGGTGGTTTCAAACAGTTGAATCCCGTCGATTTCCACTGTTTGACCGGTCAAAGTATCGCGCCCAACATACCGTGTTGTGCCGATTTCAGCGCTGTGTGTGCGAAAATCATAGGTATCGATTTCCGTGTCCATCAGTTCGGTCATATTCGCCGGATCAACCGGGCTTTGCTCCAGCTCTTCGACGTGATCTGTGCCGATGTGATAGCTTTCGATCCACTGGGTTTCGGCGTCAATTGCACCGGCGTAAAACAGCCCCTCTTCGCCCATGGACACACGACGCTGCAAACCGGCAGGGTCGTTTTCACAGGTAAAATGGTGGCTGACATAGCACCCTTTGCCCTGCACCGTCAGATAGGCTTCGCAACCGGCGGGCAGATGAAACGTTTGGGCAAATGCAGGGCTGGCCAACAATAGAAACGGCAAAACGCGGATCATAAAAGTCACTCCGAAATCATTGAAAACAGCAAAGACGCTGTCATGGGATCGTATCATCGCTGTTCTCCTTTCTTGGTGTGAATTTTTGTTAACGTTCTGTGTGGGTTATTGCGCCGCAACGCTGGCAGATGCCGACAAGTGGTCCAAAATCGCCTCGGCGCTGTCGCGTCCATCACGGATCGCCCAAACCACCAGGCTGGCACCGCGCACGATATCACCGGCGGCAAACACCCCATCGAGGCTGGTTTGTCCGGTGCCAAAGTCCGCTTTTACGGTGCCCCACCGGGTGACTTCCAACCCATCAACACCCCAAAGCTGCGGCAGATCCTCAGGCTCAAAGCCCAGCGCCTGCACAACCAGATCCGCCTCTTCGACGTAATCGGACCCTTCGATCAATTCCGGCATGCTGCGACCGGACGCATCCGGGGCGCCCAGACGCATTTTCTGAACCATCACGCCATTTACCGCATCCCCAGTGAAGCCTTTGGGGGCACTCAACCAAACGAAATCCACGCCTTCTTCTTCGGCGTTTTGCACTTCGCGTTGGGATCCGGGCATGTTGGCTTTGTCACGACGATAAAGGCATTTCACGCTGTCCGCGCCCTGACGAATGGCTGTGCGCACACAATCCATGGCCGTATCACCGCCGCCAATCACGACGACCTTTTTGCCCGTCGCATTCAATTCGCCGCTGTCATATTCCGGCACATCATCGCCAAAGGATTTGCGGTTGGACGCAGTCAAATAATCAATCGCACGGACAATGCCAGCGGCCCCGGAACCGGGCGCTTGCAAGTCACGTGTTTTATAAACACCCGTCGCGATCAGAACCGCATTATGTTTGGCGCGAATATCATCAAAGGACAGATCAACGCCGACATTGCAGTTCAGCACAAATTCAACGCCGGATTTTTCCAGCTGATCCATGCGCCGCATGACCACGTCTTTTTCCAGCTTAAAGCCGGGGATGCCATAGGTCAGCAAGCCACCGCCACGGTCATAACGGTCATACACCGTGACCTGAACGCCTGCGCGACGCAGGTGATCCGCTGCGGCCAGACCACCGGGGCCTGCGCCAATGATGCCGACGCTTTCGCTACGCTCTTGGGTCGGTGAAACGGGCAGAACCCAACCGTTTTCCCAGGCCGTGTCGGTGATATATTTTTCGACCGATCCGATGGTCACGGTGCCATGGCCGGATTGTTCGATCACACAATTGCCTTCGCACAGACGATCTTGCGGACAAATCCGACCACAGATTTCTGGAAACGTGTTGGTGGCTTGCGACACTTCATACGCTTCTTGTAGGCGGCCCTCGGCGGTCAGGCGCAGCCAATCGGGAATGTTATTGTGCAACGGACAATGGGATTGGCAATACGGCACGCCACATTGGCTGCACCGGCTGGCTTGCTCTTCGGCTTTCGCCGTCGCAAATTCGGCATAAATCTCATTGAAATCTTCCTTGCGCAGAGTCGCTTCGCGTTTCTCTGGCATATCCCGGTCGACCGAAATAAATTTCAACATCTTCTGCTTTGCCACGGCTAAATCCTCCGCAATCTGATTGGACGCTCCGTTTAATCTGGTTTTCACCGGATGAAAAGTCAGCATGACTTACCTATATTTCGAAAATATCACTCCGTGAACCTAAATATTCAAAAAATGCAGAAAATTTAGGTCCGAATTGCGACCTATCTGAACTCTTTCCCCACGACTCCAATGATTTAGGTTGGGGCCAACGAATCAGCAGGTTTTTTATGCCCCTATTTCATCTTTTCCTCGTCGCCCTGATTCAGGGCATCACAGAATTCCTTCCGGTGTCATCCTCGGGGCATCTGATTCTGCTACCTCGGTTTTTAGGAATCCAAGATCAGGGGCAGGTGATCGATGTATCAGTCCATGTGGGCACATTGGTCGCGGTGATTCTGTATTTTTGGCAGGACGTCAAAATCGGGCTCGCGGGCACGCCGCGCATGTTAACCGGTCGCATTGATACACCGGGATCCAAGCTGGCGTTCCTGTTGATGATCGCCACCATCCCCGCCATTGCATTTGGCCTAATCCTGAAGATCACAGGACTAAGCGATGCAATGCGGTCCATCACCGTCATCGGCTGGACCATGCTGATTTTCGGTATCGTCCTGTATATCGCCGACCAAAAAGGCGGGACCAGCAAAAAGGCCGATGATTGGTCACTGCGCGATGCGATCATCATGGGGTTGTGGCAGGCCGTGGCTCTGATCCCCGGCACATCCCGGTCTGGGGCCACGATCACCGCCGCACGTCAATTGGGTTACAATCGCAGTGATGGCGCAAAATTGGCAATGCTGATGTCGATCCCGACCATATTTGCGTCTGGTGTTTTGTTGGGAATCGAAGTGATCGCAACCGCCGATGTCGCCGCTGCGCGGGATGGGGCGATTGCCGCTGTCATGTCATGCTTTGCGGCGCTCGCCGCGCTGAGCCTGATGATGCGGTTGCTAAAATCGGTCAGCTTCACGCCCTATGTGATCTATCGAATCGCATTGGGCGTGGTTTTGCTTGTGATCGCTTATTCGTAAGCTTTCAGATTTTGCGCGGATTCTTTGATCGCGTCATATTGCCCGGATGGACGGAACCGCCACAGGTAATCCGGCAGGATCGCTGACATGTTGCGTGGGGTAATGCCCAGCGCGTCAAATCCCTGCGCGCCCTCAGAAACGATGTTGTCACTGCTCAGCGATTTCAGCTGATCCGACGTGATCGGCGTTTTTACGATGCCTAGCGACAGCGTCTGCCCCCAGCCACCAAACAGCGCCACCAGTTTGGCCACAAATCCGGGCATGCCCAGAACCAAGCGCCGCTTGCGAATAACCGTCAACATGCGCCCCATCAGGCCACGGAACGTGTCCACATCGGGACCGCCCAATTCATAGACACCCGGTGCCGCTGTGCCCAGCGCGCCCATGACAGCCGCCTGTGCCACATCATCCACAAAGACCGGTTGGAATTTGGTGTTAGCCTTGGCAATGGGCAACACCGGCCCCCAACGGGTCATGCCCGCAAAGCGGTTAAAGAATTGATCCTCGGTGCCAAAAATAATCGATGGACGCAGAATGACCGCGTTTGGCATGTGACGCAGCACATGCGCTTCGCCCGCAGCTTTGGACCGGGAATATTCCGATGCGCCCTCTTGGGATGCACCAATTGCCGATACATGCACAAAATTTTCAACGCCAGCTTTGGCCGCGAATAATGCAACCCGGTCGGCCCCGTCTGCCTGCACGGCTAAAAACGTGTTCTTGCCCTTTTCCTCAAGGACACCCACACAATTCACAACCGCGGACGCGCCCTGAATGGCGGCTTGGACACTGTCGTCGTCGCGAATGTTGCAAAACACGGGTTCAACCTGACCAACCGCACCATAAGGTTTCACAAACAATGCTTCGTTTGGGTCACGGGTGGCAACGCGCACGCGCCAGCCTTCTTTGGCCATACGGCGGGCGATGTAGCGCCCAACAAAGCCGGAACCGCCGAAAATGGTGACAAGCTTGGTCATAGTTATATCCTTGCAAAGATCTTCTTTGGTTTATCCCCGCCCTGCCCGACAAACAAGGCGCATTTGCGCGCAGTTACAGTGGTATTCCCAACTAGATTGACGGTTTATGAAAAAACCCAAGGATTCGCGTTGACAGGATGCGCAGTGCGGCGTAAACGCCCCTTCACCAACCCGTGCCCAGATGGCGGAATTGGTAGACGCGCTAGCTTCAGGTGCTAGTGTCCGTATGGACGTGGAGGTTCGAGTCCTCTTCTGGGCACCATTAAATCCCAAATTACCCTTGTTTTTCAGAATGCACCCAGCAGAGACCTGATTTCGATCGATCCGTTCCGGTAACAGCATGCGCAAAGTTTGGCAAACGATCCAAACCGGCCAAGATTTTTCCAATTCTGTACCGGGTCAGATTGGCGCAAGGTAGGGTGATCGAAAGCAGACACTCAGGGCAGCAAGAACACTAGTGAGCCTTCAGAGGGAACCAAACTAATCCAATATTTTCTCGAATACCAAGCCTAAATCCGCATCAAAGACCAATGGGAGAAACGGTTAGCTCAGGAGCGGATATTGTAGACAAATGTCTATTTTCTTGATGAAGTTGGAAAGGTAAGTTTAGGTATTGGCCAGCCAATCATTTGCCACGACACGCAGTCGATCCTTGTCAAAAACACCGCTGCAAAAAAACGGAACTGTAGCTCTTTGTGCCTCATCGCACGCAGATGCGGCTAGCAAAGCTGGTTTGATTGGCGCAGCAACAAGCACATAGTGTGAGTTTTGTACACTTGGATCAGCTACATCGTAGCTGAAGTAACCACGCTTCGCCATGTTTTCAAAGGCAGTAATGTATTGCGATCTTTTCTCATCACTAGAAAAAATCGGTAGGTTTTCTTCGATAATGATCGTGCTAGTGGTCTCATTTGCAGCGAACAAGACATCGAAAGCAGCGTCTGCAGCTTGCAAGTCCTTCCCAGTTTCAGCAGGTAAGAAGCCCACTCCACCAGTGGCAAAATGAGCAATTTTGCCTTCGGTATCGACTGCAAACCAGTCAATGTCCAATCCTACAGAATCTTCAGCATCATAAAGCATCATTCCGTTCCGAACACGTTAACACAGTTTTCACATCGCGGAATGACTTGGTGTGTGCGAGGTCGAGCCGCTGGCGTGAAACCGATGTCTGATAGGCTCAAGTTTGGGTTTCCAAGAATTTTCAACGCTACCTTGATATACATGGTCATCAATCAAGGCTTTTGGAAGATGAACAAAGTAACCTTCGTTTAATTGGTACATCTCAGCTTCAAGGACTTTGTTAAAAAAGAATCCAAATTGCACTTTATCGCCAATAATCATTATTATTATATCACCAAGGTATCTTTAATTGACCGCCAGTGACTAAGCATACCACCTTCTTCTATTGATGGGTTAAATGGACGTTTGTAACGCTGTTGGTATCTTGGTTGCGATGTACTCGAAACTTAAACCAATCAATCGTGACTGTCGCTTGAGAAGAATTTTCCGAGAAGGTTGCGCGTTGACTGGCTTGAACACTCATCTGCGCAACTCTCTGATCACTCAATACAGCAGGATCGTAAACCGTCTTTTGGTAGGTTCTCGCACGGAATTCACCATCGATGATATCTCCTGCCCAAATTCTCGCGGCAACCAGATAGGTGATTGTTTCAACTCCTGGCATCGTGGGATCGGAATACCTTCCTGTAACACGTCCACTTTCAATAGCAATCGCGCTGTCAAAGGCATTTTTGTTATGTCCGCCAACAATACCGTTCTTACGATTATATCCCGCGATAGTTCTGTGATCTAACAACCATCTCACCGACTTGCCATGGGCGGGGATGGATTTCATGGCGGCAACCCGGCTGTGGTGGCAAACACAACCATTCAAATCGCCCTCTCCATGGAGGATTTGATCGCAGCACAAAAAGACCGCGACGCATCGCGGCCCTATTCGCAGGAATTGACCAAAGTTCTAGAAGGATACCTGTCGGGCTACCTGACCGATGACCCACAACCTTAGGCGATTGTGTCCGCCCGCCCCGCCTGTCGCCCAGAGAAAATGCACCCGCCCAAAAACGTCCCTTCCAGCGCGTTATATCCGTGATATCCACCGCCGCCAAAACCAGCGACTTCGCCTGCCGCGAACAGGCCCTCAATGGGCGCGCCTTGGGCATTCAACATCTGACTGTTCAGATCCGTTTGCAATCCGCCCAACGTTTTGCGGGTGATGATGTTTAGCTTGATCCCAATCAGCGGGCCATTTTGGGGATCGAGGATTTTGTGCAGCTTTGCGGTCCGTTGCAATTTGTCCCCACGATAATTGCGCGCCGCATGGATCGCCATGATCTGGGCATCCTTGGTAAAGGCGTTGTCGACCTGCAGATCACGGGCTTTGATCTCGGCTTCTATTTTATCCAGCGGCAACAGATCGTTGCCCTGCATCTGGTTCATCTTGCCCACCAGTTCAGCCAAGGTATCGGCCACAACAAAGTTTTCACCATGCTCTTTGAACGCTTCAACTGCTGGGGTCGCTTTTTTGTTCAAAATCCGCTGCTGCAGCACCTTGATCCAGCTTTTTTCGGCGAAATCCGCGTTTTGTTCGGACCCCGAAAGGGCGAATTCCTTTTTGACGATTTTCTGTGTCGTGATGAACCACGAATAATCATACCCCGTGTCCAAGATCATCTTGAGCGACCCCAAGGAATCAAAACCCGGATAGGACGGGGCCGGGAACCGGTTGCCCGTTGCATCAAACCACATCGACGATGGCGCGGGCAGAATGCGAATGCCATGGTTGGGCCAGATCGGATCCCAGTTTTTCACCCCTTCGGTGTAATGCCACATACGGTCATTGTTGATCAGATTGCCCCCCGCCGCCTGACTAATGCCAACCATGCGACCATCCACATGTGCCGGCACGCCAGCAATCATTTCTTTGGGTGCGGGGCCCAGCCGTTCGGTCGGCCATGATTTGCGCACCAGATCGAAATCGCCACCGATCCCCCCGGATGTGACCAAAACAGATGCGGCGCGCAGCTCAAAACTTCCGACGATGTCGCGGTTGGTTTTCTGGCCGCGCGACGCTGTATCTGGCGCCAGAATTTCCCCCGACACCCCTTTGGCGGCCCCGGCTTCCATGATGATATGGGAACAGCGATGCCGGAATTTCAGCTGAATCCGCCCCGCGGCCTGATGTTCGCGCACCCGGCGTTCAAACGGCGCCTGTGTTGCGGGGCCAACGCCCCATGTCAGATGAAACCGGGGGACGGAATTGCCGTGCCCGGACGCAAAACTGCCCCCGCGTTCAGCCCAGCCCACAATCGGGAACCACCGCATCCCCATCTGATAAAGCCATGGCCGCATTTCACCTGCGGCAAAATCCACATAGGCTTCGGCCCATTTGCGGGGCCATTCATCCTCTGGGCGGTCAAACTGCGCGGATCCAAACCAATCCTGCAGGGCCAGTTCGCGGCTGTCTTTGATGCCCATGCGCCTTTGTTCTGGGCTATCGACCAACATCAGCCCGCCCAGCGACCAGAATGCCTGTCCGCCCAGAAACGCCTCTGGTTCTTGGTCAATGATGATCACAGACTTCCCGCGATCCGCCAGTTCTGCAGCAGCCACAAGCCCCGCAAGCCCACCGCCTACAATGATAACGTCAGAAGTGTTCATGATGTTGCTCCGATGGTTTAATCAATGCGGCGGTACACAAAAACCACCGGCAAAATTATCAGGTACATAACGATGCCATAGACCGCCGATGGCAGTGCATAGACGCTAAAGCCATCGCTGCTGCCAACGATGATGGCCGCAATCGCAATGCCAAGCGTGCTGTTTTGAACACCGGTTTCCACGGAAATCGTTTTGGCTTCGGTCACGCTGCGACCCAACAGGCGCGCAACAAAAAACCCGACGCAGGTCAGGGTCGCCAACAAAGCAACCAAGGCCGGTCCGATGACCACCAGATTTTCAACAAACATCGTCCAGTTTCCGGCAACCGCCGCCAGCACAATAATCACAAACAGGATTGTCGCCAGCCGGCCCAACATGGGTTCCGCCTTTGGGATCAATGTCGGCGCAACCGCCCGCAGGCCAAGCCCAAGCAAGATCGGAACCACCGTCAGCGCAAACATGGTGATCGCCGTTTTGGCAATGTCCACATCTGGCGCCTCTGCCCCCATGAACCTGTCGACCGAAAAGCTAAGGATAAACGGCACAGTTATCACGCTCAGCAAACTGATCACCGCCGTGAGGGAAACAGAAAGAGCCACATCCCCTTTGGCCAATTTCGAGAGGATGTTGCTGGTCACGCCACCCGGACAGGCCGCAAGGATCATGAACCCAACGGCCAGTTCCGCCGAAATGCCAAATACCAGAACGCTTAGATAGGCGACAATCGGCAACAGGATCACTTGGTTCAGCGCCCCAATCGCAAAGGCCAACGGACGTTTCCCCACCCGCGAAAAATCAGCGATCGTCAGGCCGATGCCCAATGTGAACATGATGAATGCCAACCCAAGCGGCAGCACCACCGAAACCAAAATATCCATGTTTTCCCCTCCCAAGGACCTCTGCCCCGCGGGAAACAGAATGGTTTTCCGTTTTAAGTCCCCCTTTTCATTCTAGCTAGGGATTTGGATTGTGCCGTTGCGTCGCAAAAACCAATGGCACCTGTTTGCGATGTAAATTCTCAACAGCGATTTGGTTTTCGCAACACACCGCTTGAAGCGCGGTGTTTTAAGCCTATTTCCACGTCATACTTAACTTTAGGGACACAAATGGCCGATATAGAACGTTCGGGTTTCGACGCAGGTCGCGACATATTCTTGCTTCAGAGCGAACCCACGACCCGAACCCGCGCAAAGCTGGTGTGGTATATCGACTTTACCGGGATCACCACGCGGCGGGTGCGGGACCTATTGGTGCGCGCTGCAGAACGGTTTGCCCCCCAAAAAACCGATTTAGCCGTGCGGTTTTTGCCCAGCGGCGCGGCCGATTTAAACGCCGAAATCGCCGCCCGCGCTGCCATCGCGGCGCATCAGCAGGGTCGGTTCATCGAAATGTATCGGGCTTTGTTTTCGCGCCCACCCCGCTATTCCGAAGCATTGGTGATTGCATTGGCGGAATCGCTGGAATTGAACATGGACCAATTCCGCGCGGATTTGCATTCTGATGACACGACTGATCGACTGGCGGATGACCGCAATTCGGCCCAACGGGCCGGTGTGCATCACATGCCGACCTTGTTTATCGACGGTCGCGAATATGATGGCGCCTGGGATGAAACTTCGCTGGCCGAGGCGATCGAAAAACCGCTGGGCGTGCGCCTGCAACGCGCCACAAGTGAATTTTTCCACTGGGCTGCCTCTGCGGGTTTTGTGCTGGTTCTTGCCACCCTTGCGGCGTTGATCCTGTCCAATATCGGTTGGCACGATGCCTACGAAGAATTGCGCACGACCTATCTAAAAATCTCGTTCGGCGATGCGATGTTCAAAATGTCGCTGGAACATTGGATTAACGACTGCCTCATGGCGCTGTTTTTCCTGTTGGTTGGGATCGAAATCAAACGTGAAATGGTGGATGGCGAATTGTCTGACATGTCACGCGCGATGCTGCCGATCATGGGCGCAATCGGCGGGATGATTGTGCCTGCGGGGATCTATGTCGCGATCAATTGGGGGCAGGACACCGCCCATGGCTGGGGTGTGCCTATGGCCACTGACATCGCCTTTACCCTTGGGATTATGGCGCTGCTGGGCAAACGCGTGCCGACATCGTTGAAAATCTTTGTCTCAGCTTTGGCGATTGCCGATGATCTGGGCGCCATTCTGGTCATTGCGATTTTCTATGGTCATGGCTTTGAAATGGATGCGTTCTTGATTGCCGTTGCGATCTTTGCGGTGATGATGGGCCTGAACCGGGGCCGGGTTTATGCGCGTGTGCCTTATATCATTCTGGGCGTGTTCTTGTGGTACTTTGTCTATCAAAGCGGGCTGCATGCGACGCTGGCTGGGGTGTTGACCGCGCTGGCAATCCCATCCCGACGATCCGCCAACATGGAAGGCGTCGCCGCCCAAGCCGCCGCGGTGTTTGACGCAGAAATTCAGGGGCCAAATGCCACGATTGGGCATGGCGCGCTGGTGCGGCTGCAATCTGCGATCGACCGGTTGCGGGACCCCGGATTTCACCTGCAACATGCGCTGGAAAACTGGTCCAACTTTATGATCCTGCCCTTGTTTGCGTTTTTCAACACCGGCATCCTGATCATCGGATCGACGTTTTCCCCCATGGCCCCAGAGGCATTAGGGGTGATGGCCGGGCTGCTGATCGGCAAACCACTGGGGATTTTCCTGATCGTCTGGATCGCCGTCAAAACCGGGATCGCCAAGATGTCGCCCGAAATCAACTGGGCGCAAATCATCGGCGCGGGGTTCTTGGCGGGGGTTGGCTTTACCATGTCGATCTTTATTGGGTCGGCCGCGTTTACCGGCACGCAACTGGAATCGGTCAAACTGTCGATCCTAATCGCATCCACATTGGCGGCAGTGCTGGGATCGATCATTTTGATCCTCGCCGCCCCGCGTGGTGCGAACCAGAGTTGATGCAAAGCCATAAGGCGCGTATCTGACAGAGAACAGAACTGAAAGGGCGCGCCTGTGGCCAATACACTTTATCAAAACGACCTACCTGACGATCTGGATCTGGGTCCAGTTGTTGCCATTGATTGTGAAACGATGGGGCTGCACCCGCATCGCGACCGTCTGTGCGTGATCCAGATGTCCGGCGGGGATGGCAATGCCCATCTGGTTCAGATCGCCAAAGGCCAAACAGAGGCACCAAACCTGTGCAAAATGCTGACCGACCCAAATGTGTTGAAACTGTTTCACTTTGGCCGGTTTGACATTGCCGCGATGCAAAACGCCTTTGGCGCGGTCACAGCCCCGGTTTATTGCACCAAAATCGCTTCCAAAATGGTGCGGACCTATACGGACCGTCACGGGTTGAAAAACCTGTTGCAGGAATTGCTGAACGTCGACATTTCCAAGCATCAGCAAAGCAGCGATTGGGGTGCCCCGACCTTGACCGAGGCACAGCTGGATTATGCGGCTTCGGATGTGCTCTATCTGCATAAACTGCGCGACGCGCTGAACGAACGCCTGATCCGCGAAGGCCGGATGGACATGGCGCAGGCCTGCTTTGATTTCCTGCCAATGCGTGCGCAGCTTGATCTGGCGGGCTGGCCCGAAATCGACATATTTTCGCATTGATATGACGGATCGAGAGGCCTTTCTGACCACCGCCCGTCAGGTCATCACCGAAGAGGCCGAGGCGCTGGTTGTGCTGGCCACATCGCTGGATGACAAATTTTGCGATGCCATTGACCTGATCCTAAAAGCCAAAGGCCGGGTGATTGTCAGTGGCATCGGTAAATCCGGGCATATCGCGCGCAAAATCGCCGCCACATTGGCCAGCACCGGGACCCCGGCGCAGTTTGTCCATCCCGCCGAGGCATCCCATGGCGATCTGGGCATGGTCACAAAGGCAGATGTGGTTCTGGCGATTTCCAATTCCGGCGAGGCGCCAGAACTGGCCAATCTGCTGGCCTATACGCGCCGCTTTGCCATCCCGTTGATCGGCCTGTCCAGCCGCCCCAACAGCAGCTTGATGACAGCGGCAGACGCGTTTCTGATGATCCCAAAGCTGGGCGAAGCCTGTGGTCATGGCGTGGTCCCAACCACGTCCACCACATTGACCCTGGCCATGGGGGACGCTCTGGCGATCGCGTTGATGAAACACCGGGCATTCACGGCCGATAATTTCCGCGACTTCCATCCCGGCGGCAAACTGGGCGCGCAATTGTCCCGTGTTGGCGATCTGATGCACAAAGACGACGCCGTGCCTTTGGTTGGGGTGAACACCCCCATGAGCGACACCTTGCTGACCATCAGCCAAAAGGGGTTCGGCGTGGTTGGCGTATTGGATGACAATGGCTACCTTAGCGGCATCGTGACCGACGGGGATCTGCGTCGGCACATGGATGGATTGCTGGATCGCAAAGCCGGGCAGGTCATGACCGCCGCGCCCCGGACCATCGGTTCAAATTCTCTGGCCGAGGAAGCCGTCGCCGTGATGAATGAATACAAAATCACCTGCCTGTTTGTTGTCGACCCTGAAACGTCGGGCAACGTGGTCGGGATATTGCACATTCACGACTGTTTGCGCGCAGGCGTGGTGTGATCCTTGGTCGGGGCTGGTGATCTTTATTCGCGATTGGTGAATTTTGCCAAGGTCGGCCTGCCGCTGGCCGCACTGGCCCTGTTGTCGACCATGTTTCTGTTTTCGCGGGGCCAAAATAGCGACCAAACCATCCCGTATGCGGAACTCGAAGAAATCGCGCGCGACCAGTTGATCCTGGAACCCTATTATGCGGGCGTCGCGGACGATGGGTCCGAGGTTACGTTTTCCGCCCATAGCGCTGCGCCGGATGCGGATCAAAACAGCATTTTGAACGTCTCTGCGCTGCAATCAGAATTGCGCAGCACCGGGGGGGTGCAAACCATTATCCGCGCCGGGTCAGGGATGTTAAATTCTGACACCCAAATCGCCGAGCTAGAAGGTTTGGTGCGTCTGGACACGTCCAACGGATACAAAATGGAAACCCAAGGCATGACCGCCGATCTGGAAACAGGACGGTTTGAAACCCATGGGCGACTTGAAATTCGCGCGCCTTATGGCCAAGTGACTGCTGGTAAGTTGGTGATTGAAACCCCCGAAGGGTCGGACGGGCAGCAAATGGTTTTCAATGAAGGGGTGCGGCTGATATACTCCCCCCAAAATCAGGAATAGTATTGTGCATTTTATTCGTCATTCCATCGCCGCCGCATGTATTGTCATTGCCGGTTCGGCCATTGCTCAGGGCACACAGATCGCGCTGGGCGGGCTTAATGCCAATCCATCCGATCCTGTCGAGGTCAACGCCGACAGCCTGACCGTCAACCAAGATAACGGAACCGCCATTTTCACCGGAAATGTCGTGATCGGCCAAGGCAGCATGCGTCTGGCCGCCGCGCGCGTGCAGGTGCGATATTCAGACACCAACGGCGACATCACCCAATTGTTGGCAACGGGCGGCGTGACTTTGGTCACAGAAACCGAAGCCGCAGAAGCGGTCGAAGCCAATTATAATCTGGAAACCGGCATGCTGGTGCTCACTGGCAACGTTTTGTTGACCCAAGGGCCCAGCGCAATTTCCGCAGACCGCATGAACGTCAATTTGGAAACCGGCACCGCCCAAATGGAAGGCCGCGTGCGCACCGTCTTTGCCCAAGGGGACAATTGATGTCAGCGCCCGAATTAACAGTCACCCAGGGCAGCGCCGGGTTGCAGATTCGCAATCTTCGCAAAAGCTACCGCAAACGGCTTGTGATTCGGGATGTGAGCATGGATTTGGCCCGCGGCGAAGCTGTGGCACTGCTTGGACCAAATGGATCCGGTAAAACCACCTGTTTCTATTCGATTGCCGGCCTAGTGACCCCCGAAGGCGGGCGCGTTTTCATCGACGGACAAGATGTCACAGCCCTGCCCATGTATCGGCGCGCCCGTCTGGGCATCGGCTATTTGCCGCAGGAAATGTCGATTTTCCGGGGTCTGTCAGTCGAAAACAACATCCTGTCGATCCTCGAAATTTCAGAGCCAGATCGCATGACCCGCCGGGAACGGCTTGAGGAATTGCTGTCAGAATTTTCCATCGAACACCTGCGCCGCGCGCCTGCGCTTGCGCTGTCTGGTGGGGAACGGCGGCGTGCTGAATTTGCCCGCTGTTTGGCCGCAAACCCCAATTATGTCTTGCTGGATGAACCTTTTGCCGGGGTTGATCCCGTTTCCGTCGGCGAAATTCGCCACCTCGTTGCGGACCTAAAATCGCGTGGGATCGGTGTGTTGATCACCGACCATAACGTGCGTGAAACATTGGAAATTGTCGATCGCGCCTATATCCTGCATGACGGTCAAATCCTCATGAGCGGCACCGCCGACGAGGTGGTTCAGGATGAAAACGTCCGTCGCGTTTATTTAGGTCAAGGTTTCAAGGTCGGTTGAATCCACATTGACAAACACACCCAATTCAGCGCCAAATGTAGGGGATGACGGATTGTGTTTTCCTTTGCCAGACGGACCGGGTGCTTGCACTCTGCTGTGGCACAACACCATCAGGAAACCGGCCGGCCATCAATCCGATTAGCTTGATCTACACGCCCTAATTCTAGGGCAGGTCAGGCATTTTCCAAACTTCAGGAGGAACGATGCGGTATCAAATCAGCGGCAAGCAAATCGACATTGGCGAAGCCCTACAGATTCATGTCAAAAATGAATTAGGCGATACACTCAATAAATATTCTGGCAGACCAACGGACGCGACGGTCATCTTTTCCAAGAGTGCCAATGAATTTGTTTGCGAGACCGTTGTTCACTTATCCACAGGGCTTACAACTCAGGCTCGTGCGCATGCCCATGAAATCTATGCAGCTTTTGATTCATCACTTGAAAAGATGGACAAGCAGCTGCGTCGATACAAGCGTAGGTTGAAGGATCACCACAAGGAACGTCAGCAACCGGTTGAACTTTCTGATGCGGGCTCGTATATCCTCGCCGCAACGGACCACGTCGAAGAGGTGGAACCAGAAAACGTAAGCGCCATGATCATCGCTGAGATGGAAGCCAAAATTCCGTCTATCTCTGTCGGAGAGGCCGTGATGCAAATGGAACTTTCGCATGCTCCGGTTCTGGTTTTTCGCAACGAGGGACACAGCGGAATCAATGTCGTGTATCGCCGCGAAGACGGCAATATAGGGTGGATTGATCCCAAAAAAGACGACCAATAGCCGCCCTTTGCGGTTGGGTTTAGGGACCCGGATACATGCAGTTAAATGAACTACTCAGCCCCGAGGGTATTAAACTCTTGGGGTTATCGAGCAGCAAAAAGCGTTTGTTCCATGAAATCGGCGATCTCGCCGAGGCTCAATTTGGGCTGGAACCTGCAAAAGTCATCGAAGCCTTGCTTGAACGCGAAAGCTTGGGTCCCACCGGCGTGGGCCATGGTGTGGCCCTGCCCCATGCCCGCCTGCACAATCTGGACGATGTCAAAGGCCTGTTTATCCGGTTGGAAAAGCCGCTGGATTTCGATGCCGTTGATCGTCAGCCCGTTGATCTGATTTTCGTTCTACTGGCCCCAGAAAATTCTGGTGTCGAGCATCTAAAAGCGCTCGCTTTGGTGTCGCGCACCCTGCGTGAAAAAGCGATTTGTTCCAAATTGCGCGCCAATTCTGACGTCGCAACATTATATGCGATCCTGACGGATACGACGACGCACCAAGCGGCCTAATCCGCGGATAAAGCTGTGTTCTGGCAGGGCGTTAGGCCCGCCAGTCGTCGAACCCGAACATCATAAAATCACGCTGATAAACATCACGAATAGCCGCGTCTAAGTCGTCATTGTGGATTGATTCCAACGCATGCAGATGCGGATCGGTTTCAAAATCAGGTTTGGGCAGGTTGGGCAGCCCCACCATGTCCCCCAAAATCTGGCAATCCCGCTCCAATGTCTCTTCTCTCATAATGAAATCCGGCGCGACAAATTCGGACATTCCACTTAGAATAGAGGCCTGACTGGCCCAATTGGCATCAACCCGAATAGAGGTCTGCCCCGCCAAATTCGCCTTTAGGAACCGCAAGAACCCCAAAAACGCTTCTTGGTGACGTGCCGTGTCATAGCCATCGCCGATTTTGCCCTTGGCATAAGGCAGCTTAAATTCACGACGCAATGTTTCGCGAATTTCGGTAAAGCTCCCTTTGTCGGTTGACAGAATCCTGTCACAAAATGCGGCATGTGCCCGAACCAGTGGATGACGCAGCACCGCAAAGCTGCGATGCCCGGTGTTTTTGCGTTTCCACTGACGCAGGGTTTTTTGGGTGAAACCTTGCTTCAAATCTGCTGGGTCAACCTGATCAATCGCAGCCATCCAGTTTTGAACCGCCAATTCAGGCCCAGATTTCAGCGGCATATACAAAAGGGGGCTTTGGGCGCAGGCAATATAGGTCGGAACCGCCGGGCCGCGACGGGGTTCAAAATTTGGCGTGCGCGCCAGATTAAACCGGTCCATTCGCGCCAAAGACTGGGCCATATCGTCAAAATTCGACACCTTATCCGACATAGGTGCCGGATTTTGTTTTTTCAGCTTTTTATCCAAGTGTTCCAGCTGGTCGTCACATTCCAAAAACGCCGCAAGACCATTCATGATATCAACGTCTTGCAGATCTTCGTATGCGACATAAAACGCGGTCTGGCCACTGCGTTGCAACGCATTCAACAGCCGCACCTGAAACGCCTGTAGCGCGGCCAGATGGGTTTCAAATTCGGCCGGTTCAAAGCTGACCTTCTCCGACTTCGCGTGTTTCACATTGGTCAGTTTCCACTGCCCCGTGGCCTGCGCGATTTTCCAGCTGACATAGCTTTCGACCGGGTTTCGGGTCAGAATAATTTTGGCACAGCGCGGATCTGGCAGAACCACATCCAGAACACGCTGATCATGGTCGTTGAAAAACCGAAACCCGCCCAGCCCGTCGCTTTGTTCCTTGATCGCGTCAATCAGCACCTCTGGATCGGCCTGACGCAGCCCCAGCCGCACGCCAAGGATGTCATCGGTGTTGGGATAGCCGATGAAATGCGGATTGAACGCCTCTCCGTGACATTGCAGGCCATCAAACGCGTTTATGTTTGCTTCTAAGAAGTTCGACCCCGTCCGCATTTCTGCAAAGACGACGAAATAATCAAATCGGGACATTTATTTCACCAAATAAGGTTTCCGGCGTTTGCCGCGATCCTGGTTCGGGGCACGATCCACTGGAAAGTCCCCCATCAGATAGGGGTGCATCCCCTGATTTTTGAGGTTCTGCAAGAATTGCCCAAACCCGGTCAGATCGACCATTTTGGGGGCTTCTGTCAGTTTGCTGGGGCTGCTGGCACCATGTTCGTCGATGATGCCTTGCAATGCCTCCATCGGGGCTTCGATAAATTCGGCCATGGTCCAGATGCGAATGCGGGCCTTGGCATAGGGGGATCGCAACGCATAAAGATGATCGGCCTCGATTTTTTGCAGCTCTGCGGCTTCGGCACGGATATCTGCGAAATTTTTGTTCGACTGAAACAGCGGCACAGCCCAAGCGCCAGAGATGACACTGATCCGAGCATTTGGATCCTTGGCGACATCCCAGGAAATATACTGACTATCGCGCGGGCCAAATTGGAAACATTGGCGTTCGCCACGTGTGTTCCAGATCAGGTTGGTCAAAAACATCCGCGCATTATAGTCGCGCATCTGGACGGATTTGGACATCGCACCGGCATAGGTGTCGCCACGGCCGTCAAATTCAGCCCCCTCAGGGGCATATAGATGGCCATGCACGCGGGCATTGGTTGCACGGGCCAGCCAAGGTTCAAAATCCTCAAACAGTTCAGTGAACCCTTCAAAGATCGAATATTGCGAAGATGTCAGACCGTTCGCCCAGTATTCATCCGGGAACCGCCCCTGCATAAACAGACCTTTGCGCCCCAATGTGCGGCGTTCGACCGCTTTGGCAAAAATACGATCAATTTTACTGGGATTGGGTTCAGCGCCTTTCATCGCGCCCGCCGGGTCATTCAAAAACGTCTGATACAGCCGATCCGCATCTGGCCAGATTTTGCGCGCAACAAAGCAGTCAGACCGACGTAGCAATTGCAGATGATCATCATAGAAAATATGCGGTTTACCCTGAAAATCGAACTTTGACAGGGTCAGCGACCGGCTCTCTACGTTTTGACCATAGAGCCGCACCAAGGTCTGAAAATAGCTTTCATCTGGGATCCACACCTTGCTGAAATAGCGGTCATACCGTTCGCGATCCGGGTCCTGCAAAATGGCCGACAACGTCTGACGGGTCAGGCACCACCATTGCGACCCCATATGCGGCACGATACCGGCGGGGATGTTGCGTTTGATTTTGAACCGGCGCTGTAGCGATACAAATCGATCAAACAGACGGCGTTGGCTGCGCCATTTAAACGGGAAATAGAGCGTGAACCGTTCCTCGTCCAAACCGCCAACGGTCCAAGGCACATCGGCTGTTGTTGCGCTTTCGATGAAGTCCGTGCGGGGGCGCGCCGCCAGGTATTTGATCAGCTCTTTGACCGGGCGCAACGGCATACAGGACCCGGATGCCAAATAAACGTGGCTCACTTCGTCAAAGGATTTCAGCATCAGTTCCGACGCGGATTGCGACGCTGCAACAATGCCCCATGCGCCCCATTCACATTTGTGACGGCGGCTGAATTTAACATCTTCCAGATTTGCCAACGCATTGCGAAACTTATCAAAAACAGCACGCGACACTTTTTTGTCTACATGCACAACCACGGGACAGCCTGCATCATTCCAATGGCGGATCACCTGCTCTGCGCGATGCAGATCATTGTGAACCAACATGACGATGCCGACGCTCATGCCCAGTTTCCTTTGGACATGATCCCGAGGATTTCAAGCTGTCGCCAATTGATGTATTTTTCGCTCCACTTGCACCAGAAATCGGGGCTATCTGCCAGACCTTCGGCATAGGCGCGGTATTCTTTGCTGTTGGCGTAGTGCTGTTTACGCTTCAGCTCTTCTGCGGCTTTCTGATCGAAATTTGACAGGAATTTCGCATGTAGCAAAACCCCGGTCGCCATTTCGCCACCCCATTGATCATAGGTCAAATTCAACGACCGCGGCAGCAGCATATGAGTTGAACTTTCATAGGCGTAATGCCGGTTCCATTTCACCAACGGCGTTTTGTTCAATGCAGGCGCGCGCCAAGGTTCCTGATCAAAGAACATCCGCATCCGTGGACCGCCCTGAATCCACAGGTTTTGAAATTTGGGGTTTTGGTAGATCGAATAATTCCCGGCATCAAACCACGACAGAATTTCCATCGGGTTTTGCCCTGCCTGATAGGGAACCGCATCAATCGGACCTTTTGGATACATATCCAACAACATCGCCCCAAAGGATCGCACCGCCGAGGCATCCAACCAATCGGTCAACGCCTTTAGCGGGCGCGTATCACAGAACGGATATACAAAGAATTCGTCGGGATCGACCACCAGACACCAATGATCATGGCCATATTTCAACTGCAGCCAGTTCAGCCAATCCACCCCAAACCGGGCGCGTTTATAGCTGGATTTGGTGGTCCATAGGGACACATCGGGCTGCTGGGACAGGTATTCACGCGCGCCATCATCACTGTCATTATCGACCATAAAGAAATGGCCGACACCCATGGCGCGGTAATATTCCAGAAAATACGGAAGCCGGATCATTTCGTTCCGAAATGTCGAAAAGACAAACGAATCCGACCGTTTGATCTGATTTGTACGATCAACAACAGACTTTAGTTCGTGCCGCTTTCTGAACGCACGAATCCGCCAGCGTTTACGACGCAATCGCAAGCGATATGTTTGACGAATGCCCAAATTCGATCCTTCACCACGCCGGAACCTACGTCCTGCCTACTCAAAAGCGCTTAACACTCTCTTTCCCTTTTGCCGGGAATTGTCACTTATTTCGAAACAATAAGGTTTCATGCCGCTGACGTAAACCATTGTGACCGTTCCAAGCCATTGAAATGTCAGCGCCACGCGCCCCGGGTCATCAGGCCCAGCTCCTCTAGCTGTTCCCAGCCCTGATAGCGGACCGAATTTTCATACCACAATGTCGGATTGGCGATGATCCGGTCATAGTAATCATCATAACGTTCCGCATGGGTAAAATGCTGTCTGCGGCGTTTTTCTTCGTCCGATTTCTGAATGATTCCATCCAGAAATTTACTGTGTAAAAACACGCCTGTTGGTAAGTGTCGTCGATCATCAAATGCCGCGTTCAGGCGTCGTGGCAATGCGGTATGGGTTGAACTGACATAGGCAAACCGGCGGTTCCAACGCACCAGAGGAACCTTATGCAAATGGGGCGCGTGACCCGGTTTATCCTGAAAGAAGAGACGTTTACGCACGCCGCCCCGGATTGAAACGTTGCGATATTTCGGCAACATTTCCCAGGTGTAATTATCGACATCAAACCAGTTCAGAACCTCTGCTGGATCCTGACCGGGGTGATAGGGCGCTGTGCCAAGCGGACCTTGGGGATACATGTCCAGCATCATAGCCCCAAATGATGGCGCACCCCGCTGATCAAGCCACCGCGTCAAGACATCCAGAGGGCGATCATCCATATGTGGATAGATCAGTATTTCGTCCGCATCCGCCGTCAGGCACCAATGACGGGCACCATAGCGCATTTGCAACCATGTCAGCCAATCCACACCAAAACGCGAGTCTCGGTAAGAGGCATTTGTGGTCCAGACCGACACATCGGGCTGTTGGGTCAGGTATTCGGTTGTGCCATCGTCACTGGCATTGTCCACGATCAGGAAATGACGGATCCCCAGCTTGCGATAGTGGCTAAGGAAAAACGGCAGGCGCGCGGCTTCGTTGCGCATGGTTGAAAACAGCAACAGATCGTTTTTGCCGATCAGCTTGGTTCGTTGTTGAACCGGCGTCAGGGCGTGGCGCGACCGAAAACTGCGCCACAATAGCCGACGCCGACGCAGGCGCATGTCATAGGCGTCGACCAGACGCGACCGGCCCATTAGGGTTTACCGATCGTAATGGCCATTTTGGTGCCAGCGCCATGCATCTGCGATCATATTCTCCAAGGTGGATCGTGTTGGCTTCCAGCCTAGCTCTTTGTCGGCGCGCCGACTACCCGAGACAAGTGCGGTCGCATCCCCCGCCCGGCGTGCGCCTTCGATAATGGGAACCGGTTTGTTGGTCACAGACCCAGAATGATGCACCACTTCGCGCACCGAAAACCCGGTCCCCGTGCCCAGATTAAACGCACGGCTGCCTTTTTCGTCCTCTAGCCATTTCAGCCCCAGAACATGGGCATCCACCAGATCGCAAACATGCACATAATCACGGATACAGGTCCCGTCTGGCGTGTCGTAATCCGTGCCAAAAATGGTCAACGCGTCCCGTTTTCCCTCAATCGCGTCCAGCATCAGCGGGATCAAATGGGTTTCTGGCTGGTGGAATTCCCCCACTTCGCCATCCGGGTCAGCGCCCGCCACGTTGAAATAACGGAATATGACAGAGTTTAAGCCATGGGATGCGCGAAAGTTATCAAGGATGTCCTCAATCGCGCGTTTGGATGCGCCATAGGAATTGATCGGCATTTGGGTGCTGTTTTCATCCAACACCACGCCGTCTTGATCCCCGTAAGTGGCGCAAGTCGATGAAAACACAAAGTTTTTGCAGCCTGCCTCGGCGGCCGCTTCGATCAAATTCAGCGATCCGCCCACGTTGGAACGCCAGTATTTGCCGGGGTTTGACATGCTTTCGCCGACCAAAGACAGCGCCGCAAAATGCATCACAGCGACAGGTTTATGTTTGGCAAACACATCCCGCAGACGATCGCGATCTTGCAAATCGCCCTCTTCGAGGGGGCCAAATTTAACCGCATCCCGCCAACCGGTTTCAAAGTTATCAAACGTGACAGGGGTATAGCCGGCGCGGGCCAACGCTTTGCAGGCGTGCGACCCGATATAGCCCGCACCTCCCGTTACCAATACTGTTGTCATTTGCGACCTCGGTCTTATTGCGCGGCGTTTCGAAGGGCGACCATGCTCTCAAGATATTCAGAGAATTCTGGACCCAGATCGGGACGCGCCAGACCAAAGGCAACCGTCGCCTGCAGGAACCCCGCCTTGGTGCCGCAATCATAGCGCTGACCGGAAAAACGATAGCCAAAGACATCGCGGTCTTCGTTCATTTCCTGCGCAATTGCGTCGGTCAGCTGGATTTCATCCCCAGCCCCACGATCAATTTTATTCAGGTTCTGCATGATTTTTGGCGACAGGATATAACGACCGATCACCGCCAGGTTTGACGGCGCTTCGTCTGCGGGCGGCTTTTCGACCATCCCTTTGACCGACACGATGGTGCCCATGTCTTCTTTGACGTCGAGCATCCCATAAGAAGACGCCTTTTCACTGGGCACTTCCATGGCGGCAACCATGCTGCCACCGGTTTCTTCGTAGGCTTCGACCATTTGCTGCAAACAAGGTTTTTCGGCTGCGATCACATCGTCCGGCAGGATCACCGCAAACGGTTCATTGGCAACCAAACGGCGGGCGCACCATACGGCATGCCCCAATCCCAGCGCTTTGTGCTGACGGATATACGCGATGGCACCGCTATCCATGTTGGTGCTTTTCAGCGTCTCCAACAAATCCATTTTGCCCTTTTTGCGCAGGGTATTTTCCAGCTCGTTAGAGTGGTCAAAATAATCCTCTAGCGCGCCTTTGCCGCGAGACGTCACAAAGATAAATTCTTTGATCCCGGCGGCGCGCGCTTCGTCGATGGCATATTGGATCAATGGGCGATCAACCAAAGTCATGATTTCCTTGGGAACCGACTTGGTTGCGGGAAGAAAACGAGTCCCTAAGCCAGCCACCGGAAAGATTGCTTTGGTTACACGTCTCTTCATTTTAGGCCTCAAATTTTACATTATTAATCAGTGAATCTGCGATATGCGCCGTCACTACAGGTTGAATATGACAAAATCTTGGTGAAATCCAACCTAGACGCTCACAGTGTATATCAAACTAATGATAAATCGGCATTTTTGATGCAAGATCGCGACAATTCTACTCAATTAAGCTTCATTTCGCGCATCATTGCCTCAAGGCGCGGAACATCTTCGGGGTTGTTCAGTTCCCAGAACTGTCGCCCACGGGATTCGACCTCAACACAAAGCATATGAGAGCCGCGTTCCAAGAAACGTAATTGTTCCAGACCTTCCAGGCCTTCTAGGGGGCCTGCCGCCCAGCGGGGATAGGCCGCCAGCGCAGAGGGACGATAGGCATAGACCCCAACATGATGAAAAACCGGGGTTTCATCATCATCTTGATAGGTTTGACCTGTATAAGGGACAACCTCTTTGGAGAAATATAACGCGTTGTTATCTATCCCAAAAACCGCAGTTGTTCCACCAACACGACCCGCGCGCCGATCCTCTAGGAACCCGTTCAGCGCCCGCCCGTCACACCGCAAAACGGGTGTGGCCACTTCGGCCACGGGATTGTCGCGCAGACCATTGATCAGATCCTCAACAAACCAAGGCGGCGTCAGCGGGGCGTCACCTTGTAGATTGACCACGATGTCATAGCCGCCGCCCAACGCATCATAGGCTTCGGCCACCCGTTCGGTGCCATTGCGACATGATTCCGATGTCATGACAACTTCGGCACCAAAATCGGTCGCTGCGTCGGCAATGCGATCGTCATCCGTTGCCACCACAACCCGGTCCACGCCATGCACCTGACAGGCCGCCTCCCAGGAACGTTGCACCAAACTGCGGGCCTGCCCATCCGCCCCGGTCAGATTGACCAAGGGCTTTCCGGGATAGCGTGTCGACGCAAATCGGGCGGGGATGACGATCAGCGATGACATCAGGCGGTTTTCAGATCAACGCCGGGCGCATAGGCGATAAAGAACGGATTGGCGAAATCCTCTTTGCCGTAGCGCAATGGGGTGTGGTCATCAAAACGCACGACATCGCCGCCTGCCCCGATCAGAACCGCATGACCGGCCGCTGTGTCCCATTCCATGGTGCGGCCAACGCGCGGGTAAATGTCCGCTTCGCCTGTCGCGACCAGACAGAATTTCAACGAAGACCCGGCGCTGCGGCTGTCTTTGACGTTGTATTTGTTGATGTAATCTTCGGTTGCTTGGTCGCGGTGGGATTTGGACGCCACGATCATCAGCCCGTCATTGTCAGGTGTTGTAACGCTGATCGGCGTCTGTGTGCCGGGGGTCGCGTTGTCAAACGGGGCTTTCTCTTCGGATGTTTTGCCATCCGCATCGGTGATGAACAGGCGGCCTTTGGCGGGGGCGTAAACCACACCGCGGATCGGTGCGCCGTCAACCACATAGGCTATGTTCACAGTGAAATCGCCGCGACGGTGGATAAACTCTTTGGTACCGTCCAGCGGGTCCACGATCAAAAACGTGCTGGCGGACAGGGCGTGTGAATCAGATTGCTCTTCGGTGATCAATGTCACATCGGGAAAGGCTGCGCGCAGACCCTTGGAAATGATCGCATCCGCAGCCAGATCGGCCGCTGTGACCGGGCTGTCATCAGATTTGGACCGCACGTCGAAATCATCCGCTTCGTAAATTTCCATAATCTTGTCGCCGGCTTCCAGTGCAAGGCGGCGCATTTCTTCTGTTAGTTTCTGAAAATCCATACTTCGTCTCCGATAAAATCAATTCACGGGTGTTTTTGTTGAAACACATGTTCGCGCCTCTTATGCTTTCGCTTAAAGAGATCAGCAAGAATTTCATGCGACAAAAGAAAATCGTCCTACAAAATACCCCGATGACAGGACCCCATTATGTTTGAGGCACGTTCACCCCAATCCGCGCATGGCACCGCCTTGGCGATGGTTGAGCTGATCTATCATTCGATTGTGCGCGAAATCCGCAAGGATCACCAAAACGCATTGATGGGTCTGATCATGAATATGATGCAGACCATTGTGTTTGTGATCGCGTTCTATTTTATGTTTTCGGTATTGGGCCTGCGGGGCGCCGCGATTAAGGGCGATTTCCTGCTCTATATTATGTCCGGGATTTTCCTGTTTCTGACCCACACCAAGGCAATGGGCGCTGTCGTCAAAGCCGAAGGTCCGGCATCCGCGATGATGAAACACGCGCCGATGAACACCATTGTGACCATCACAGCCGCGGCGGTGGGGTCGCTTTATATTCAGGTTCTGTCCTTGCTGACCGTGTTGTTTTTGTACCATGTCATCATGACCCCCGTCCTGATCGAAGAGCCGGTAAATGCCTTTGCTATGTTGCTGTTAGCGTGGTTTTCCGGCGTTGCAGTTGGCGTGATTTTCCTATCGCTCAAGCCATGGTTCCCCGGCTTTGTTCAGATCGCATCACAGATTTACGCCCGGGCCAATATGATCGCATCGGGCAAAATGTTTGTGGCCAACACGATGCCGCCCTATCTGATTTCTCTGTTTGACTGGAACCCATTGTTTCATTCCATCGATCAGGCGCGCGGCTTTACCTTTATCAATTACGACCCCCTGAATTCTACGGTCAGCTATCCCCTCATCCTGAGTTGCACGTTGATCATGCTGGGAATGATGGGCGAATTTTACACACGTAAATACGCATCGGTTAGCTGGACCGCTGGCAAATGATCCGCCGTTTTCTCTGGGCCTATTTGGTCATGATCGCGATGGCCGCGCCTGCTTTGGTTTGGGCGCAATCCTTTCCGGCGCTTTATGACGTCACGGGCGTTGCGGCGGATGATCAGCTCAACATTCGCGCAGAGCCAAACGCCTCTGCCGCAATTTTGGGCATGTTGGGCCCGAATTTACGCGGGGTCGAAATCATCACCGCATCGGATGATGGGCGCTGGGGCATGATCAATGTAGGCGAACAATCCGGCTGGATCAGTTTGCGGTTCATGCAGCGTTGGGAACAAGGCGATTATGCCCTGACCCGGCGGCTAGCCTGTCACGGAACCGAACCGTTTTGGAGCTTTGATCTGGTCCAAGGAGGCCAGAGCGTGATGCAATCCATGGACGGCATTGGGCAGATCTACACCACCGGCTTGATGATTGCCGCACGCGGTTTCACCGGATCTCATGCCATTCAGGGATCAGACAAGGCCGGTGAATTTACCGCCATGGTCCACAATCGCAGCTGTAGCGATGGCATGTCCGACCAAAACTTTGGGCTGGAAATCGGAATATTGACCACGGGATCAGGCGAAACCGAAATGCTGTCAGGCTGTTGTTCTCTGCTGGGAAACTGACCGGTTTCGCATCGGTGATTCCGGCCCGGTTTGGTTAAAATTTCCTTTAAAAAATTGATCGACCAGGGGTGTTAGCGCACCCAACATGGATGATCTGTGCAAAACAAGCGTTTCAATTGCAATTTTGCCGCTGTTTGCCCCTCGTAACCGTTGCAGGTCGCCTTTGTGATCCCTATATAGCGCTGTGATCCGCGATGGACCATTCCATCGCATCTAATCGTTAATACACGGGCGTGGGTGCCAGTTAGGGTCCGCGCCTACTCACATCGCCTAATCTAAAGAGGGATTTGAAAATGGGAAAAGTCATCGGGATTGACCTCGGGACCACCAACTCTTGCGTAGCTATCATGGATGGCTCTCAGCCGCGCGTTATCGAAAACGCAGAAGGCGCACGCACAACACCATCTATCGTTGCGTTCACAGATGACGAACGTCTGGTCGGCCAGCCCGCCAAACGCCAAGCTGTGACTAACCCTGAAAACACCATCTTTGGTGTGAAACGTCTGGTTGGACGTCGCAATGACGACAAACATCTGGCCAAAGACAAAAAGAACCTGCCATTCGAAATCGTCGACGGCGGCAATGGCGATGCATGGGTTCAAGCCAAGGGCGAAACTTATTCCCCGGCTCAGATTTCTGCCTTTATCCTGGGCAAAATGAAAGAAACCGCAGAATCCTATTTGGGCGAAGAAGTGACCCAAGCTGTGATCACGGTTCCTGCTTACTTTAACGACGCTCAGCGTCAGGCGACCAAAGACGCCGGTAAAATTGCTGGCCTCGAAGTGCTGCGGATTATCAACGAGCCGACCGCGGCTGCGCTGGCCTATGGTCTGGACAAACAAGAAACCAAAACCATCGTCGTATATGACCTTGGTGGCGGTACATTCGACGTCACAGTTCTGGAAATCGACGACGGCCTGTTCGAAGTGAAATCCACCAACGGGGACACATTCCTGGGCGGCGAAGACTTTGACATGCGCATCGTCAACTATCTGGCCGACCAGTTCAAAAAAGAGAACGGCGTTGACCTGACCAAAGACAAAATGGCCCTACAGCGTCTGAAAGAAGCCGCTGAAAAAGCCAAGATCGAACTGTCCAGCGCACAGCAAACAGAAATCAACCAACCGTTTATTTCCATGGGGTCCGATGGCGCGCCATTGCACATGGTTATGAAACTGACACGTGCCAAACTGGAAAGCCTGGTCAACGACCTGATCAAAGCATCCATGAAGCCATGCCAAGCTGCGTTGAAAGACGCCGGCCTGTCCACCAGCGATATCGATGAAATCGTTCTGGTTGGTGGTATGACACGGATGCCAAAGGTGATCGAAGACGTCACCAAATTCTTTGGCCAAGAGCCCCACAAAGGTGTGAACCCGGACGAAGTTGTTGCGCTGGGCGCTGCCATTCAGGCCGGTGTTCTACAGGGCGACGTCAAAGACGTGGTTCTGCTGGACGTGACACCATTGTCGCTGGGTATCGAAACATTGGGCGGTGTTTTCACACGTCTGATCGATCGCAACACAACCATCCCAACGAAAAAGTCCCAGACTTTCTCAACCGCGGAAGACAACCAAAACGCCGTGACATTGCGCGTGTTCCAAGGGGAACGTGAAATGGCCGCTGACAACAAAATGTTGGGCCAATTCAACCTGGAAGAAATTCCACCAGCGCCACGCGGCATGCCACAGATCGAAGTCACCTTCGACATCGACGCCAACGGCATCGTGTCTGTTGCGGCCAAAGACAAAGGCACCAACAAAGAGCAATCGATCACCATCCAAGCCTCTGGCGGTCTGTCCGATGATGACATCGAACAAATGGTCAAAGACGCCGAAGCCAACGCTGAGGCCGATAAAGAGCGCAAAGAAATGGTCGAAGCGCGCAACCAAGCTGAGAGCCTGATCCATTCGACTGAAAAGTCCATGGAAGAGCACAAAGACAAGGTTGACCCAACCACGATCGAAGTGATCGAGCTGGCCATCGCCGCGCTGAAAGACGATCTGGAAGGCGACGCAACCGCCGAGAAGATCCGCGCAGGTGTTCAGAACGTGACCGAGTCGGCCATGAAACTGGGCGAAGCGATCTATAAGGCGCAAGCCGAAGAAGCCGGTGAAGAAACCGAGCATGACGATGGCCCAGCCGCTATGGATGACGACATCGTTGACGCTGACTTCGAAGATCTGGACGGCGACAAACGTTCGTAATCCGCCTGAAACTATGGGGCCGGTCCTATTCATGGGGCCGGTCTCTCTATTCCCAAAAGGGAGATTTCCATGGCGAAACGCGATTTTTACGACGTATTAGGCGTCGCTAAGGGCGCAAGTGCGGATGAGATCAAGAAAGCCTATCGCGGCAAAGCGAAAGAGCTGCATCCTGATCGAAACGCCGACAACCCCAAAGCCGAAGATCAGTTCAAAGAAGCCAACGAAGCCTATGAGATCCTGAAGGATGCCGAAAAGAAGGCAGCCTATGACCGCTATGGCCATGCAGCCTTCGAAGGTGGCATGGGCGGCGGCGGGCGTCCCGGCGGTGGTGGTCAGGGCGATTTTGCGTCGGCATTTTCGGATGTGTTTGACGACCTGTTTGGTGACTTCATGGGCGGTCGCGGCGGCGGTCAGGGTGGTGGACGCCCACGTGCGTCGCGCGGCAGTGATCTGCGCTACAACCTGCGGATTTCACTCGAAGACGCCTTTGGGGGAATGCACAAAACCATCAATGTCCCGACATCTGTGGGCTGTGATACCTGCAGCGGCACGGGCGCCGAAGGTGGTGCTGAACCGCAAACCTGCCCCACATGTTCCGGCATGGGCAAGGTGCGCGCGCAGCAGGGTTTCTTTACGGTGGAACGCACCTGTCCGACCTGTAACGGCATGGGCCAGACCATCAAAAACCCATGCGGCAATTGCCACGGTCAGGGTCGCGTCCAAAAGGACCGGTCGCTGTCTGTGAACATTCCTGCAGGTGTTGAAACCGGCACACGTATTCGTCTGGCAGGCGAAGGCGAAGCCGGGATGCGCGGTGGTCCGTCCGGCGATCTCTACATCTTTATTGAGGTGGATGATCATGACCTGTTCCAGCGTGATGGGCAGCAATTGTTCTGTCGCGTCCCTGTTTCCATGGCCACAGCGGCCTTGGGTGGTGACATCGAAGTGCCCACCATTGATGGCGGTCGCTCACGCGTGAAAATCCCCGCAGGAAGCCAGTCTGGCCGTCAAATGCGCCTGCGTTCCAAAGGCATGCCAGGTCTGCGTGGCGGTGCCGCTGGGGATATGTTCATCGAATTGGCCGTGGAAACACCGGTCAATCTGTCCTCCAAGCAGAAAGAATTGTTGCGCGAATTTGACAAGCTGGGTGAAGAAAATAACCCTCATTCGTCTAAGTTCTTTTCAGCAGTCAAAAGCTTTTGGGACGGGATGAAGGGCTAAATCCTTACCGATCCAATATCAAAGCGCCCCTATTTTGGGGCGCTTTTTGATTCTGCATTAAGGTTTGTTAACCAATCCGAAAGCGAATCGACAGCAAGATGGACCCATGTCCAAGCTGCGCCACATGGCAGAAATGCCGTTGCCCCTTTTTGTCGCTGATCCCGCAGATCAGGACGTCCAGATCGTGCCAGCCATTCCACAGGGCGCACGCCTACCTTCTTATATTAAGGATCATCGCAAACGCCTGCGCGCCCGGTTTAACGATGGCGGCGCGGATGCAATGCCCGACTATGAATTGCTGGAACTGGTCCTGTTCCGCGCCATTCCCCGCCAGGATGTCAAACCAATTGCCCGCGCCCTGATCGACGCCTTTGGGGACTTCAATCGTGTGCTCTCTGCCCCCGCCGCGCGCCTGTCTGAGGTTAAAGGCATCGGTGAAGCCGTGATTACCGAACTCAAAATTATCGAGGCGGCCACCCACCGTATGGCCCGCGCGCGTGTCATTCAGCGCCCCGTATTGTCCAGCTGGGATTCACTGTTGGACTATTGCCACACGATCATGGCCCACCGCGATACCGAACAATTCCGTGTTCTGTTTCTGGACCGTAAAAACACATTGATCGAAGACGAAGCCCAAGGCACCGGAACCGTTGATCATGTGCCGGTTTATCCCCGCGAAATCATGAAACGGGCGCTGGAATTAAACGCATCCGCAATCATTTTGGTGCACAACCACCCCTCAGGGGACCCAACACCGTCCCCCGAAGACATCGCCATGACCAAACAAGTGGAACAAGCGGCACGCGCATTATCACTGACGCTGCATGATCATCTGATTATCGGCAAATCACGCGAAATCAGTTTTCGCGCTGAAGGGTTGCTTTAGGAAGCCAGCTAAGGCTCAACCCACAATTCGACCCGACGGTTCATCTGTCGGCCCCATTCGGACGTGTCACAGCCCATTGGCATCGCTTCGCCAAAGGCATCTGTGCCCAGTTCGACATTCAACGGGATGTGATCGCCCAGTGCGGCGATCACTTCGCGACGGACGGCATCGGCACGGGCGCTGGACAGGTCGCGATTGGCGGCGGCCGGGCCCCGTCCATCGCTGAAACCAACAAAGATCAGCTCTTGGTCTTCGTATTCACCGTCACGGATCGCTTTGGCCAGCAATTGAACATTGGATCGCGACAGCGCCGTCAAACGCGTCGATCCAACCTCAAACCGGAACGTGGTCGCCACCCGTTCACGCGGCCCCAACAAACGCACCATGCGTTGCAATTCAGTCAGCGGAATATCCGGGCCTGCGGTTTCGATAGCGGCGGCAAATCGCGCGCCTTGGGCATCAATTGGGATCGTCATGTGACCCTGATCCACAAATCCAGCACGCCGGATGATCAATTGCGCATCCGCCGATCTGAGCCAGGCCAAAAACCGCGTCGCCATCGGCGGCAAACGTCTGGCAGGCAGATACAAAAACAACGGCTGCGTCAGGGGATAATCCCCGGTCATCAACGTGACGCGACTGGGTGTGGATTGACGACCGCATTCCCCAACCAGCGCCATCGGCGAGGACGACCCAAACGCTTTGGAATGGGCAATGCCCAGCGCCCGCACATCCCGCGACACCGCATCAACAAGCGTCTGAACACTGTTATGTCGTTGAATATCCGTCGTCATTTCCGCGCCGGTTGATCGAAAAACCAAGTCTTCGAACCCCTGCGCCAAACCGTTTTGCGCATCTGGCAGGTGCAGCTTAATTGGCAAATCGACGCCGCCCAATTCAGACCACCGCGTGATTTCGCCAGTGAAAACGCGCGCCAAATCTTCGGGGTCGATGGATGTCACGGGCTGCGACAACGATGTGATGGGCACGATCCCATCCATCGCCAGAATGCGGGCTTGTCGCGCGGATCCCAAAGTTCCGAGGCCGACTTCACGCGCGAGATCTGCCTCTTGGTCGCGAATTTCACGAATCGCCATGACGATATCGGCTTCGTGGGCCAGCAGATCGGCAAAACCTTCGTTTGTTGTGGTGCT
Source organism: Aestuariibius sp. HNIBRBA575 (assembly GCF_040932005.1). Lineage (NCBI taxonomy): Bacteria > Pseudomonadati > Pseudomonadota > Alphaproteobacteria > Rhodobacterales > Paracoccaceae > Aestuariibius > Aestuariibius sp. HNIBRBA575. The sequence goes on from NZ_CP162414.1 coordinate 3,255,015, forward strand.
GCGAAACAGAAATTTTGCAGCTATGTCCGTGTCGCTATCCGTCAGATCATAGGCGAAATGGCTGGCATCAATTTCATGCCGTTGGATCAACAGCCGTTCGTTGCGCGCAAATCCTTCGATCAGAGCGGGCAGTAATATTTCGGCAATACGTGTGGACCCAGACAGGCGCAGAACCGGAAGACCGTCCGGGTCAGGGCAATCCGCCCCTGCACAGGTGACGCGGGCGAAATCAACGGTGACTTCGCCGTGTTCTGTTTCGAGGCGCAGATAGGTCCCATCAAATCCAAGCACGTCCCCCGAGAGTTCAAACCCACCGTCAGCGGATATCATAACGGGGTCTGCCCAAACGGTGGTCGCACAAATGAAAAGTGCGGCGAAAATCGCCGCACCGTTTTGGATCAGTCGAAGGAACCGTTCACATACGCGCGTCATCTTGCGGCTAGTGTTAAGTCCTGAAACATATTTTTCAACACCAGAAAGTCACCCACAGCATCACAATCGGGCATTGTGAGCGTTAAATCGAGCGCTTCGGTCAATGAGCCGGGTGAAATCTGTAAACTTTGGGCCGAAATTTGGCGACCGCAATTGCCTGCGGTAATTTCCGCTTCGGCGGACAGCGCAATCGACCCGTCGCGCGATGCGGTACCGCTGGGAAAGGTGTAAACCTCGGCCAATAGCGGGGCTTCTATGTGGTCAGCGCCCAATCGCACCATAAATCCTGTTGTGCCATCAGTCGTCCCGGTGGCGGCATTCCAGATGTGGCCGTCCTGACCGTAATCAGCGCCAAATTCGCGGGCATGGATTTGCAACCCTGATTGCCCCTGCCATTGCAGAACCGCACGGTCATACATCGCCAGTTCAGGCACAGTCACAGTCGACAAACCGCCACTGCCATTTTCGAAAGCGGCAATAAAGATCGCTGTTTCTGCCAGTGCCGGCACTTGAACATCTGCAATGCCGGACGCATCCGTCAATGTGGTGAACATCATGCCCTGGTGATGGATGGTAACCCGCGCAACTGGGGCACAGGGCGCCGTCACAGACAGGTCAACCATCGCCATTGGGGCAATTGTTGCTGACATGGTCACTTCGCATTCAGGTGATGTGGCAATGCCCGCATCAGCCGAATGAGGCAATAAATCAGCCAAACCCTGATCATCCAGCGCCGCAGCCAGATGAATCGGTTCTGCTGGCATCACGGGCGCCTTGTCTTGAATAGGGAGCGATCCAACCATCGCCATTTCAGCTGGCGGCTGGATGTCAGCGGGTCCAATGCCGGACGGATTTGCATTTGCGATCGGGGTCACGTCTTGGGTTGTTGTGGTGTCATCAGACGCAAACCGCGATGCAAGCGCATCGCCGTTCTGCATGACGAACCCAATTCCAAGAGCCACCGCAAAGGTGCCACCTAAGGTCACAATTTTTCTAACTCGGGACATGACTGCCTCCACTCCATAACGGATTTGGAAACAATCTGACCCTCAAAGGTGGCCCAAGAAGGGCCGACCTAAGGATTCATTCTGTCAGAAATCGGGCAGCGTTTACGCCAATTTACCATGGCAATGTTTGAATTTCTTGCCCGAACCACAGGGGCAATCGTCATTGCGGCCTGGGTTTCCCCATGTTTTGGGGTCATCTTCGACAAAGCCCGGACGTGCGCCTTCTTTGGCGGCTGGGACCTGCCCTGCGGATTTAGCACCCTCGGCCAATTGTTTCTGTTGCGCGGTGATTTGCGCAATCATGGCTTGCTGCTCTTCTTGGGTCATTGGGCGAATCTGGCCCAGTTTTTCGGTCACATCAGACCGCAACCCATCCAGCAGGCCTTCGAACAATTGGAACGCTTCGGTTTTGTATTCGTTCAACGGATCACGCTGCGCATAGCCACGGAACCCAACCACAGACCGCAGATGTTCCAGTGTCAGCAGATGTTCACGCCATTTGCCGTCGATGGTTTGCAGCAAAATCTGTTTTTCGATGCCCAACATGGTTTCACGACCAAATGTTTCGGTCTTTTCGTCCATGTATTTATCCGACGCCGCTTCCAGTCGCTCTTGGATAATCTCGTCATCGACGCCCTCTTCTTCGGCCCACGCCATGACGGGTTCGTCGATGTTCAGATGCTTGATCACATCCGCATAGAACCCTTTCATGTCCCACTGATCCGCATAGGTTTTGGGGGGCATATAGGTGTCGATCAAATCTTCGATAACTTCGTGACGCATGTCTTTGGTGATCTCGGAAACGTCCTGACTTTCCATGATTTCACGACGCTGAGAAAAGATCACCTTACGTTGATCATTCATCACGTCATCAAATTTCAGCAGCTGTTTACGAATGTCAAAGTTGCGCCCTTCGACCTTGGCTTGTGCGCGTTCCAGCGACCGATTTACCCAAGGGTGCACAATCGCTTCGCCTTCTTTCATGCCAAGGCTGCTCAGAACTTTGTCCAGACGTTCCGAGCCAAAAATCCGCATCAGATCATCATCCAAAGACAGGAAGAAGCTGGACCGACCCGGATCCCCCTGACGTCCAGAACGACCGCGCAGCTGGTTATCAATCCGGCGGCTTTCGTGGCGTTCTGTGGCCAGAACATACAGGCCACCTGCCTCTTTGACGGCCTCTTCGTCTGCGGCGTGGCCTTCTTCGATCCGGGTACGGATCACCGCATGATCGACATCAGGTTCGGCAGCGATGGCTTCCATGACCTTAAATTCGACGTTACCGCCCAACTTAATGTCGGTCCCACGCCCGGCCATGTTTGTGGCAATCGTCACCGCACCCAGTTTCCCGGCATCGGCCACGATCTGGGCCTCTTGTTCGTGCTGGCGTGCATTCAAAACGTTGTGCTTGATATCCGCCGATGTCAGCAACTGGGACAGCATTTCGGATTTTTCAATCGATGTGGTCCCAACCAGAACCGGCTGGCCCTTTTCGTTGGCTTCTTTGATGGATTTCACAACGCCGTCGAATTTTTCCTTGGCGGTGCGGAACACCTGATCATGGTCATCAATACGTGCAACAGGACGGTTTGTCGGCACTTCGACCACGCCCAGTTTATAGATATCGTCAAATTCTTCGGCTTCGGTCAACGCGGTGCCGGTCATGCCGGACAATTTGTTATAAAGCCGGAAATAGTTCTGGAATGTCACACTGGCCAATGTGACGTTTTCCGCCTGAATGGCGCAGTTTTCTTTGGCTTCGATCGCTTGGTGCAGGCCATCGGACAACCGCCGACCTGACATCATCCGACCGGTAAATTCGTCGATCAGCACCACTTCGTTGTTGCGAACGATGTAGTCCTTGTCCTTGGTAAACAATTTATGCGCCCGCAAGCCCTGGTTGATGTGATGCACCAGGGTTGTGCTTTCGGGGTCGTACAATGTCTGACCCTCAGGCAACAAACCAGCCGACGACAAACGCCGTTCCAGAAAATCATTGCCTTCATCGGTAAAGGTCACCGACCGGGATTTTTCGTCCAGCTCAAAATGTTCGTCCAACACTTCGGGGATGATCAGATCGATGGTTTTATAGAGTTCTGACCGATCCTGCGCCGGGCCGGAAATAATCAACGGTGTCCGGGCTTCGTCAATCAGGATCGAATCAACTTCGTCCACAATCGCAAAATTATGTTCGCGCTGAGACATCTGGCTCAGTTCAGATTTCATATTATCGCGCAGATAATCAAAACCCAGTTCGTTATTGGTCGCATAGGTGATGTCGCAGGCATACGCCGCACGTTTTTCATCATCGGGCTGTTGGGGGTACACAACGCCTGTGGTCATCCCCAGCGCCGTAAACACCTGCGCCATCCATTCCGCGTCGCGCCGCGCAAGGTAATCATTGACCGTCACCACATGCACGCCTTTGCCGGTCAGCGCATTCAGATAGGCCGGGAATGTCGCAACCAGCGTTTTCCCTTCGCCGGTCTTCATTTCCGAAATGTTGCCCTGATGCAGGAAAATCCCACCCATCAGCTGCACATCATGGGCCCGCAGCCCCAGCGCACGCCGCGCCGCTTCGCGGCAATTGGCAAAGGCTTCGGGCAGCATCGCATCCAAACTTTCGCCGCTCATCGCCCGTGTGGCCAGCGCTTCGGTTTTGTCTTTCAGCTCAACATCCGATAATTTTTCGAATTCTGGCTCCAGCGCGTTGATCTTTGCGACCAATGGACGGGTTGCCTTGATCAAGCGATCATTCGGTGTGCCAAAGACCTTTTTGGCAATCGTTCCTAAACCCAGCATCTTTTCTCCGCGCTGCTTAGCAGCCTGTCTGACATCAAAGTGTGAGGAGGCTGGTTGTGCCTTTGGCACGCGCCCCCTAAAACAAGGGCCAAGACCGGTCTCCTTCGAGCCTTTAAGCGATGTAAGGGGCCGTTATCACAGTGTCAACGCCACGCGCCCATGCGCGCCGGAAAGGAACTTGTATTTATGGGACTTCACACAAAATTGCTTGCAAGTGCGGCGATTGCGCTGACTTTGGTTGGCCCCGCTCACGCCCAGGACGCCACAGGTGCAAATGCTGCAACCGTTGTTGCCACCGTAAATGGAACAGACATTACGCTGGGTGAATTGATCATCGCGCGGGCGCAATTGCCCCAGCAATATCAATCCCTGCCGGATGACGTGCTGTTTGACGGCCTGCTGGATCAACTGATCCAACAGCAATTGCTGGCAGATTCGCTGACAACCACACCGACACGGGTTGATTATGCGCTGGCCAACGAAGAGCGCAGTCTGAAAGCAGGCGAAGTGATCAACGATCTGAACCAGACCGCGGTCACACAAGAAGCCGTTGAAACAGCTTATGCGGAAATGTTCGCCGATTTCGATGCGGAAACCGAATATAACGCGTCCCACATTCTGGTCGAAACCGAAGAAGAAGCTGCCACGATCAAGCTAGAGATCGAAGCCGGTGCGGACTTTGCCCAAATGGCCATGGAAAAATCCACCGGCCCATCTGGCCCGTCCGGGGGTGAATTGGGCTGGTTTGGCGCTGGCATGATGGTTCCCGCATTCGAAGAGGCCGTCATGGCAATGGAAGCGGGCGACGTTTCTGACCCCGTTCAGACCCAATTTGGATGGCACATCGTTACATTGAACGAAACCCGCCTGAAAGAAGCACCCGCACTAGAAGAAGTGTACCGCGAATTGGAAGCAAAAGTTCAAGAAGAAGCCATCGATGCACGGCTTGAAGATTTGACCAATTTGGCAATCATTGAGCGCCCTGAATTGGGTGATTTCGACCCAACAATCCTGCAAAATCTCGACCTGCTTGAGGAATAAGCCATGAAGACCTCGCCGCTCGCGCCTGAAAGTTTTCCTAACCTTCCTGCGATTGGCGGGGTTCGTTTTTCCAGCATAGCTGCCGGGATTAAATACCAAGATCGCGCCGATGTTATGTTGGCCGAAATTGCCGAAGGCAGCGCGATTGCCGGGGTGTTTACCCGGTCCGCCACCCGATCCGCCGCTGTGTTGGATTGTCAGGCCAAAATCGGTCTGCCCGGCGCCGGTGCCGGCGCGATTCTGGTCAATTCAGGCAATGCCAACGCCTTTACCGGGCGCAATGGTCAAAACGCTGTCAAACAATTGACCCATGCGGTTTCAACCACTTTGAACATCGAAGAGGCCCGCGTTTTTACCGCGTCAACCGGTGTGATTGGTGAACCTTTGCCCTTTGATAAAATCACGGAAAAACTGGATGAGCTTCAGGCTGGCCTGTCAGGCGGTTCAATAAAAGAAGCAGCCGAGGCCATTCGGACCACGGACACATTTGCCAAGGGCGCCGGTAAAACCATCACCATCGATGGTAAATCCGTCAACATTTCTGGTTTTGCCAAAGGATCCGGCATGATCGCCCCGGATATGGCGACCATGTTGGTCTATATTTTTACCGATGCCAAAATTTCCCAAACTGCATTGCAAAGCATCCTAAAGGCGCAGTGCGATCTGACCTTTAATTGCATCACGGTGGACAGCGACACCTCAACCTCTGACAGCTTGATGATGGCCGCAACGGGGACCTCTGGCGTGGATGTTTCTGACAGCGTCACATTCAACGATGCCCTGCACGAAGTGATGCTGGATTTGGCCCACCAAGTGGTTCGCGACGGCGAAGGGGCCACCAAATTCGTAGAAGTCCGCGTTTCGGGTGCGGCCACCAATGATGACGCGCACAAAGTCGCGCTTGCGATTGCCAATTCGCCACTGGTTAAGACGGCCATCGCAGGCCAAGACCCCAATTGGGGCCGTGTGGTTATGGCCGTCGGCAAATCCGGCGCCCAAGCGGACCGGGACCGTCTGACCATCCATTTTGGCGATATTCTGGTTGCTGAAAATGGATGGGTGTCGCCCAAATACAAAGAAGAAGACGCCGCCGCCTATATGCAAAACCAGGATCTGGTGATCAGCACGGATTTGGGCATCGCAGGTGGCATGGCAACGGTTTGGACATGCGATTTAACCCACGGATACATCGAAATTAACGCAGATTACCGGTCGTGAAGATCGTTTTGGTATCCGCTGTTGCGTTGATTGACGTGGATGGACGTGTGTTGCTCGGACAACGTCCCGCAGGCAAAAGCATGGCCGGATTATGGGAATTCCCCGGTGGCAAAGTCGAACCCGGAGAAAGCCCAGAACAGGCGCTGATCCGCGAGTTGGAAGAAGAGCTGGGCATTGATACTTGGGAAAGCTGCCTTGCGCCGTTGACCTTTGCCAGCCACGCCTATGAGGACTTTCATTTGTTAATGCCGGTCTTTGCCTGCCGAAAATGGAACGGCGTGCCACAATCGCGTGAAGGCCAGGCCTTAAAATGGGTTAAGGCGTCGGAATTGCGGAATTATCCGATGCCACCGGCAGATATTCCACTGATCCCAATCCTTCGTGATTGGTTGTGATCGGTCTGGTTAATGAAATCATAGGTATTTGAAACTATATTGTTGCTGTAGGCCCAATTTTCCGGCAACTTTCGAACCCAATAGGGGGAGGTCACAAATGCTAGCAACGATTTTGGTGAGCAGCTGTATTTCAGTTCAAGGAACGATCGCGCGTAAATTTGCAGATGGCAAAGTTTCGGTGCGTGTCGGAAGCCAGACTTTCACTGGTTTTCCGGTCAAAACCATCCATTAAACCGCGTTTTACGAACAACACTCAGTTCAAATCACATGGTTAAAATGAAAAGGACGACCCGTTTGGGCCGTCCTTTTTTGTTTCGATAATCGGCGTGACCTTTAGAGGTTCCGCTCGACCTCTTCGCGTTCAAAGATTTCGATCACGTCATTTGGACGGATATCATCGTAGGATTCAAACGCCATGCCGCATTCCTGACCGGACTGCACTTCGGCCACTTCGTCTTTGAAACGTTTCAAAGTTTTCAGCGTGCCTTCGTGGATCACAACGTTGTCGCGCAGCAAACGCACGCCGGCAGAACGACGTGCAACGCCTTCTGTGACGATACAACCTGCAACTTTGCCGATGCCGGTCACTTTGAACACTTCTTTGATATTCGCATATCCGATGAAGTTTTCGCGGATTTCGGCGGACAACAGACCAGAGGCCGCGGCTTTCACATCGTCGACCAGATCGTAGATCACCGAATAATACCGGATTTCCACGCCCTTTTGGTTGGCTGAGTTCCGCGCGGGCGAATTGGCACGCACGTTAAAGCCAAACACAGGGGCGCCGGATGCTTCGGCCAGCCCAACGTCACTTTCGGTAATCGCGCCCACACCGGAATGCAGAACCCGAACCCGAACTTCGTCATTGCCGATTTTTTCCATCGCCTGAACGATCGCTTCTGCGGACCCTTGCACGTCAGCTTTGACCACAACGGGCAATTCTGACACGTTTTCGTCTGCTTTGGCGGTCGCCATCAGCTGTTCAAGGGTTGTCGCAGCGCCAGCGGCGGCACGTTTATCCTTGGCAGCATTTGCACGATATTCGGCGATCTCACGCGCCTGAGCTTCGCTCTCAACCACGTTCAGAACGTCGCCCGCTTCGGGTGTGCCGTTCAGGCCAAGAACCTCAACAGGAACCGACGGACCGGCCTCTTTGACGCGGTCACCTTTGTCGTCAACCAGCGCACGGACCTTACCGTATTGTTCGCCGACAACAAAAATGTCGCCCTGTTTCAGCGTCCCGTTTTGGACCAAAACCGTGGCAACAGGACCGCGACCCACATCAAGCTGGGCCTCGATCACCGCACCAGAAGCCGCCCGATTTGGGTTGGCTTTCAGTTCAAGGATTTCGGACTGAAGCGCAATCGCTTCGAGCAATTCATCCAGACCCTGACCAGAAATCGCAGACACTTCAACGTCTTGTGTTTCACCAGACATTTTTTCAACGATCACTTCGTGTTGAAGCAGATCTGTCCGCACCTTGTCAGGATTGGCTTCTGGTTTATCACATTTGTTGATCGCAACGATCATGGGCACTTCGGCCGCCTTGGCGTGGGCAATCGCTTCGATTGTTTGCGGCATAACCGCATCATCCGCTGCAACCACCAGAACCACGATATCCGTAACCTGCGCACCACGTGACCGCATCGACGTAAACGCCGCGTGACCCGGAGTATCAAGGAAGCTCAGCACGGTGCCGGATTCTGTCGTGACCTGATAGGCCCCGATATGCTGCGTAATCCCACCGGCTTCGCCAGCGGTCACACGTGCATTCCGGATCGCATCCAGAATGGATGTTTTACCGTGGTCAACGTGCCCCATGATCGTAATGACCGGAGGCCGCGAGATCAGATCTTCTTCTTTGTCTTCGATGGTATCGATCACGTCTTCGACGTCAGCATCCGAAACACGAACCACTTTGTGGCCGAACTCTTCGATCACCAATTCCGCCGTATCCGCGTCAATGGTTTGCGTCTGCGTCGCCATAATCCCGTTTTGCATCAGGGATTTAACAACATCTGCAACACGTTCGGCCATCCGGTTGGCCAATTCACCTACGGTGATGGCTTCGGGCAACTGAACGTCACGGATAACCTTTTCGCGTTCAACAGTGCCACCCATGGCTTTTTGCCGGGCGCGTTCCTGTTTCCGCTTCATCGCAGCCATAGATTTCTGACGGCCGCCCGCATTGCCAGACAGCGCCTGGTTCAGCGTCAGCTTGCCAGAACGGCGCGCATCATCGTTGCTTTTCTTGTTGCGGTTCTGACGGTCATCACCCCGATTGTCGCGTTCGTTGCGACGTGGCGTTGCAGCAGGTGACCGGAAATTCGGGGACCGCTCTTCGCCAGCTTTTGGTGCAGCCGCAGCAGCAGGCGCAGCTTTGGGGGCAGCCGCCGCTTTACGCGCCGCTTCTGCCTCTTCTTGCTTCTTGCGCTCTTCAGCTTCCGCTTTGGCCTTGGCGCGTTCGGCACGTTCTGCCTCTTCGCGTTCCTTGGCTTCAATTTCTTCGCGGCGACGCTTGCGCTCTTCTTCGCGGGCCTTTTCTTCGGCGGCGCGGCGCGCTGTGTCTTCTGCTTCGCGTGCCTTAGCGGCCTGAAGCGCCTTCATCCGGCGATCAAGTTCCGCATCCGAAATGCCTGCAGGACGTCGTGACGGATCACCGCCAGCCGTGCCACCGCCACCGGATTTGTTTGGTCCCGGCTTTGGAACAACCACCCGCTTACGCTTGGTTTCCACCACAACGTTTTTGGTCCGGCCATGGCTAAAGCTTTGCTTTACGTTCGCCGGACGGGAGCCGCGTAGTCCAAGTGGTTTTTTGCCGTCGTTATCGCTCATCTAGCTTTAGTCCTTTCCGGAGGCCGAGTTGCCACCGTTATCCGCGCGCATACCTTTAAGCTTCGTGGCTTCCTCTACAACACGATTGCTGAGTCCACCAGTGGCGAGCGCGCCATGTATCACAGTTTGTCGTCCGAATGCCAAACCCAATTCCAAGGTTGTCAGACAATCGAAGTATCTTGCCCCTTCGGGCGTCCAAAGTTTGGACTTGCCGCGTTCAGATCCATCAGAGGATTGAAGCAGCACCCTGATTGGTCTGTCAGACAACCAGGACTTAACTTTTTCAAAGCCCGCAACGGCCAATCCGGCCTTGCGTGCCAAGGCAATCATATCGGTCACACGACGGACCAATTGGCGTTCGACTTCGTCCACCAACCCGTCTGGCACAGTCACGGGCATCTTAGCGGATCGGGCAAATTGCCCTTTTCCGGCCTTTTCCAACACGTCGCGTTCTGCGGTTACCCACATGCCGCGACCGGGCAACTTACCCATAATATCGGGTACAACCACACCATCGGGCGACACAACAAATCGGATCAGACCCGATTGCGGCTGTGCTTCGCCAGTGACGATGCACTTGCGTTCGGGTTCGTCCCGATCTTTTCGTTGCCCACCGCGTGCCATTCGCGTGCTCCTGAGGCCTAATTAGGCCTCAGCCTCCGCGTCTGTTTCGCCATCTTCTTCTTCGATTTCAGGCTCCAGCTCGGCGGGATCAACCCAACCCAACTGAATACGCGCGGTCATCACCATGTTTTGGGCTTCTTCGAGGCTGACCTCGAATTTTTCCAGAACACCGTCATCTTTGACGCGCTCGCCATCCACGGTTGTCCAGCCACCGGCCAGCTCCCAATCCGCACAAGTCGCGAAATCTTCTAGTGTTTTCACACCATCTTCGGCCAGCGCTTCTACCATTTGGGGTGTCAGACCCTCAAATTCAACAAGGCTGTCTTCGACGCCCAACGCACGCGCGGCTTCCAACGCTTTTTTGTTCTGTGCTTCTAGGTAATCGCGGGCACGGGCCTGCAATTCCTGTGCGGTATCGTCGTCGATGCCGTCGATAACCAGCAATTCGTCCAGCTCAACATAGGCGACTTCTTCGAGGTTGGTGAACCCTTCCGAAACCAGCAATTGCGCAAAGAATTCGTCCAGATCCAGCGTGTCCATGAACAGCTTGGTACGGACTTCGAATTCGGCCTGACGACGTTTGGAATCTTCTTCCTCGGTCATGATGTCGATGTCCAGCGCAGTCAGCTGAGACGCCAGGCGCACGTTTTGACCACGGCGGCCAATCGCAAGGCTCAGTTGCTCTTCGGGAACAACAACTTCGATCTTGCCGGCGTCTTCGTCCAGAACAACCTTGCTAACCTCAGCGGGCTGCAACGCGTTCACAAGGAAGGTTGGCATATCTTCATTCCAAGGAATGATGTCGATTTTTTCGCCCTGCAATTCGTTCACAACTGCCTGAACCCGCGAACCACGCATCCCGACACAAGCCCCAACCGGATCGATCGACCCGTCATAGGAAATCACCGCGATTTTGGCGCGTGAACCGGGGTCACGGGCAACAGCTTTGATCTCGATGATGCCGTCATAGATTTCCGGCACTTCCATTTTGAACAGCTCAGCCATGAATTCGGGCGCGGTGCGGCTCAAGAAAATCTGTGGGCCACGCTGTTCGCGACGCACGTCTTTGATGTAGCAGCGCACACGGTCATTCGGGCGATAGCTTTCGCGGCCGATTTTTTCGTTGCGACGCAGTACAGCTTCGCCCGCGCCCACATCGACGATCACGTTGCCATATTCTTCGCGTTTCACAACGGCGTTGATGATGGTGCCGGCGCGATCTTTGAACTCTTCGTACTGACGATCACGCTCCGCTTCGCGTACTTTTTGCAGGATCACCTGTTTGGCGGATTGGGCTGCAATACGGCCCATTTCAACCGGCGGGATCTCTTCCACGAACTCTTCCCCGATTGCGGGGTTGGTCATGTATTCTTTGGCTTGCTCCAGTGTGAACTCAGCCTGGTAGTTTTCCAGCTCAGCCTCTTCGACGACGGTCCGGACACGTGTGAACGTGGCCTTGCCGGTTTTGCGGTCGATATGAACACGGATGTCCATTTCGGCGCCGTACCGGGATTTGGCCGCCCGCGCGAGCGATTCTTCCATTGCTTCGACAACCAGACCGGGGTCGATCATCTTTTCCCGCGCGACGGCTTCGGCGGTTTGCAACAGTTCCAACTGGTTGGCAGACGTAATGGCCATCAGTCTTTCTCCTCTTCAGAACCGTCCAGCACGGTCTCAACTTCGTCAAATTGGGTTTCGTCGATTTGGCCCGCATCTTTGCGGCCCTTCAACACTTCGCGGATCAGTTCATCTGTCAGCACCAATTTGGCATCAGACAACCAATCAAATTTCAAACCAATGGTCACATCCTGACCCTGATCTTCGATTTCGATCAACACATCATCGCCTTCGGTCCCGGCCAGATTGCCTTTGAAACGGCGGCGACCATCGATCAATTCAGATGTTTCGATTTTAGCAACATAGCCGTCCCACCGGTCAAAGTCTTTGAGCCGTGTCAAAGGGCGATCAATGCCGGGGCTCGAAACTTCGAGTGTGTAAGCTTCGATAATCGGGTCTTCGACGTCCAGCACTGCGGAAATTTCAGTTGAAATCTTAGCGCAATCGTCCACTTCGATGGACCCATCGGGGCGTTGCGCCATGATCTGTAGGATCGGCGCTGTTCCGCCCTGCAACCGCACGCGCACCAATTCATACCCCATGTCTTCGATGACAGGGGTGATGATTTCGGCAACGCGACGATCCATGGCCGCTTTGGCAATCAGGTCTGACATTACTTGGTCCTTCGCCCAAAGTCTGGGCACAAAAAAACGGGCGCGCGGCCCGTCGATCTTTCTCGGTGGTGCGGTAGGTTTGGACCCCAGCGCGCCGCTGTTGAAAGGGGATATAGAACCAAACGCGCCCAGAGGCAAGGCCTGATCAGGCCCGCCACCAACGTTGTGTAAACCGCGCATTGTCCATGGGCCAGTTTTGGCCGGTCCGCGCAGGGGTCGAAATGCGTGACGACGTAGCAAATGATCCATCGGGGGCCACGAACATATCCGCATTTGAGGCCAGCAATCGTTGCGCATGGGCATCCGGTGCATCAATGGCATCCACACGCCCCGACCGCAGCGCGGCCAGACGGTTGGCCGAAACATCAATGTTCAGAAGTTCCACTTCGTCAAACCACCCGGCACGTTCCGATTTCCAGTGGATGTCGACACGACGCGCCAACATATGACCCTGCGAAAAGCGGCCCAATTGGTACAGGCCTGTACCTACGCCGTTATGGCTGATGAACAGATCAGGGTGTGACAGGCGGTATGGCAGATTGGCATCCCCCGCCCGTAATGTCAGGCCCACAATATGAAGCCCCTGCTGGGTCACCGCATCCACATCGCCCAGCAATCCCGTCAAATGCGGGGCCAATCCGTCGATGATATGTGCGGATGTCAGGGGCGTACCGTCATGAAATTGCACGTCTTGGCGCAATGTCACTGTCCACTGCGTGGCGTCGGCGTTTGGTTCCCACTGCGTGGCCAATTCACCGGTGAGCGTCCCATCGGCCCCCACTTCGGTCAACGTATCAAAAATCGCGCCTTGTGCTGTGCGCAGGAACATACCCTGTGCGCCGCCCGCCGCGCTGTGATCCAATACGCCATCCGTGCCTGACAATCCCGCAACCAACCGGCCGCCGCGTTTGCCCAGCGCCTGTGCAGGCAATCCCGTCGCCGCAACCATCGCGGCCGCCAGACCCGATGTCAGCAGCCGTCGACGTGACCTGAGACGCACATTTGACACGTTAGAACCCGATCCTTTCGCGGTTTTCAGCCAGTAAATCCATTGACCGCACAAGTTCAGCAGAGATTCCCGGCTCTGACAAGGCATGACCCGCTTTGCCGATCATCCGCAAACGCGCCTTGGGCCAGGCTTGCGCCAGTTTATAGGCGCTTTCTGGGGGGCAAATCATGTCATAACGCCCCTGCACGATGATCGCGGGAATGTGTTTGATCCGGTGCATATTGTTCAGAATTTGCTGTTCTTCGGTCAGGAATCCCTGATTGACGAAATAGTGATTCTCTAGCCGGGAAAAGGCCCGCGCATATTCCGCAGGGGCCCCGCCCAATGCGCCGTTGTTTTCAATCGACGCCAATGCGTTTTCCCACATCGCCCAGGCTTGGGCATAGCGCACCTCTTGGACGTGATCACCGGAAAACAGCCGTTTGTGATAGGCGACGATCATGTCATCGCGTTCTTCGACCGGGATCAGATCAGCGAATTGCGCCCATAAATCCGGCCAGAACCGCCCCGCATGGCCGCCATAAAACCAATCCAGTTCGGGTTCCGTCATCAGGAAAACACCGCGCAGCACCATGGCCGCCACAGCATCAGGATGCGCCTGCCCATAGATCAGGGCCAATGTTGCACCCCATGATCCGCCAAACACAATCCAGCGATCAATGCCCAGCACATCGCGGATATGTTCAATATCAGCCACCAGATGCCATGTGGTATTTGCGTCCACGCTGGCATGGGGTCGTGATCGACCACAGCCACGTTGATCAAACAGGATCACACGATAAATTTCCGGATCAAAATAGCGCCGCATGGCCGGACTGCATCCGCCCCCCGGCCCACCATGCAGCACCACAACCGGGATCCCATCCCGCCGCCCGCATTGTTCCACATAGATACGATGCCCATCGCCAACATCCAGCATCCGCTGATCAAACGGATCAGTGGTTGGGAAAAGATGTGGCACCGCGCGCCTTTGTCCCGTGATTTTGTCCATCGACATCCTATATAGAGGCGCATAGGGCATCCTCATATGCAGACATGCCAGTTTGGAGAAGGTGATGCAAACAGCTGAACGCAGTGTCGATCCGGCCGAGGTCGCTAAATTCGAAGCAATGTCCGCCGAATGGTGGGATCTGGACGGTAAGTTTAAGCCGCTCCATATGCTGAACCCGTGTCGGTTGGATTACATCACCCGCCAGATCGCCGCGGAATTTGACCGCGACCTAAGCGATGACAAACCGTTCGCGGGCTTGCGTTTGCTGGATATCGGCTGTGGTGGTGGATTGCTGTGCGAACCTATGGCGCGACTGGGGGCCGATGTGATTGGCGTGGATGCGGCCGGTGGCAACATCCCTGTGGCGAAATTACACGCCGAACAATCCGGTCTGAATATCGATTACCGCCATATGACCGCCGAAACCCTGGTCGAACAAGGCGAAGAATTCGACATCGTTTTGAACATGGAAGTGATCGAACATGTGGCGGACCCGCAGGGGTTTATGACCACATCACAGCAATTGCTAAAAACCGGTGGTTTGCTGATTTGTTCGACGATCAACCGCAACGCCAAAAGCTTTGCCATGGCGATTGTGGGTGCGGAGTTTATCATGCGCTGGTTGCCCAAGGGCACCCATGAATGGAACAAATTCATCACCCCGGATGAATTGTTTGACCTGCTGCGCAATGCCGGAATGGATCCTGTGGATCGCAAAGGGTTTGTGTTCAATCCGCTGGGCTGGAGCTGGTCCATTTCGGATCGCGATCTAAGCGTGAACTACGTCACAACCAGCATCAAACCCTAAAGCGGGCCGCGAAATGCGCTGATCAGGTTTTCGCTGTGCTGAAATCCGGCCCGGCGATATAACCGTCCCGCCACGCTGTCGGCCATCGCGGAAATCACAGGCGTCGCCATTGGTGCACGGGCCTGCGCCCAATCCAAGGCCTTGCACAGCAATACCGAACAAATGCCACGTCCACGATAGGATTTATGGGTTTGCACCGATTGATAACGGATCACGTTCTGGTCGTGAAAAATTCCCATATCCCCAACCAATATTTCCCCCTCAAACGCACCAAACCACTGACCCAGCCCATCGGCGATTTGCAAGCGGCGGGTTTTGGATCGTTTGCGCAGATAATCCTTGGTGCCATCGGGGGAATAGCCTTCGTCCATCATCACATCAAATTGGATGTCTTCGGACTGATCCCAATCGCTGGTTTTTTCAAAGGCGCGGATCGTGATGCCATCTGGCACATTGGTGCGGTTTAGCGGGTTCGACAGGGTCAGAATATCTTCGCAATCAATGGTTAACCCAGCTTTTGCAAATCCATCGGGGATATCCTGCGCAGTCCATTGTGGCTGATCCCAACTGATGGTGACGTGATGCGCATCCGGAAACGCTGTTTGAAACATTTGCAGACAATCCTGAGGGTCAGCCGACATGTCCGACAGGATCAAACGGTTGCCGAACCAGAAATTGGGCTCATTGACGCTGCGCTGAACCAAGGCCGTGCCCTGCGGTTCAATCACGCTGAACCCGGTCATCACCAGCAAATCCGTCACAAGCCCGAGGGATTTCATTCCAGATCGCTCAGCTTGACCCGCAATTCACGTAGCACAGGCAGGGCGGCGCGGGCTTTTTCGGTGCCGATTTTGCGCACCGCATCACCGATGATCGGGGTCATTGCCGCCAGCGCCGCGTTGCGCGCCGACACCCCCGCCGGGCTGATCGCGACCATTTTGCGCCGTGCATCATCCCAATCAGGGCGAATGTGAATCCAGCCCGCAATTTCCAGTTTGCCCAACGTGTTGGTCATTGCCCCACGCGTCAGATGAAACGCCTTGGCCAATTGTGCGGGTGTGCGTTCCGCCTGAATATGCGCCAGATGGTTGAGAACTGAAAACTGAGACAGCTCCATCCCGCGTGGCAAAACCCGGGCAACCGCCGTGCGGGCCAACTGTTCCACCGTCAGGATTTCGCTAAACAGCGTCACAGCAAGGTCGTCAGTGTCCGAACTCATTCTTTGGGCCTTCAAAGTCACGATCATGGGTCAGGGCCGGAACCCTTGACCGTGCTTGTGCCACTTCATCCATGTTCAAATCAACATATGTGATGCAAGGATCTGACCCAGCGTCACATAATACCGCCCCCCAAGGTGAAATCGCCATGGAATGCCCATAGGTTTGGCGTCGCTTGCCTGACTGCGCATCATGGTGACCGGTTTGTGCGGCAGCCAGCACAAAACACCCTGTTTCTATCGCCCGCGCGCGCAGCAAAGGTTCCCAATGGGCGGCCCCCGTCACTGGCGAAAACGCCGCCGGAACCAGTAAAATCTGTGCGCCATTCTGGGCCAAGACCCGATGCAGATGCGGAAAACGAATGTCATAACAAATGGTCAAACCGATCCCGCCAAAGGGGGTCTGCGCAACAACAGCGTCATTGCCCGGCCGATACCCATCTGATTCGCGGAACGTTTCACTGGCGGAAACCGCCACATCAAACATGTGGATTTTGTCGTATGTCGCGGCGATTTTCCCGGTGGGGTCAATCAGAAACGATCGATTGGCAAAACGACCGTCGGGATCATCTGTTTTCAACGCCAGTGACCCAATCGCAATCCAAACGCCCAGCGCCCGGGCCTGATCGCGCATAGCCGCCAGCATAGGATCATCGTCCTGATGAGACAGAACTTGTTTCTGATGGGACCGACTAAGGCTGACGCAATTTGTCACCTCAGGCGTCAGGATAAACCCGGCCCCTTGTGCGGCGGCATCTTGAATCAAAGTTTGGACAACCCGGATATTTTCAGCCGGATTGTCACTTGATGTGATTTGCAGCAGCGCTGCCTTCACGCGGCCAACAGCGGATCAAGTTTGCCCGCCCGTTCCAGATCATAAAGATCGTCACAACCGCCAATATGCTGCCCATTGATAAAAATCTGCGGCACGGTGCGACCGCCATTGGCACGCTGGATCATCGTTGCCTTTTCACCGGGATTGCGTTGCACATCGGTTTCTTGAAATGACGCACCTTTGGAATCCAACAGCCGTTTAGCTGCGTGACAGAACCCACAAAGGGGCGAAGTGTAGATTTCGATCTGGGCCATCAGAGGCTCCTTTATATGTCGGGTCTCGACCTATTTAGGTATCTTTTGCCGCTCGGGCCAGTGTCAGAGTACACACTTGCGTGACCCCCGCGTGATGAAGCGCCTCGCAACAGGCCGCAAGCGTCGCACCGGTTGTCATCACATCATCCACCAACAATACCGATTTGTTGGCAATAGACGCCTTTGGATTGTTCGATATCGCCCCATCAAGAGCCGCAAATCGGGCGTCACGGCTAAACTTTTCCATTTTCTGGGTGCGTTTCACACGGATCAAGGCATCTGGCCGACATGGTAAATTCAACTGACGCGCAACAGACTGCGCCAACAGGGCCGCCTGATTATAACGTCGCCGAAACAGCCGGGTCCAATGCAATGGCACCGGCGCAACGATCATGTCGTCTGACAATAGCGGGCCGGCAACGCGCGCCATCCATACCCCCATCGGGCCGGATAAATCCGTGCGATCGCCGTGTTTCAGCGCCAATGTCAAATGCCGACCTTTGTCCTGATACAGCATCGCCGTGCGGCCTTTGTGCCAGGGGCGGGCGATCTGCATACATTCGTCACATAACACTTCGCTGTCTTCCTCTTCGCCCGGCAAAGGCGTGCCACAGGCATCACAAACCAGCCCCGTCACAAACGGGGTTTGCGCCCAACAGGATCCGCACAGCGCGAAATCCTCTTCGGTCAGAGTGTCACAAATCAGGCATTGCGCGGGATAGATCGCGCGGATCACACTTTGCAAAGCCATGGGTTTCTCCTACATGGGGTTTATGTCACAGCCGCCGCTATTAACTGACCAGATCGCCCTGACCCGCAATCGCCGCCGCGCCGCAGCCGCGCCCGCCCTGTTTTTGCAACAGGCCATGGCTGATGAAGTTCAGGAAAGACTCATCGAGGTTAACAGAACCTTTAGAAATCCCGCGATTGTGACGGGTTGGCCGGATTTGTGGGCTGATACCCTGCCCGAGGCCAAAATTATTGCTGACCAAGACGTTCTGGATTTGCAATCCGGCGCGCATGATCTGGTCATTCACGCGCTTGCGCTGCATTGGGCGAACGACCCTATCGGGCAGCTCATTCAATGTGCACGCGCGCTAAAACCCGATGGGTTGCTGATTGCCACGCTTTTTGGCGGGCAAACCTTAAACGAATTGCGCAGCGCCTTGGCGCAGGCAGAATCTGAATTAACGGGTGGGTTGTCACCCCGTGTTGTGCCGATGGCCGATATCCGCGATTTGGGCGCGCTGTTACAACGGGCCGGGCTAAACCTGCCTGTCGCGGATTCAAATCCGATCACTGTGACCTATGCCGATCCAATTGCGCTAATGCAGGATTTACGTGCCATGGGCGAAAATAACGCCCTGCATGGGCGTCTGCGTCAACCAACCCGTCGTGATGTATTTCTAAAGGCAAGCCAGATTTATCACGCGCAACATGCCCATCAGGATGGCCGCATTCCCGCGACGTTCGAAATTGTCACGCTTACTGGGTGGGCCCCGGATGACAGTCAGCCCAAACCCCTGCGTCCCGGATCAGCATCCCAACGTCTGGCCGATGCCTTATCGACGCAGGAACACCCTTTGGACCCGTCGGAACATTGACCAAATACGCGTAGGCGTTAAGTGCAACCACACGAACAACCGAGAGACCCAATGACCAAATCGCATCTGCCTGCCGATCATCCCGCTGTGAAACAACAAAAAATCGGCGTTTTGCTCGCCAATTTGGGTACGCCGGACGCAACTGATTATTGGTCAATGCGTCGTTATCTAAGCGAATTTCTGTCTGACAAACGTGTCATCGATTATTCGCGTCTGTTCTGGCAACCGCTGTTGCAGCTGGTGATCCTGTCCAAACGACCGTTCACATCTGGCGCGGCCTATCGCACGATCTGGAACAACGACGCTAATGAATCACCATTGATGACCATCACCAAGCAACAGACAGCGGCGATTGCAACACAAATGCAGGCTGACTTTGGGGATCAGGTGATGGTTGATTACTGCATGCGCTATGGCAATCCATCGACCCAATCTAGGGTTGATGCGATGATTGCGGCTGGCTGCACCAAAATCCTGTTTTTTCCGCTATATCCGCAATATGCGGGGGCCACATCAGCCACAGCAAATGACGCGTTTTTTAAGGCGTTGATGGATTTGAAAAACCGTTTGCAACCCGTCGCACGCGTGGTGCCGCCCTATTTCGATCAGCCCGCCTATATCGATGCATTGGCGCAATCCATTGAACGTAAATATGCAACCCTGGAAGAACGTCCCGACATTCTGGTGTGTTCTTATCACGGCCTGCCGCAGCGGTATTTGACCGAAGGCGATCCCTATCATTGCCAATGCCAGAAAACGACGCGCCTGCTAAAGGAACGTCTGGGCTGGGCCGACACTGAAATAATGACAACGTTCCAGTCTCAATTCGGGTCCGAAGAATGGTTGCAGCCCTACACCGTCGAAGAGGTCGCGCGCCAAGCCGCAGCAGACAATAAACGTCTGGCGATTTGCGCCCCTGCGTTTAGTGCCGATTGCATCGAAACGCTAGAAGAGATCAACGAAGAGATCCGCGAAAGTTTTGAACATGCGGGTGGGCAGAACTTTACCTATGTGCCCTGTCTGAATGACGATCCGGCCCATATTGCCGCGCTTTGCGGTGTGATCCAGCAGAACCTGATGGGCTGGCTGGACTAAGCCATCCGTTGATTTTTCGATCAGACAAAGAAAAAGGCAAGGCCGTAAAGCCTTGCCTCAAATTCAGATAATCCCACTGACGATTGTCAGCGAAGGATTATTAGGAACCGCCAGCGGCAGCAGCTGCGATCAGCGCAACCAGAATCGCAGGAACGATCAGGTTGGAGCTGGAAGAAGAAGCAGCAGGTGCTACGATGATTTCAGCAGGTGTTACGTCAACCATTGGCGCGGTGTCACCACCAGCAAAAGCAGTTGAAGCGGCGCCAGCGAATGCAACGGCAAGAACGATTTTTTTCATAGTATTCTCCAAAGACACGTCTACCGCCGGGGTTGGTTGAGGGTGGCAGCAGAATCCCAAGACTAAACCTTGTAGTGTTCGTGTAACCAGCAAACGACTGAAATGCAAAGGGCGTCAAGTGTTTTACCGGCGCTAAATTGCCGAATTGTGGTCAAATCAGCAACACTTGGGTCCCGACAGTCGCCAAACTGAACAATTCAGCGATGTGCTGATTATAGAGTCCAATGCAACCATTGGACGATCTGCGCCCAATTTTACGCGTGTCGTGGGTCCCGTGGATGCGATAATACTGCCATGACAGATACAGCGCGTGGGTTCCAAGCGGATTTTCAGGGCCGGGGCCAATAAATTCAGGCCATTCCGGGTTTCGTTGCCGCATTGCGGGTGTCGGACGCCATGATGGGCCCTCTACTTTGCGAATCACCTGGGTGCGGCCGCGACGTGTTAGATCCTCTGACAGGGGCACGCTGGACGGGTAAAGTTTGTAGACGCTTTCATCCGCCGACCAGTAATGCAGGGCCCGTGATTGCAGATCAACCAAAACAGCGCCACCAGCCAGTGTGTCGAAATAGGGACGCCAGTCCAATGTGCGGAAACTTGAAATATTCCGCTGAATTGTCTGAGAAATCTCGCCTTCGATCTCGGTCGAGTTTTCTGTCTGCGCCATGGCAGATCCACCGGCCAATGCCGCGGCCGAGGTTGCCATAAATCCCCGGCGACTAAATGTGTGTTTCGCTGTTTTCGTCATAACAAACTCCTTGCGCCGATGAATTGGGCGCGATTTGGGGCAATCTATGGCGCAAAGGTCTCAGTCGCAAATCAAAGCATCGTCATCTGGGCAAACTCACGCCGAAGTGGGTTTGAAAGGTCACGCACTTAGATATAAGCCAAAAACAGACTTTAACGAATTGGGTGGCGATATGTTACGCAGAAACTTTCTACTTGGGCTTTCCGCTGCTGCATTGGCAGCCTGTAACGCGCCTTCTGTTCCGGTGGGGCCAGATGGGCTTCCTTTGCCGCAATTATATCGAATTGCGCCCGGCGACACAGCGAACGTCCAGTTTCGCATGCTGGACGGGGTAAATGCCTTGCGGATCGCATCCGGACGTGGACCCGTTCAACTGAACGCACAGTTGAATGCCGCCGCAGCAACCCATTCCCGCGATATGAGCGTTCAAAACCGCCCATGGCATTTTGGATCTGATGCATCATCCCCGATCGATCGCGTCCGCCGCGTCGGCTATACTGGTGACCTACGTGGTGAAAATATTTCGGAAACCTATGAAAACGAAACCGAAACGCTGGCCGCATGGATGAACCTGCCTGAAACGCGCGATGTAATTTTGGACCCAAATGCCACGCAGATGGGGTTTGCCTGGTTTCAGGAACCGGCCGGCAAAATCTGGTGGACATTGGTGATGGGCAGCTAAGGATCAAGGATAGATTGCGATGATGGTTCCGTCCTGAACCATCGCGTAAATCTCTTCCATTTCGTCATTGGTGACGGCAATGCAACCTGCCGTCCAATCGACCATTCTAACCAAAGCGCTGGGTGTGCCGTGGATAAAAATGTCACCGCCGGGTGGCAGGCCAAGCACAGCTGCCGCAGACCGATCCTGTGTATTGGGATAAGAAATCCCTAACGACAGATGAAACCGAGAATTCGGATTACGACGGTCAATGCGATAGACACCTTCAGGCGTGCGCCCGTCGCCTTCGTGTTGTTTGTGCCCTGTTGGCTCAAATCCAAGCTCAAACCGGTACCGCTTCAACACTTCGGATCCGTGCATCAAATACATCATCCGCCGCTCTTTGTATAAAACAAGCGCGGTGACTTCGGGCCCCGAATAGGACCTGAATTTGGATTCCGTTTGGGTGCTTGCACAGCCCGTCAGGACAAGCGCAACCATCAGTAGAATAGAATGTACGAGTTTCATTTCTCTGCCCGAGTGCCCCGTTTGATTGATCGGGGCATATATCAAATTGGCGTTAAATCATAGCCCCAACACGGGTCACGACCGCGTGAAGGACGCCGCCAGTTCGACATGCGGGGACCACCTAAATTGATCGACAACCTTTATCCAATTGAGCGTATAGCCACCGTCCAGCAACACTTTGGCATCACGGGCAAATGTCACAGGATTACACGACACCATCGCCACAATCGGGATGTCACAATCGGCCAAACGGTCAACCTGCGCCTCTGCACCGGCACGCGGCGGGTCGATCACCGCGGCATTATATTTTTTCAGCTCGTCCACCTCTAGGGGGCGGCGAAACAGATCACGCGCTTCTGTTGTGACCTTCTTAAGCCCTTTTGCATGGCGCCATCCCGCATCCAATGCATCCAGCATCGGGCCAAACCCTTCGACGGCATGCACCTCTGCTTTGGCGGCCAAAGGCAGTGAAAATGTCCCGCACCCTGAAAACAGATCAACGATCTTTTTGGATTTTCCAACGGTTTCCTGCACCGCTTCTAGCAGCGCGCCTTCACCGTCGCGGGTCGCCTGTAAAAATGCGCTGGGGGGTGGGGCCACTTCGGCGCCACCAAAGACCTGAACCGGGGGCAAAATGGTCACCACAGGTTCATCTGCCCAAACCAAACGGGCCAATTTATGACGTTGGGCGAAATTGGCCAATTCAATCCGCAATTCGCCGGTCAGTTCCTTGTCCGTGCCCACATGCACATCCGGGCCGTTGGGCGTGTCAGTGACAGTCAATGCCACCTCGGATTTTCGGGTCGCGGCGATAATTGTCAGCTCTTCTAATGCGGGGATAACCGCAGCGATTTGCGACACCAGCAACATGCAATCGGGCACCGCGACGACCATGTCAGATCCACGGGCGTGAAACCCAACCAGCGCGCCCTTTTTGGTGCGACGGCCCGAAAATTTAGCCCGACGGCGGGATCGGGCGGGCGACGTGTGAATGCCGCGAATATCGGTTTCGATCCCATGCGCACGCAAAGCCGTTTCAACGATGCCCATTTTCCAACGCGACACCAATTCATCGGACCCGTGTTGCATCGCACAGCCACCACAGGATTTGAAATGTCGGCATGGCGCTGCCACACGATCCGCAGACGGCGTCAAAATCCGCGCCGATCCATCGGTCAACAGCTCAATCTCTTCGCCCGCCAGAACGCGGGTAACCAACGTGCCATCGGTCGCCCGACCCATGCCGTGATGTGTTAAACTTTCAATTTTCATCTATTCAGCTGCGTCCTGCGTGGCAATAAACCCACCCGATTGGCGGTTCCAATAGCGGGTATACAGCCCATTCGCCGCAAGCAAGTCCTCGTGGCGGCCTTCTTCGACAATGTGGCCCCGATCCAGCACGATTATGCGATCCATAGATGAAATCGTCGACAATCGGTGCGCAATCGCCACAACGGTTTTGCCTTGCATGGCATTTTTCAACGCGTCTTGGATGGCGGCCTCAACTTCGGAATCCAAGGCAGAGGTCGCTTCGTCCAGCACCAAAATTGGCGCATCCTTTAACATTGCCCGGGCCAGCGCGATCCGTTGGCGTTGCCCCCCTGACAATTTGACCCCACGTTCGCCCAAATGCGCATCCATTCCGATACGCCCGTTTTGGTCGCGCAGATCCTTGATAAAGTCATCTGCCTTGGCCCGTTTCACCGCATTCTCTATTTCGGCGTCGCTGGCATCGCTGCGTCCATAAATGATGTTGTCACGCGCAGATCGGTTAAACATCGCCGTTTCTTGGGTCACCATGCCGATTTTCTGACGCAGCGAATTTTGCGTGACCAAGGCGATGTTCTGACCATCGATGGCAACGTGGCCGTGTTCTGGGTCGTACAGCCGCAACAAAAGCGACGCCAATGTTGATTTCCCAGCACCAGACGCGCCGACAATACCCAGTTTTTCGCCCGGCTGAATAGTCAGCGACACTTTTTTGATGCCGCCCACATCAGACCCATAAGCAAAGGTCACATCGCGAAATTCGATTCCGCCCCGGGTCACGTCCAATTGCGTCGCGTTTTTTGCATCGACCAGTTCGTGCGGCGGGGTCAGACTGCGCAGCCCGTCTTCTATTTCGCCCAGCGCGCCATAGATCGACATCAATGTCCAACTGACAAAGCCGGTCATCTGGCTTAGTCGGATCGACATTGCGCCGATGGCCGCCAGATCACCTGAACTTGCCGCACCGGATTGCCATAACAGCAATCCCTGCCAAATCATCGCAACCGGCAGAATCCCCGCGATTGTTATCATTGCACCACGCATGCCAACGGCCATTTCGGCCCATGTGATCGCCGCATTTCGAAACGACATAGCGGCATCAACCGTGCCGCGATCTTCGTGGTCGTCACGCGCAAACAATTTGACCGTCTTGATGTTGGTCACAGTGTCAACAATCTGGCCCGTCACCGCGGCACGGGCATTTGCGCGGGTTTTGGACCGCGCACGCACACGCGGCAGGAAATACCGCAATGTCAGCAGATAAAGGACAATCCAAATCACCACCGTCACGCCCAGCTGCGCGGACACTGCCCCACTGAGCAAAACCATGCCCAGCGCGGATGAAAACGCAAAGACAATCACGTTGACCGCATCTGTGACCACTTGGGTTGTGGCCGATGCGGTCTGCATTTTCTTTTGCGCCAAACGCCCAGCAAAATCGTTGTCAAAGAACGTCACCGAATGGCCAGATGCGTATCTATTCAGGCGCAAAAGGACCTGATTGTGCAGATTTGGGGCCAGTGCGATGCTCTGCATGATCGACGCAGTGGTAAAGGCCAAAGGCCGCAGGACCATCACCAAAAACACCGCCGCAATGATCAGGCCCAGGTTTTGCGACCAAAACCCATCCGGTCCCATGGCTGTGGCATCAATTATGCGGCCCAGCGCGTACATCATCAACGATTCCGTCGCGCCGCCAAACATAAACCCAACACAAGCAAACGCCAGAACCAGCCAAAGCCCCTGCATCGACCATAGAATAAACGCAACCAGCGTGCGGGGTGGCGGCGTTTTCGCGGGTTGTTCAGGATCAGCTAAGTTTCCGGCCCATTTTGCAAACCGGCTTGCCTCAATACTCATTCCGCTTCCTCTTCGGCCCCTAAGAACCCGCCTGACTGACGGTTCCAGAACCCGGCATATTGCCCGTTCAACTGCAGCAATTCCTGATGGGTGCCTTGTTCAATGATGCGCCCTTGGTCCATGACAACGATCCGGTCCATACGGGCAATCGTCGACAACCGATGCGCAATCGCAATCACGGTTTTGCCCTCCATCAATCCATAAAGCGTGTCTTGAATGGCTGCTTCCACTTCGGAATCCAGCGCCGATGTCGCTTCGTCCAGTAACAAGATCGGGGCGTCTTTTAGTAACACACGCGCAATCGCGATCCGCTGGCGTTGCCCGCCCGACAGTTTGACACCCCGCTCACCGACCTGAGCGTCATAACCCCGACCGCCTTTGCTATCCTGAAGGGTCATGATGAAATCATGCGCCTCGGCCCGTTTGGCGGCGGCAATGATGTCGTCCTCGGTTGCATCTGGGCGGCCATACAAAATGTTCGCACGCACAGATCTATGCAGCAGCGAACTATCCTGTTGCACCATGCCAATTGCCAGTCTCAAACTGTCTTGGGTGATGTTGGATATATCGTGCCCATCGACCCTAATTCTGCCCGTTTCAGCGTCGTAGAACCGCAATAGCAGCTTAACAAGGGTCGATTTACCGGCACCCGACCGCCCGACCAAACCGACCTTTTCACCGGCGGCAATCGACAGGCTAATCTGATCCAAACCGCCTGTGCCTTTGCCATAATGATGTGACAATTGTTCAATCTCAATCGCACCGGGCCCCGCTGGCAAAGGCTGGGCACTGTTTTGATCCAACAGCGTGATGGGCTGCGAAATGGTTTCCATCCCTTCGGACACGATACCCAAATTCTGGAACAGATTTGTCACCGCCCACATGATCCACCCCGTCATCGCGTTTAGGCGCAAAGTCAGCGAAGTCGCAGCCGCAACGATCCCAACAGTCGCATTTCCGCCGAAATAGAGCCACATCGCCCACCCCACGACACCAAGGATCAAGAGCCCGTTCAAAAATACCAGAACCACATCCATGATCGTATAAAGCCGCATTTCCGCTTGGAATGTTGATCTCGTTTTTTCGATCGCTTCGCGTGCATAATCCAATTCTTGGTCATGATGGGCGAACATTTTGACAGAATGGATGTTGGAATAGCTGTCCACAACACGGCCCGTCACTTCGGATCGCGCATCGGACGCAGCCTTGGATGCAGGACCAACCCGTTTGATCGTCCACCGCATTAACAAAAAGTAAAACCCAAGCCAGATCATCATTGGGATCATCAAACGAGGGTCAGCACCCGCCAGCAAAACCGCTGCGCCGATGACGTAGGCTGTGGCAAAGGTCACCGCATCGAACAGCTGAAAAATCACCTCGCCTGCGGCGGGCGGCGTTTGCATAATCCGATTGGCAATGCGCCCGGCAAAATCCTCTTCGAACCACCCCACGGACTGACGCAGAACATGTTTATGCGCGCGCCAACGTACGATCGTGCCAAAATTCGGCAAAATCGCATTGTTCAGCAATCCCACATCGACGATTTGCAACAACGGGCGCAAAAACAGAATGAAAAGAGCCACCAGAATAAATTCTGTCCCGTGATTGGCCCAGATATTGCCGGGGTCCCCAACGGACAGCAGATCAACCATGCGGCCCAGATACCAAATCAGCCACAGCTCAACGCCGGCAACGATCACGGACATCACCCCGGTGGCCCAAAACACTTTGCGAAAGGGCTTCATGTAGCTGCGCAAAAATGGCCACAGCTTTTTGGGTGGTGAATCTATCGCTGAATAGTCTTCGAATGGGTCAATGAGGTTTTCAAAATACTTAAACACTGGAACGATCCTCTCGGATCAATTCATAGCGCAGTTATCGCTTAACCTGAACCTCAGGTATTTGACAGAAGCGTCGTTTTATCCAGCGACATGCCTGACGCGATCCATGCCTGTTCCGCCCGTCTGAGAGTATCGCCGATTTCTGGCCCCTTTAAGGAACTTGGCAGGTCCGCAGCAACCAGCGGAAAAACCTGCGCGGCACCCAGTTTCGCCTCTTCAATCAGATCGGGCTGAACCTCTTGGCCTGACATCGCCGCACGGATGAGCAATATGTCAATCGCCCGGTCTGCGCCATGCCTGTACCCCAGTTCCATCGCGGATTGCATCGCGCCTAAACCGCCCTGAATTACGCTCAGGTTTTTGGCCTCTTTTCGCGATAAACGCAGGTTTAGTGTCACATCTTGTCCGCCGATGATGGCCAGACGACGTATCCAGTCAGGGCCAATTTCAGCCTGCTGTTCCACATGAACAAGGACGGCCAATAGGTCAGGCGCCGCCCCGGGTAGGGCCTGCATCAGCGCACCACAAGCCGCCATAGAAGCGGTCGCCGGCGCTGGATCCTTGGCCAGGAACAGCTTTCGAAGCTCGGCTCCGATCCGTTCCTTGGATAATTTGGCGATCCCTTCGACATGTTCGGCGCAAGCAGCCAGCCCATCAGGGTCCAGCCCTGCGCCCGGATCACCATACCATGCGTGAAACCGGAAAAACCGCAGAATGCGTAGATAATCCTCTCGAATGCGGGCGTTTGGATCGTCGATAAACCGGAAAATCCGCGCATTCAGGTCGGGTATGCCGTCCAGTGGATCGGCAATTTGTCCACGCGCGTCAGCATAAAGCGCGTTCATCGTAAAATCGCGACGATGCGCATCCTCTGTCAGGGTTTTGGCAAATGCGACGACAGCACGCCGCCCATCCGTTTCGACATCCCGACGAAAGGTCGTAATTTCATAAGGGATATGGTTTGCAATTACGGTGATTGTGCCGTGATCTATACCCGTCGGTACCGCGTTGAACCCAGCGCTTTGCGCCAGTTTAATCACCGTTTCGGGATGGGCATCGGTCGATATATCCAGATCATTGACCGGCTCACCCAACAGCGCATTGCGCACACAGCCGCCGACAAACCACGCCTGATATCCTGCGTTTTCCAGCATTGCGCAGACGCGCTGCGACGTGTCAGAGGTGAGCCATTCCGCCGTGATTTGGGTCATGCGTTCATCCGATCCGCAAGCCCGTGCAGCATTCGTGCCGTGGCGCCCCAAATGTAATAAGGACCAAATGGGACCGTGTAATAGTGCCGCCATTTTCCCTGCCAACGACGACGTTCGACATGGAATTCCGCTGGATTAGTGACGTTTTTCAGGGGCACCGAAAACACTTCGGCCACTTCGCCTTGCTCAGCTTGAATGGTGAATTCCCCGTGGATCAAACCCACGACAGGTGTGGCACTAAACCGGGTCACAGTTTCATGGGCGGGCAATTGTCCAAGGATTTCGACCTGATGTCGCGGCAGGCCAATTTCTTCGTTGGCTTCGCGCAGGGCCGTGTCGGCCAGATCGATGTCCGCGTCATCCATCTTGCCCCCCGGAAAGGCGATCTGACCGGGGTGATGTTTCAAACGGGCGGACCGTTTGGTTAGGATGACACGTGCATCTTCGGTCACGCCAATCAGAACGGCGGCGGGACGCAACACGCGATCTTCAGGCAATGTTACGTCGGGGTTCAGATCAAAATCTGAGGATTCCCCGCCGCCTTGGTTCAAGGCCGCGAGGAGGGTTGATCGTAGATCAGGCTTCGTCATTGGCCGTCTTGGTGGCTTCGAACCCCAATGTTTCGGGTTCGAACACATAATGGGACCCACAAAACTGACAATCGGCGGTAACGGTGCCCTCTTTGGTGGTCATATGCGCGATGTCCTTGGCCGAATAGATCGACAGGCTTTCGCGTACACGCGCGGGCGAACAGGAACAGCCGAATTTGACGCTTTGGGCATCAAAGACACGTGGCTTTTCCTCATGAAACAACCGGACCAGCAACTCAGACGGTTGAACCGATGGGCCCACCAGTTCCAAATCTTCGACCGTATCCAGCAAGGTATTTGCACGCGTCCAGTTTTCGCCTTCTGCTTCGTCCAAAATATCCGTGGCAGCCAACAGCCCCTCTTCGCCGGTTGGCTCTTCTTTGTTGGCCAAAGGCGATGCTTTGGGCATTTGTTGCAGCATAACACCGCCTGCCCGCCAGCTTTCGACGCCGCCCGCTAAGGTCGATTTGCCAAACGACAATTGGAACCGAGTCGGCAATTGTTCCGATTGCGCGAAATAGGTTTCCGCACAGGCGGTCAGCGATCCACCCGCAATTGGCGTGATGCCCTGATAGGGTGTGTTGCCTTCGCCTTGGTCGATCAGAATAGCAAAATAACCCTTGCCGATTTCGTCAAACGGCGTGCCGGAATTTAGCAAACGCTCTGCATCATAGGATGCATAGGCGCGGATGCGCGCAGGTTTACCATCCTCGGTTGGGCCATAATAATCGGTCGCGATAATCCGCGCGCCACCATCACCACGCACCTGCAATGACAGTTTCCACCGCAGTTTGATCGTTTGACCAATCAGCGCCGTCAGCAGCGCCATTTCAGCAACCAATGCTTCGACGACGGGGGGGTAATTGTGCTGCTCCAGCACTTGATCCAATACGCCATCCAACCGCGCCACGCGGCCACGGATATCAGAAGCGTCCAACTGAAACGGCAACACAGTGTCGTCCCAAGCAATTTGCGATCCCAGATTCATAGGGTTTCCTAACCAGTTCAGGATTGGCATACCGCGTCCATATAGGTGCGGCAAGTCGTGGTCCAAGGGGGCGAGTGTCATGAGACGTTTTGGAGAGGCCGTCAAGAGCGGTCAAAAATACACGATCCGGCCGGGGGCCTATGCGATTTTGCCCAAATGGGGTGGCTTGCTGTGCACGCTGGAACGGCTGGAAGATTGGGAAGTGCAGCTGCCCGGTGGCGGAATTGATCCCGGAGAAAACCCAATTGCCGCCCTGCACCGCGAAGTGTTTGAAGAAACCGGCTGGAAAATCGCCACCCCGCGCAAAGTTGGGACCTATACACGGTTCTGCTATATGGCGGAATATGACCTGTGGGCGCAAAAAGTGTGCCACATTTACACGGCCCTGCCCGTGCGCAAACATTCCGACCCGTTGGAATCCCATCACACGGCGTTGTGGCTATCCCCAGAAGAAGCGCTAACACAGCTTGCCAATTCCGGGGATCGTCATTTTTTGCAACGCGTGATCTAGTCGATCAGCGGTCTCTTCTCGACGAGATGACCATACAAAGTTGTCAATGCACTGAGGCCAATCATGAACGTAAACCAGTTGATAACAATGCTAAGAATGTCCCGCACAACAACCTGACCAATCATTATTGGTACAAAGCTCGCGGCGACATTCAGAACGGCAAGGAAAAACGCAAATACAAGGACGTCCTTGCTGACCCCAGAAGTTTTGCTCCACGAAGCGCCGATACCAAAATTTTCGTCCTCATTCAGCGCGATGGCAGGCAGACACAACGCGCAACGCATCCATAAAAATCCAGCAAGCGTTCCCATTAAGATACCCGCGAGCACCCCACTTATGCTGAATTGCAGGATATCTTGTTGCCCGTTCAGGGCCGCTTCTTCTAACGATGCCCAAAACAATGCGCTAACAATTGTCGAAATTATCATAGACGGGATCATCAGAATAAGACCGATCAAAACCGAGGTCCAAAAATAGGCGCCGATGCGTTTGTCACCCAAACGCGGAATCCATCTGGGAAACTCTTCTTTTAAAACATACCGATGCCAGGTGATCGCGATCAAGGGAAACAAGACAATACACATTATCAAGATTGCCGGGACCAGAAAGAGTAGCACAGGCGAAGGTTGACCAAGCGATTGGTCCCAACCCATTATGATGAGAACAAACATCCCTGCTAAAATCAACATCGGAACCAAGGTTGCTCTGAGTGCTGCGTGCAAGTTTCCTGTGACCATTTGAAATGCGTGTTTAAATAGCTTCCAACCCATACCAATCTCAGTAATTCTTTCGGACTTATGGCATTGCAGACCGCAATGATTCAACGCCCATCTTGCCCCGCGCCCCAAAACCCGTTAGGCCCCTTTCGTCATTGAACGGAGACCTGCGATGTCCGCGCCTAAAAAAGTCGTCCTCGCCTATTCAGGTGGGCTTGATACGTCGATCATTTTGAAATGGCTTCAAACCGAATACGGTTGCGAAGTTGTCACCTTTACCGCTGACCTTGGTCAGGGCGAAGAGTTGGAACCAGCACGCAAAAAAGCCGAGATGATGGGCGCGTCTGAGATTTACATCGAAGACCTGCGCGAAGAGTTCGTG
Source organism: Aestuariibius sp. HNIBRBA575 (assembly GCF_040932005.1). Lineage (NCBI taxonomy): Bacteria > Pseudomonadati > Pseudomonadota > Alphaproteobacteria > Rhodobacterales > Paracoccaceae > Aestuariibius > Aestuariibius sp. HNIBRBA575. The sequence goes on from NZ_CP162414.1 coordinate 3,287,015, forward strand.
CGCGACTTTGTGTTCCCAATGTTCCGCGCCAACGCCCTGTACGAGGGTCTGTATCTGCTGGGCACATCCATCGCACGTCCGCTGATTTCCAAACGTCTGGTTGAAATCGCTCAGGCCACAGGTGCCGACGCCGTGTCCCATGGCGCCACCGGCAAAGGCAACGATCAGGTTCGGTTCGAACTGGCCTGTTACGCCCTGAACCCTGACATCGCTGTGGTTGCGCCTTGGCGTGAATGGGACCTGTCCAGCCGAACCAAACTGATTGATTTCGCTGAGAAACATCAGATCCCGATCGCCAAAGATAAACGCGGCGAAGCACCGTTTAGTGTGGATGCCAACCTGCTGCACACATCGTCCGAAGGCAAAGTTCTGGAAGATCCCGCAGAAGAAGCGCCAGAATATGTGCACCAGCGGACCGTCGCCGTTGAGGACGCGCCAGACACGCCAGAAATGATCGAAGTGACCTTTGAAAAAGGGGACGCAGTTGCGATCAATGGCGAAGCGATGTCCCCCGCGACCATCCTGACCAAGTTGAACGAACTGGGTGGCAAACACGGTATCGGTCGGCTTGATCTGGTGGAAAACCGGTTTGTTGGCATGAAATCCCGCGGCATCTATGAAACGCCCGGCGGTACGGTTCTGCTAGAGGCGCATCGCGGCATCGAACAGATCACCCTGGACAGCGGCGCTGGTCATCTGAAAGATTCGATCATGCCGCGCTACGCAGAGCTGATCTATAACGGATTCTGGTATTCGCCAGAGCGTGAAATGCTACAGGCCCTGATCGACAAATCCCAAGAGCACGTGACCGGCACCGTTCGGGTTAAGCTTTACAAAGGTGCGGCGCGCACTGTTGCACGTTGGTCCGATCACAGCCTCTATTCAGAAGAGCACGTCACCTTCGAAGACGATCTGGGCGCCTATGATCAAGCGGACGCGCAGGGTTTTATTCAGTTGAACGCATTGCGTCTGAAACTGCTGGCTGATCGCAAACGTCGTTTGGACTAAACGCCCCAACGTAAGTGTTGTTGAAATTCAAATGCCTCCCTATCGCTGGGGGGCATTTTTATTTCGAGGACATCATGACCCTAACTGACCTACTGCCCAAACTGCAAAAGGGCCTGTCCACACGTCCGTTTGACGGATCGTTGAAATTCGATTGCGGCGCGGATGGCGTGATCGTTCTGGCGGATGGCACCGCGTCGGGACAGGATCGGGAAACCGATTGCACGATCAAAATATCCGCTGGAAACTTGCACAAATTGCTGGCCGGTAAACTGAACCCGATGACCGGTGTGATGATGGGCAAGCTAAAAGTGTCCGGCAATGTGGGCGTCGCAATGAAGCTGGGCGACCTGCTAAAGTCCTGATTTCAATTGTTCCAGTTGGTAAACAAGACGTGAGTTCACGCGCCGGTGAGTTGCGTAATCTGCGAAGAATCCCCAAGGATCGTCCAAAAGGAGTTCATCATGCAGTTTTCTTTGTCGACTTTTAAACCCTATATGCTGGGTGCCGCGATTGCGATCGGGGTTGCAATGCAATGTGGACAGGCGCAGGCGCGCGACGTTCAGACCATGGTGGTTGCAGGCGGTTGTTTCTGGTGCGTCGAAAGCGATTTTGAAAGCGTCACAGGCGTGATCGAAGCGGTGTCTGGCTACACCGGTGGATCCACTGAAAACCCAACCTATCGTCAGGTGACCCGCGGCGGTACAGGGCATTACGAAGCTGTGGAAATCACCTATGACGCAGATCGCGTCAGCTATCGCCAATTGCTGGATCTGTTTTTCCGGTCCGTCGATCCCACGGATGCGGGCGGTCAATTCTGTGATCGCGGTGACAGCTATCGCACGGCTATATTCGTCTCTAATTCAGCGCAACAGGCCCAAGCAGAGGCTGCTCTGTCAGCTGCGCAATCAGAATTGGGGCAACGCATCGTGACCCCTATTCTGTCTGCCAGCCATTTTTATGACGCAGAGGATTACCACCAAGACTACTATGAGGGTCGCAATATCGTGGTGACCCGTGCTGGCCCAAAACGCCAATCAGAGGCGTATAAATTCTATCGTGAAGGCTGTGGCCGGGATGCACGTGTGCGTCAGCTCTGGGGCAATAACGCACCCTTTGTCGATAACCACTAAGGCTTAAACGCCCGGACTTCTTTGAGGTCCGGGATCACGTCCGCCGTGCCATGACGCATCACCATCAGTGCCCCAGCCCGGGTCGCCAAATCAACCGCATCCCATAGCGGTAATCCGCGATCCAGCCCCGCCAGAACGTAGCCAGTGAACGTATCCCCAGCGCCCGTTGTGTCCACAGCATCGACGGGAATGGCCTGATATTCCTGCGCGTCCCAGTCGTTTTGTTGCAAAAACACAAACCCGCCATCGCCGCCGGTCGTGACAATCACGGTTTCGACGCCCAAATCCGCGACGTTCAGCCCTGTTGATTGAAACAATTGTTCCATCTCAACCGCGTTCATGATCAGGAAATCCAGATAAGGCAGAACAGCACGCACTTGGTCCGCATCAAAAGGCGCGGCCGCATAGGCCACCTTTAGTCCCAGTTCATGGGCCAATTTTGCGGTTTCGACCTGCAAACAGGTTTCGTTCTGACAGATCAGCCAGTCACCACGTTCAGCAGACCCAATCGCGCTGCGCATCAGGTTGATCGGGATTGCATCATTTGCCCCGGGATCAAGGATGATCGCGTTTTCACCCTGAGGATCAACGGCAATGATGGCCTGCGCCGTATGTGTGTCAACCTGCGCGATGAACCGGGTATCGACCCCATATTCCGTCAGCCGATCCACCGCCCAGCGTCCATCAACCCCAACCGCACCGATATGTTTGACCTGCGCGCCAGCCCGGGCAGCGGCCACGGACATATTTGCCCCTTTGCCGCCCATAAACACATCGCGTTTGGTCGATGCCAGCGTTTCACCCGGCGCCGGAATATGCGGCACCGAATACACGATATCTTGGTTTATCGAACCGAGGTTCCAAATCGTCATTAGCCAACCTTACATGCCGCAATCACGGCCATGTTCAGGATGTCGTTGACCGTGGACACAGTGGAACAAATCTGGATCGGCTTGTCGATCCCCGCAAGGATTGGGCCGATAACCGTCGCGCCGGCCATTTCCTGCATCAGTTTCACCGAAATCGACGCCGAATGACGCGCAGGCACAACCAACACATTGGCCGGTCCTGTCAGTCGCGAAAACGGATAGGCCGCGGCGGCGTCGGGGTTCAATGCAACATCGACGTTCATTTCACCTTCGTATTCGAAATCAACGCCACGCCGGTCCAGAATTTCGGGTGCGATATGCATCTTTTCGGCCCGTTCAGACACCGGATAGCCAAAGGTCGAGAAGCTGACAAACGCAACCCGTGGCGTCAGGCCTAGCGCTTTGGCCACTTCGGCGCCGCGTTCAGCGATATCGGCCAGATCGTTTTCGTCGGGCCATTCATGGACCAAAGTATCCGCGATCAAAACGATTTTGCCTTTGTGCAGCAGGGCCGACACCCCAACCGCGCCATCATGTGGACCAGCATCAAACACATGATTGATCAGTTCCAACACATGGGCCGATTTGCGGGTCGCGCCTGTAACCATTCCGTCCACGTGACCATGGGCCAGCATCAGGGATGAAAACACATGGCGGTCGCGCGCAGCCAAACGGTGAATATCCTGACGGTCATATCCCTTGCGTTGCAGGCGTTCATAAAGGAAGTCTTTGTACTGTGCCAAATGCTGCGAATTGCCCGCATTCACCACTTCGAGTTCGCGCACAGCGTCCCCCAAACCTTCGGCGGTCAGTTTTTCGCGCACTTCTTCTTCGCGACCAACAACCAGCGCTTTGCCCAAGCCGGACCGTTGATACAGAACCGCAGCACGCAGCACCCGTGGATCGTCACCCTCGGCGAATACCACAGTAGATTGCGCGGCACGGGCACGGGAATTTAGGCCGCGCAGGATCGATGCCGTTGGATCCATCCGTGTTTTCAGCGACAGTTCATATCCCTCCATGTCGACAATGGGGCGACGCGCTACGCCAGTATCCATGCCCGCCTGTGCAACGGCGGTGGGAATGCGGTGGATCAGACGTGGATCAAACGGGGTTGGGATGATGTAATCCCGGCCAAAGGTCAGTTTGGTCCCATAGGCCACGGCCACCTCGTCTGGGACGTCTTCGCGTGCCAGTTCAGCCAAGGCGCGGGCGCAGGCGATTTTCATCTCATCGTTGATGGCGCGGGCGTGGATATCCAGCGCGCCGCGGAACAAGTAAGGGAAACCCAAGACGTTGTTCACTTGGTTAGGATAATCGGACCGGCCCGTGGCAACAATTGCGTCAACCCGAACGGCATGCGCCTCTTCTGGGGTGATTTCCGGATCGGGGTTGGCCATTGCAAAAATCACCGGATTGTCGGCCATGGCTTCGACCATGTCTTGGGTCACAGCACCTTTGGCGGATACACCAAGGAACACATCTGCGCCGATCATCGCCTCTTCTAGGCTGCGCAATTCGGTGTTGACCGCATGGGCGGATTTCCATTGGTTCATACCTTCGGTGCGACCCTGGTAAATCACACCTTTGGTGTCACAAATAATGCAATGTTCGTGTTTCGCACCCATCGCTTTCAGCAGTTCAATACAGGCAATCCCCGCCGCACCAGCCCCGTTCAAAACGATTTTCACGTCTTCGATCTTTTTGCCGGAAATGTGCAACGCATTGATCAGACCCGCCGCGCAAATCACAGCTGTGCCATGCTGATCATCGTGGAACACGGGAATGTCCATTTCCTCTTTCAAACGCTGCTCAATGATGAAGCATTCCGGCGCTTTGATGTCTTCTAGATTGATCCCACCAAAGGTTGGCCCCATCAAACGCACCGCTTCGCAGAATTTATCCGCGTCTTCGGTGTCCAATTCGATGTCGATCGAATTCACATCAGCAAAACGTTTGAACAGGACGGCCTTGCCTTCCATCACGGGTTTACTGCCCAGCGCGCCCAGATTGCCCAACCCCAACACGGCCGTGCCGTTTGAAATCACTGCAACCAAGTTGCCTTTGTTGGTGTAATCATAGGCCAGTTCGGGATTTTCAGCGATATCTTCGCAAGGCACCGCAACGCCGGGGGAATAGGCCAGCGACAGGTCGCGCTGTGTCATCATAGGAACGGTGGCTTGCACCTCCCACTTTCCTGGTGTCGGTTCCAAATGAAATTGCAGCGCGTCTTCGCGTGTTACCCGCGTCTTGGCCATGATTTATCTCCTCTTGCACCTGACACGCATACCGGGTTGTTGGTAGGGGCTGCAATGTCTACGTTTTCGACTTTCGTCGCTAACATTGGCTTTGTAATGTGCGGATCGGAACCAGGGGATCGCAATGAGCACAAAGACAGACAGCGTCACGCCAATGATGGCGCAATTTCTTGATCTTAAATCGGGCTATCCCGACGCCATGCTGTTTTATCGCATGGGGGATTTCTATGAAATGTTCTTTGAGGATGCTGTGGCCGCTGCTGAGGCATTGGATATTGCCCTGACCAAACGCGGCAAACACCAAGGCGCCGACATCCCGATGTGCGGCGTTCCGGTTCATGCCGCTGAACGGTATCTGTTGACGCTGATCCGCAAAGGGTTCCGCGTCGCTGTTTGTGAACAAATGGAAAGCCCCGCCGAAGCGAAAAAGCGCGGGTCGAAATCCGTGGTGAAACGCGATGTGGTGCGGCTGGTAACACCCGGCACATTGACCGAAGAATCCCTGCTGGATGCGCGCCGCCATAACTATCTGGCGGCGTTTTCCCTGATCCGCGACGAAGGCGCGCTGGCTTGGGTTGATATATCCACCGGGACTTTGTCTGTTATGCCCTGTTCGCCACTACACCTTGGACCCGAACTTGCGCGTTTGACCCCACGCGAAGTGTTGCTCAGCGATGCGTCAGATCAAAATTACGGTGAATTAGTGTCTGAAATTGGATCCTCTGTCACGGTTCGTGGTGGGTCCGCCTTTGACAGTACAAACGGTAAACAGCGTCTTTGTGATCTCTATCGTGTTGGGTCGCTGGATGCGTTTGGCACGTTTTCACAGGTCGAAATTTCGGCTCTCGCCGCGCTGGTGGATTATCTAGAGGTCACGCAAAAGGGCAATCTGCCCCTGCTGCGTCCCCCTGTTCGGGAACAGGCAAATGCCGCGATGCAAATTGATGCAGCAACACGTCGTTCGTTGGAATTGACCCATTCGATGACGGGTGGGCGAAACGGGTCATTGTTGCACTGTATTGACCACACAGTCACAGCACCCGGTGCGCGATTGTTGGAACGCCGATTGGCGGCCCCGAGCCGCGCCAAATCAGTGATCCTAGATCGCCAAGATGCGGTTGCGTTTTTTGTCGATCAGCAGGGACTGGGTCACGAAATGCGCAGCGCCTTGCGCGAAGTGGCCGATATTGATCGATCTCTGTCACGTCTGGCGCTGGATCGTGGCGGTCCGCGCGATATGACATCGATCCGAAACACATTGGCCCAAGCCGCAACATTGGCATTGCTCACGTCTGAGGTGGAATTGCCCGCATTGCTGGCCAAATCTTCGGCGGATTTGGTGGGTCATGACGATCTGAGGAAATTGCTGGAATCGGCATTGGTTGCAGAGCCGCCTTTGTTGGCGCGTGATGGCGGGTTCATCGCCCAAGGGTATAATTCCGAGCTGGATGAAGTACGCAAGCTACGTGACGAAGGCCGGTCTGTCATAGCGTCCTTGCAGGCGAAATATTCCGAAATGTCAGGGGTTTCCGCGCTAAAGATCAAGCACAACAATGTACTGGGCTATTTCATCGAAACGACCGCAACCCATGCGGACAAAATGCTGTCAGAACCGCTGTCCGAAACGTTCATTCACCGACAAACCACCGCCAATCAGGTCCGGTTCACAACGGTTGAGCTGAGCGAGCTTGAGACAAAGATTTTGAACGCGGGCGGGCGGGTGCTTGAGATTGAAAACAGTCTCTATGCAGGCCTAAAATCACAAATAGTGGAGCAAGCACCGGTATTGTCGGCCCTGGCGACGGCCTTGGCTGAATTTGATTTGGCCACTGGTTTGGCGGTTTTGGCGCAGGATCGAAATTGGACCCGACCTGAGATTACCGATGGGCGCGACTTTGACATTCGGTCTGGTCGTCATCCCGTGGTGGAACAGGCTCTACGTCAGGCCGGAAACCCGTTTGTTGCCAATGATTGTAACCTGTCAGAGGCATCGATTCATCTGCTGACCGGTCCCAATATGGCGGGTAAATCGACCTATTTGCGACAGAACGCATTGATCGCTGTTTTGGCGCAAATGGGCGGATTTGTCCCGGCTGCGTCCGCCAAAATTGGTTTGGTCAGCCAAGTGTTCAGCCGCGTGGGCGCGTCTGATGATCTGGCACGTGGACGATCGACCTTTATGGTCGAAATGGTGGAAACAGCGGCGATTTTGAACCAGGCAGATGATCGCGCTTTGGTCATTTTGGACGAAATCGGCCGCGGAACGGCGACTTATGACGGGCTGTCAATCGCATGGGCCACGTTGGAACATTTGCATGACGTGAACCGATGCCGGGCGTTGTTCGCCACGCATTATCACGAAATGTCTGCACTGGCGGGCAAGTTGGACAATGTCGAAAATTCCACCGTTGCCGTCAAAGAATGGGACGGAGACGTGATTTTCCTGCACGAAGTGCGACTGGGTACAGCCGATCGCAGCTATGGTGTGCAGGTGGCCCGATTGGCGGGCCTGCCAACCAAAGTGGTGGAGCGGGCCCGGATTGTTTTGGAAGCGTTGGAAAAAGGTGAACAGCGCGGAGAAGCGTCACGTGAAACCTTGATCGATGACCTGCCGCTATTTGCTGCGATGTCATCAGCCCCTCAGCCGGTTGCCTCTCATACATCAGAGGTCGAAGATCGGCTGAAGGATATTTTGCCAGATGAGCTGTCGCCAAGAGAGGCCATTCAGCTCATCTATGATCTCAAAGATCTGCTTTAGGATGCGGGGGTCGAGCTGACACCGACCTGAGCCGGACGCAACAAACGGTCCTGAATCATAAAGCCCTGCGCCATCACCTGAATGATGTCGCCAGCTTTGGTTCCGGGAACCGGTGCTTCGAACATGGCTTGGTGCTGTTGTGGATCAAAACGATCGCCCACTTCTGGCACAATTGGCTCGATCCCGTGTTTCTTAAACACGTTGATCAATTCGCGCATGGTCAGTTCAACACCTTCCAACAGCGCGGCGGATTGCTCTTTGTCGCTTTCCTTAGCGGAATCGAGCGCCCGTTGCAGGTTGTCATAAACCGGCAGCAGATCGCGGGCCAATTTGGTCCCACCGTAATTTTCTGCCTCGCGGCGATCACGATCCGCGCGTTTGCGCGTGTTTTCCAGATCAGCCAGTGACCGGATGAACCGATCTTTCAGCTCATCGCGTTCTGCGATCAGCGCATCAAGCTCGGGGCTTGGCGCGTCTTGCAGTTCAACTACACCGTCTTCGGGTTCGATATCCCCACGCATTTCTGCGGCAATATCTTCCATAAATTGTTCGTCGCTCTTGGGCTCTGCCATGTTTCTTCCTTCAGGCGCGGTCCGAAATTAGTTTGCCAACCAACTGCGCCGTGTAGTCCACAATGGGAACAATCCGCCCATAGTTCAGACGAGTGGGGCCAATAACCCCCACAGCACCGATGATCTTTCGATCAGCGTTCATATAGGGAGAAACCACCAGAGAGGAACCCGAAAGAGAGAAAAGTTTGTTCTCAGAACCAATAAAAATGCGCACACCTTCGCCTTCTTCCGTGAGTTCAAGGAATTGTGCGATATCTTGCTTGCGTTCAAGGTCATCAAAAAGGGTTCTGATGCGATCCAGATCATCCTCTTGGGCCTGATCCGCGAGCAAGTTTCCCCGCCCACGCACGATCAGGCGTTCGGTTGATTCGCCTTTGTTTTCCCAGACGGCGATGCCGCTTTCGACCAGATTGGCGGCCAGCGTGTCGATCTCTTGGCGGCGTGACGCGATTTCTGTGCCGATATTGGCGCTCAGCTCGCTTAATGTGCGGCCCTCTACCAGTGAATTCAGGAAATTCGCCGCCTCACGCATGGACGATGGGGTTTGGCCCGGCGGCGGGGTGAACACCCGATTTTCCACGTGACCATCCGTGAACACCAACACCACCAAGGCCCGGTCCGGTGAAAGCGACACAAATTCAACATGGCGAATTTCGGCTTCGTGTTTGGGGGTTAACACCAGCGAGGCACCCTGAGTCATCCCAGACAACGCAGACCCAACCCGATCCAAAACAGCGCCAATGTCAGAGCTATTATCCGCCATCGTGTCATCAATTTTCTGGCGGTCCTCGCCGCCCAGATCACCAACCTCTAGCAAACCGTCAACAAACAGCCGCAGCCCCTGTTGCGTCGGAATACGACCCGCACTGACATGGGGGGAATCCAGCAATCCCAGAAATTCCAGATCCTGCATCACGTTTCTAATCGTCGCGGCGCTGACCTTTTCTGACATGGAACGTGTTAATGTGCGTGACCCCATCGGCCCGCCCGTTTGCAGGTAACCCTCGACCACACGGCGAAAAACTTCGCGCGAACGATCATTCATTTCCTCCATCAGACGGCCAGCATCATTCATCAACATGTCCTTTGTCACAGTGGCCCCATTAAAACCCGCTTCGGTTTGAGGTCAATGTTGCTTGGAATTCAAAGTGAGGCGCGATATTGCGGCAACAAACGTAAAAAGGATATCTCCATGCGCCCTTCCCGCCGTCAAATTGATGAAATGCGTTCTGTTTCGATTGAAACAGGGGTTACGAAACACGCTGAGGGCTCTTGCCTGATCAAAATGGGCGACACACATGTGCTGTGTACCGCCACACTTGAAGATCGGGTTCCGCCGTTCATCAAAGGATCGGGTCTGGGTTGGGTCACCGCAGAATACGGGATGCTGCCACGGTCAACATCGTCCCGCATGCGCCGCGAAGCGGCGGCTGGCAAACAAGGTGGTCGTACAGTTGAAATCCAACGCCTGATCGGACGCAGCCTGCGGGCGGGTGTAGATCGCGTTGCATTGGGCGAACGTCAAATCACTGTCGATTGCGATGTTATTCAGGCTGATGGTGGCACACGTTGCGCGTCAATCACGGGTGGCTGGGTTGCGCTGCGTTTGGCCGTGAACAAGCTGATGAAAGCCGGTGATGTTACCAGCGATCCGCTGGTTAAACCGGTTTCTGCAATCAGCTGTGGCATCTATGCCGGGCAACCTGTGCTTGATCTGGATTACCCTGAGGATAGCGTTGCGGGTGTGGATGGCAATTTCATCATGACAGGCGATCGTCTGATCGAAGTTCAGATGTCCGCAGAAGGTGCGACATTCTCACGTGATGAAATGAACCGCCTGATGGATCTGGCTAACAAAGGCGTGGCCGAATTGGCAAAACTGCAGATTGAGGCAACAAGCTAATGCGTAAATTTCTCGGGGATCAGCTTTTGATTGCGACGCATAATCGCGGCAAAATGGAAGAAATGCAGGCGTTATTCGCTCCTTATTCCATTTCGCTTTCGTCCAATGCGGATCATCAGCTCCCCGAGCCTGAGGAAACCGAAACCACCTTTATCGGCAATGCCCGGATCAAGGCGCTGGCGGCCTGCAAAGCAACCGGACTGCCTGCTTTGGCGGATGACAGCGGCATTCAGGTCGACGCATTGGGTGGCGCACCCGGCGTTTACACAGCGGATTGGGCAGAAACCCCCAATGGTCGTGACTTTGTCATGGCGATGAAACGCACCCATTCAGAGCTAGAGGCCGTCAATGCGCCCCTGCCCCGCACGGCAAGGTTTTGTTCGACTTTGGTTTTGGTCTGGCCTGATGGCCACGAAGAAATATTTGAAGGCAAAGTCGAAGGTCAGGTCGTGTGGCCCATGCGCGGAACTGTTGGCCACGGCTACGACCCGGTGTTTCAACCAAATGGATATGACATCACATTTGCTGAAATGGACCCCGCAGAAAAAAACCGTATCAGTCACCGCGCCGATGCGTTTAACAAATTGATTGCAGGCTGCTTTGCTTGAAGATTGGCAACATGGCGGGTTTGGGCTCTATGTTCATTGGCCTTTTTGTCAGAGCAAATGCCCCTATTGTGACTTTAATTCGCATGTAAGCAACACAGTTGAGCACGCTGATTGGCGCGCGGCTTTTGTCTCTGAGATTAGGCGAACCGGTGCGTTAACCAAAGGGCGGGTTCTGAGATCCATATTTTTTGGCGGCGGCACACCAAGTCTGATGGAACCAGGGACTGTCAGGGCCATTTTGGATGAAAGTCAAAAACACTGGTCCTGGGCCAATGACATTGAAATTACGCTAGAGGCAAATCCAAGCTCTGTCGAAGCAAACAAGTTCGCGGATTTCGCTGATGCGGGCATAAACAGGGTCTCTTTGGGCGTTCAGGCACTAAATAACACCGATTTAACCAAATTGGGGCGTCTTCACACACACGAAGAGGCGTTGAACGCCCTAGAAATATCAAGAGCACAGTTTAACCGCGTAAGCTTTGATTTGATTTACGGACGTCAAGATCAGTCTCTAAGTGATTGGAAACATGAACTAAAACAGGCATTAGGCTATCGACCTGATCACCTTTCACTTTATCAACTGACCATAGAAGATGGCACTGCCTTTGGAGCGCGTTTTGCAGCAGGCAAATTGCTTGGCTTACCTAACGAAGACCTTGGCGCTGATATGTATGAACTCACCAACCTGCTGTGTGCTGAGAATGGTTTGCAATCCTATGAAGTCTCTAACTATGCGCAAATCGGCTCTGAATCACGTCACAACATGATCTACTGGACAGGCGGTGACTATGTAGGTGTCGGACCCGGGGCGCATGGTCGATTAACACTGGATGGACGTCGGATAGGGACAGAAGCAACGCGCATGCCAAACGACTGGCTGGCGTCAGCGCAAAACGGATGTGTAGCACACGAAACCGTTGAGGAAATTTCCGCTGAGGCCCGAAGATCCGAGTTTCTGCTAATGGGACTGCGGGTAACAGATGGCGTTGATTTGTCTCGTCTGTCAGAACTGTCTGCCGGGCTATCCGATATCAACTGGGCCGAGCCAATAGATCATGGGCTGATAGAGATTAAAGACAACAGAGTTCGCACAACAGAGGCTGGTAAGCCTCTGCTAAATGCTATCTTGCGTCAAATATTGTAATTACCCACCAGACAGCTGACGTAGAAGATCGTCCAGCTGCTCAAGATTGGCGTAGGAGAGAGTTAACTTACCGGATTCTTTGCCAGCGTCGTGGTTAATCGCAACTTTGACACCCAAATTCGCAGCAAGCTCTCTTTCCAACTGAATAGTATCTGCGTCTTTGGTCGTATTACCCCGAACAGTTTTTACCTTTGGCGCTTGTGTCGCCTTCGCGAGCTTTTCCGCGTCGCGCACTGATAGCCCTTCTGAAACGATTTTTTGCGCTATCTCAACCGCATTCTCTTGGCCCACCAGTGTTCTGGCATGCCCTGCGGTTAACTTTCCTTCGACCAAAAGGTCCTGTACCGGATCTGGTAAAGATAACAGACGCATGAGATTGGCAATATGGCTGCGACTTTTGCCCAATGCAGTGGCAAGCTGTTCCTGGGTGTGTCCGAACCGGTCCATAAGTTGACGATAGCCAGCGGCTTCATCCACGGCGTTCAGGTCGGCCCGCTGAATGTTCTCTATGATCGCAACTTCTAAAACTTCGGTATCATTGAAATCTCGCACGATAACCGGAACTTCGTGCAATTGCGCCATCTGTGACGCCCGCCAGCGGCGTTCACCCGCAACGATTTCAAAGTTGCCATCTATCCGTGGTGAATTGCGAACAATCAGGGGCTGAATGATCCCCTTTTCTTTAATAGACGCAGACAGCTCTGTCAGCGCATCCTGGTTAAAGCTACGCCTCGGTTGATCCGGGTTCGGTTCCAACTTCTCAATCGGAAGAATGCGCTCAGCCGCACGATTTCCCTCTTTGTTAGGCTCTTGGAACGCATCGACATCCGCCATAAGCGCCGACAATCCTCGGCCCAAACCACGATTTCTATCTTTTTTGGACATCTTTCACTCCTCAACTGGGTCTGGCTGCCAAAACTTCCTGAGCTAGCGACAAATATGCCTTACTACCAGCAGAAGTTGGGTCGTAATCAAGAGCAGACATAGCAAATGAAGGGGCTTCGCTAAGTCTTACGTTGCGAGGTATCAAGGTTTTGAACACCAAGCTTCCTAGGTTTTCACGCGCATCTTCTTGCACTTGTTGACTTAGATTGTTGCGCTTGTCGTACATCGTTAACACTACCCCTTCTATACGAAGGGACGGGTTTGCCGTTTGCCGGACCTCTCTAACTGTTAACATCAGCTGCGACAAACCCTCTAGTGCAAAGAATTCGCTTTGGAGAGGCACAATTACCGAATGACTTGCAATCAACGCGTTAACGGTCAAAAGATTCAAAGAAGGCGGGCAATCGATCAAGATATAGTCGAACTCATAAAGATCAATCGATGGTTGCCGCAATGCATCATGCAATAGGTGCGATCGTTTTTCGTTTGACATCAACTCTATATCAGCTGAGCTTAGGTCAGTCGTGGCCGGGATTAGGGAAAGTCCCTCAATTTCAGTCTCTTGAACAACATTCTGCAGCGCTTCATCAGACATGAGCAAATCGTAAACAGAGTATTCCCTTTGATCGGCTTCGATACCCAAACCGGTTGAAGCATTTCCTTGAGGATCTAAGTCAACCAGAAGCACTTTCTTTTCAAAATGAGCGAGAGCAGCTGCGAGATTAATCGCTGTTGTCGTTTTACCAACGCCACCTTTTTGGTTCACCACTGCCATAATTTTGGGTTCAGAACTTCGCATAATATCAGGCACGCCTAATCCCTTTCAAACTCAGTATTTTCGCCTCAGGGTCGGTTTTACTTGGAATAATTGTTGATTGAAACCGCCACTTTGTCTTGGCCTGCTCGAGCTCTACATCTGCGTTGCGACCTTTTGGAAAGATTGCCAGCCCATCCTCAATTAAAAATCTATGTGCATATCCAATTAGCGTTGGTAAATCCGCCAATGCACGTGCCGATACAATATCATACTTAAGATCAAAAATATTCTCGATCCGTTCAGAAATAATTTCTAAGCTTGCTGAATTTCCGAGTTCACGTTTGGCTGTTCGCAGAAATGCTGATTTGCGCTGATCTGATTCAACAAGCGTTACCTGTAAATCCGGTCTCAATTCTTGCGATATGATGTGTAGGACAACACCGGGCAAACCTCCACCACTTCCTAAATCTAGCCACTTTTTCGCATTTTTCGGCGCAACCTGCCAAATTTGCGCTGAATCGACGATGTGTCTGCTCCACGATTCCTCAACCGTTGAGGGGGATATTAGATTTATCTTTTTCGTCCACTTTAGGAGTAACGCCTGAAATAATTCGAGTTTTTCGATTGTTTCACGTGAAACACTCAATCCAACTTCTCGGTTCATGCGGATCCTCGCATCGACGCTTTTTTAATCGCAGACAGTAACAACAAAAGCGCAGCCGGCGTCATACCTTCTACCTTAGACGCATGCGCAATGGTCTCTGGGCGTGTAAATTGAAGCTTTCCAGCAAGCTCATTAGACAAACCCGGGATCAGTGCATACTGAAGATCAGCTGGAATTTTTTGCCCCTCTTCAGACTTTAACAGTCCAATGTCCTTTGCTTGCCGCTCTATATAATGTGCATAGAGCGCATCACGTTTAACTTGCAACAAAACATCATTGTCAAAATCAGATAGCCGCGGGGCATACTTCACAATATCAGACACCTCAACATCACTCAGCGCGAGCGCTTGGTTCCCGGTTTTTTTGGGCCCATCAGGATTTAGTTTAGCCCCCCCTGCCGCAAGTTGCCGGGATGTAACAACAATCTGGCTCAATACTTGCTTTGCAGAGGACAAGCTTTCTGCCTTACTTGAATACAAAGCCCAGCGTTTATCCGAAACACATCCAACATTTCTACCAAACTCTGTAAGACGCTGATCAGCATTGTCAGCCCGCAACGAAAGACGAAACTCAGCGCGCGAGGTAAACATCCGGTAAGGCTCTGTCACCCCACGCGTAATAAGGTCATCAAGCATGACGCCGATATATGACGTTGTTCGGCTAAACAGAATGCGATCTGAGCCTCTAGAAGCTGACGCCGCGTTCAATCCGGCAACCAAGCCCTGTGCAGCCGCTTCTTCGTATCCAGTTGTACCATTAATTTGCCCAGCAAGGTACAGGCCCGGAATTTCTTTTAACTCAAGCGACTGAGAGAGAGCACGCGGATCTACATAGTCATATTCGATGGCGTAACCTGGCTGTAGAATTTTCGCGTTCTCTAGGCCAAAAATTGAGCGAACATATTGATCCTGCACATCAACGGGTAGTGAAGTCGAAATTCCATTGGGGTAAACAGTGGTATCGTTCAGTCCTTCGGGTTCCAGAAATACCTGATGCGAGTTTTTGTCAGAAAATCTGACAATCTTATCTTCAATCGATGGGCAATATCGCGGTCCTACGCCATCAATGTGCCCGCCATACATCGCTGACTTTTCGAGGTTTTCCCGAATAATATCATGTGTTTGCGAATTAGTATGAGTAATCCCGCATACAACCTGCCTCGCCTGAGGAGATTTGTTGTAAAACGAAAACATTGTCGGAACTTCGTCACCAGCTTGAGCCTCTAGCACATCCCACCGAATTGTTTTTCCGTCTAGTCTAGGTGGCGTTCCCGTTTTCAAGCGCCCCATCGGTAGTTTGAGATCGTACAATCTGTCAGCCAGAGCAACGGAAGGATTTTCCCCCATTCTACCAGCGCGAATTTTTTCCGGACCGATGTGTACCAACCCATTTAAAAACGTTCCGGTAGTTAAAATGACCGACTTGGCTTCGACAGCAACTTGATCTGACAGAACCACACCGCTGATCCGGTTGTTTTCTAAACGCAAATCAGAAACTTCGCCGCAAATGACATCCAAATTTTCGGCATGTTTTACTTCGTGCTGCATGCCATTCAGGTACAGCTTTCTATCTGATTGCGCCCGAGGGCCCTGAACTGCAGGGCCTTTCTTTCTGTTAAGTAAACGAAATTGGATACCAGCAACGTCTGCAACACGACCCATCGCGCCATCGAGCGCGTCAATTTCGCGAACCAAATGCCCTTTGCCAAGACCTCCGATTGCAGGATTGCAGGACATCACGCCAATTTTTGTGCTATCAAGCGTAATCAATGCGGTTTGTGCACCCATCCGTGCAGAAGCAAGGGCTGCTTCACAACCTGCGTGACCACCGCCAACCACAACAACATCATACTTTGAATGTTTCACGTGAAACACTCCTGTGTTTTCTATTTTCCAATGCAAAAACTCGTGAAAATCTCATCTAGTAGATCTTCAACATCAACTCGACCAACAATAGCATCAATTGAGCGAATAGAATGCCTGAGGAGCTCTGCAACTATGTCAGGCAAACAATGATCTTGGTTTAGCATTTCTTGAACCTCACACAAAGACATATTCGCATCAATTATTGATTTACTATGCCGTTCACGAATAGCCAAACCCGCCCCAGATGCCTTGGATGAAAGAATAGTGGATATCTGCGAAATCAAATTTTCTAAGCCACTGCCGGATTTAGCAGAAATACTTAATCCTGGGGCCTCGTATACGTCGTTTTTCGCCCAAACAACCAAATCTTCACTTGATAGTTCAAAGTCAATATCTTGGTCGGGCAACAACAGATAAATGCGTAGATCAGCTAGATCAGCTCGACGGAGCGCGCGATCAATGCCAATTTTTTCAATTTCATCCCCTGCCAGACGCAACCCAGCCGTATCTAAGAAGGTCACAGCCAAGCCATTCAAATCCATTTTGACTTCGATGACATCTCTCGTCGTTCCCGCGATATCTGATGTTATCGCCGCTTCTCGCCCTGCCAATGCGTTCAGTAACGTTGATTTTCCGACATTCGGGGCGCCCAAAATCGCAACCTCAAAGCCATCACGAATACGTTCAGCAATCTTAGTTCCTGAACTTTCAGAGACGAGTTCTTCTTGGACCTCTGAAAGCAATGCCTTCACCTCAGGAAAAACATCAACGGGCACATCTTCATCGACAAAATCAATCGTTGCCTCGATCAAAGATGCTGCTCTTATCAACTTTCGGCGCCAAGTTTCGGCCTTTTCGCCGAGCGCACCAGAAAAAACTCTAAGCGCCTGCTTTCGTTGGGATTCAGTTTCTGAATCAATCAAATCTGCTAGACCTTCAACCTGCGCAAGATCTAAGCACCCATTTTCTAGCGCCCGTCGCGTGAAATCCCCGGGCCCAGCAGCAGAAAGTTCGGGAAAATTATCTAGCTCACGCAATACGGCCGAAACAATTGCCTGACTGCCATGCAGATGCAGCTCAACAACTTCTTCCCCCGTAAAGCTCGCGCCTGACAGAAATGTCAAAACCAACGCCTGATCAAGAATTTCGTTATCTCGCGATCTAATTGTACATAAACGCCGCCCACTTTCGGGCAGCGTTCCTGACATTTTTTCCGCGGCTGTTCGGGCCTTTGGCCCAGAAATTCTTACAATCGCAACGCCAGCCTTACCTGGTGCCGTGGCTTGTGCAAAAATTGTACTCATCTAGGTATTCATTGAGTCAAAGAATTCAGAGTTCGTCTTGGTCTGTTTCAACTTTGAAATCAGAAATTCGATCGCATCTGTGGTCCCCATCGGGTTCAGAATACGACGCAAGACATATGTTTTCTGTAGATCAATCTTATCAACCAACAGGTCTTCCTTTCGGGTGCCGGATTTCAGAATATCCATCGCTGGGAAGACGCGTTTGTCAGCAACTTTGCGATCCAGAACAATCTCAGAGTTACCCGTCCCTTTGAATTCCTCAAAGATAACCTCATCCATACGGCTACCCGTATCAATCAAGGCTGTTGCAATAATCGTAAGCGAGCCACCTTCTTCGATGTTCCGCGCCGCACCAAAGAAACGCTTCGGTCGTTGCAGTGCATTTGCGTCAACACCACCGGTCAATACCTTACCAGAGGATGGCACAGTTGTGTTAAAGGCTCTACCAAGTCTTGTGATTGAGTCCAGCAAGATAACAACATCTCGTTTATGCTCAACCAATCTCTTGGCTTTTTCGATCACCATTTCTGAAACGGCTACGTGACGCGATGCAGGTTCATCAAAGGTAGAAGACACAACCTCGCCCTTCACCGAACGCTGCATATCTGTAACTTCTTCTGGGCGTTCATCAATCAGCAAAACAATCAGATAACATTCTGGATGATTGGCAGCGATCGAATGCGCGATATTTTGCAGCAAAACCGTTTTACCAGTCCGAGGTGGCGCAACGATCAACGAACGCTGCCCTTTCCCAATTGGCGCGACCAAATCGATAATCCGTGCAGACCTGTCTTTGATCGTTGGGTCTTCGATTTCCATGTTCAGACGTTCGTCTGGATAGAGTGGTGTTAAGTTGTCAAACGCGACTTTATGGCGGGCTTTTTCTGGGTCTTCAAAGTTGATCTTTTCAACTGATGTCAGCGCAAAATACCGCTCATTGTCGCTCGGGGCTTTGATCACGCCTTCGACGGTATCACCTGTACGCAATGCAAATTTGCGGATCATTTCTGGTGACACATAAATATCGTCCGGCCCAGCGAGATAGTTCGCCGCGGTGGATCTTAAAAAGCCAAAGCCATCCTGCAGAACCTCTAGTACGCCGTCGCCACCGATTACCCATTCATCTTCGGCGCGTTCCTTCAAAATCGAGAACATCATTTCGCCCTTACGCATCGTAGACGCGTTTTCGATCTCAAGGCTTTCTGCCATTGATAACAAATCCTTAGGACTGTTTGCTTTGAGCTCGGCGAGATTTAGACGATCGGTGGACATGCAATAATTCCTATACGGCCAGGGCCGTTTTTTTTAGCATTCAAGTGAAAGTGGTGTTCCCGGACGGGCACCGTTGAATAACCTCATATGAGGTCTGTTCGTCTGAGTCAATTCTGAGAAAAAAGGAACAAAGCGCTGCGTGTTATCAATAATAAATTAAAGAATAGAAGAGATGATGATGATGTTAGTAAGGTGGATAAGTTGGGTTTCAGGAGTTTCCCACAGCCTTATCCTGTGGTGATGTGGTTGCTTTCGAACGTGGCAGATCACTCTCTCAGTTTAATAATTCCTTTACAAATAAGACGGCACAGCCAGCGTAGCGCTGGTGACACATCCCCGGAAACGTCATACTGATCCACAAGCGGAACTTATCCTTATCCACGGTGGAAAAATGGTGACAAAATTTCTGAAACAACGCCCTCTTTCCACATGCGGTTTTAGTAACCACATTTTAACCAGTTTCATCCTGACCTCTCCCACCAATTTTACGCTGGTTTATCCACATGAATAACCACATAATTCTTGCGTCAAATTCGCAAATACGGGCAACTTTGCTCCGAAATGCGGGTGTTTCTTTCGACGTTTTGGCCAAAAAAATCGACGAAGAATCGATTCGAGCTTCCTTACAAGCAGAAGAAGCGTCACCGCGGGACATAGCGGATGCACTGGCAGAAATGAAAGCCGCACGGGCCGCTGAAGCGCACCCAAATTCCTTTGTGTTGGGCTGCGATCAGATTTTGGCCTTTCAACAAAACTGTTTTGCCAAACCAGCAGACAAAAATGACGCACGACAGCAGTTGCAACAGCTGCGTGGAAAACAACATCAGTTGTTGTCCGCGGCCGTTCTGTATCATGAAAACAAACCCATTTGGCGGCATGTGGGTCAGGTTCGGTTGACTATGCGACCCTTTTCGGACGCATATTTGGACGATTATTTGGACAGAAACTGGGACAGCATTCGACACGCTGTGGGCTGTTACAAACTCGAAGAAGAAGGCGTGCGCCTGTTTTCACGTGTTGAGGGCGACTATTTCAATGTCCTTGGACTGCCGTTACTAGAGTTCTTGTCATACCTAACACTTCGCGGAATACTGCCCAAATGACCCAACATATCATTCCTCTGGCTGGTGTGATCGGCCACCCGATTGCACATTCCAAGAGCCCGCGTTTGCACAAACACTGGCTTAAAAAACACGGCCTGCCCGGCGACTATATCCCTATGGATGTCAAAGAGGCAGATTTGGAACAGGTTATTCGCACCCTTCCAAAGGCAGGTTTTGTGGGTGTGAACATCACCATTCCACACAAAGTGTCGGTTTTGCAGATTGCGGATTTGGTCACAGATCGCGCGACGCTTATCGGGGCTGCCAACACGTTGATTTTCCGCAAGGATGGAAAAATTCATGCTGATAATACAGACGGTTATGGGTTTATTTCCAATCTAAAACAGGGCGCGCCGGGTTGGCGTGCAGATACTGGGCCAGTGACTGTTTTGGGCGCAGGCGGTGCTGCGCGGGCGGTGATTTCATCCCTGATCGAAGTCGGAGCCAAAGAGATTTTGCTGACCAATCGCACCCGCCCTAAAGCCGAAGGGTTGCAGGCCGAGTTTGGGTCTAAAGTACGGGTAATCGATTGGGTGCAGGCCGGAAATGCGATCGAGGACGCGGCGACTTTGATCAACACCACATCACTGGGCATGGAAGGTCAGCCAGAATTGCGGGTTCCGCTGGATGGGCTTCAACGTGGGTCTGTTGTGACTGATCTGGTGTACACGCCAATACAAACCCATTTGTTAAAAACCGCTGAACAGGCGGGATGCGTCACGGTGGATGGGTTAGGGATGTTGCTGCATCAGGCCGTTCCGGCATTTGAACGGTGGTTCGGCATCAGACCCGTTGTTGATGTTGAGACACGCGCGGCAATTCTATGAATCCGTACCTATTGGGATTAACTGGATCCATCGGGATGGGTAAGTCCACGACCGCGCAGATGTTTCGCGATGCTGGGCTGGATGTCTGGGACGCAGATGCGGCTGTGCACCGGCTATATGCAAAAGGTGGCGCCGCTGTTTCACCGATCCGCGCAACGTTTCCGTCGGCAATTGAGGCAGGGACAGTGTCGCGGGAAAGGCTGAAACAGATCATTGCACAGGACAACACGGCGCTTAGCCAGATTGAAAAAATTGTGCACCCCCTTGTTGCAGCGGACCGTGCTGATTTCATTGACCAAGCAACTTCGGATATTGTTGTATTGGACATTCCGCTGTTGTTTGAAACAAATTCCGAAAGTCAGTTTTCTGGTATTTTGGTTGTTTCCGCCCCGGCGGAGTTACAGAAAAACCGTGTCTTGGCACGCGCGGGTATGACAGAGGCCCAATTTGACACTATTCTGGCCCGACAGGTTCCTGACACAGACAAAAGAGCCAAGGCAGATTTTGTAATCGAAACCATTGATCTGGAACAGACACGGCAATCTGTTACGGATTTGATTGCAGATATCCGAAGGAACCATATCCATGCGTGAAATCGTGCTTGATACTGAAACCACCGGGTTTGAGCCCGAGGACGGCGATCGTATTGTCGAAATTGGTGCTGTGGAATTGCTGAACCATGTGCCAACGGGTCGGACCTATCATCAATATATCAATCCAGAGCGATCCATGCCCAAAGAGGCGTTTGATGTGCATGGGCTGGGCGATGAATTTCTGGCGGACAAACCAGTTTTTGCCAAAATTGCGCAGGACTTTATCGATTTTGTCGGGACGGATCTGATGGTGATCCATAACGCGTCCTTTGACATGAAGTTTCTAAACGCAGAGCTGCGTTGGCTTAATCGTCCACCTTTGCCGGTGGATCAGGCGTTAGACACATTGGCGATTGCGCGACGTCGTTTTCCTGGCTCCCCTGCATCGCTGGATGCTTTGTGCCGCCGGTTTGGGATCGATAATTCGTCACGTACCTTGCACGGCGCGTTGTTGGATAGTGAAATCCTGGCCGAAGTGTATCTGGAACTGATCGGGGGGCGTCAGCCTGACTTTGCGCTGTCCAATTCAGGCACGGCAAAGAAAAGCGGTCTGCAATCTGATGATTGGCGTCCCAAGCCCCGTGAAACGGCGTTGCCGCCACGTCTGACCGAGGACGAAATCGCCGCCCATACTGCCTTTGTTGACAAATTGGGCGACGACGCGCTTTGGAAGAAGTGAGCTTAGGCGTCGGCTTTGCCGTTTGCCTCAGCTTGGGCCTGTGCACGGCGCGCGATTTCGTTGCGATACAGCGCAACAAAATCAATAGTTTCAAGGTTCAGCGGCGGGAAACCACCGTCGCGGGTCACGTCTGAAACGATGCGGCGCACGAATGGGAACGTAATGCGTGGGCATTCGATCAACAGATAGGCGTGCAATTGCGGTGCGGGAACGCCTTCGATTTTGAAAACGCCGGCATATTCCAACTCAAGGATAAACAGCGGATCGCCTTTGTCCTTGGTTTTGGATGTGATGTTCAGCTTGGTGATGACTTCGTATTGTTCGTCATCTGTGCCGCGTTTTTTGGCGTCCAGGTTCACGCCGACCTGAATTTCAGGCTGCACTTCGCCGCTCACGCCTTTTTGGGCCATGATATTTTCAAACGACATGTCGCGCACATATTGTGCCAAAACGCGTTGCGAAATTTGCAAAGGCTGCTGAGCTTCAGTCGCGCCTGTTTCCGGTGTGTCGGTCATCTAGGAATGCTCCAGTTGAATAATTTGCGCTATTCCTAGCAGCCTCGTGGCAGGGCCTCAATGCCGAGTCCAGCCCGAGGGGGAATGTGTGGCGCGATTGTTGGGGTCAACTTCGGTAAATTCGCCGTCAATGACGTGATCATCAGGATGTTGGGGGCGATTTGGTCCGGTATTTGGCGGTTGACCCATTGTGAAACTCTGAACGTTCACTTTGGACTTAAGCCATTGAAATACACGGGACCGTACACCGGGCACCAACAAAGAAAACCCAACGATATCTGTGAAAAACCCCGGTGTCAGCAACAACGCGCCCGAAAACAGGATCATCGCCCCATGCGCCAAAGGTTCCGTAGGATCATTCAGTTGCGAAAAACTGCTGCGAAGGCGCGTCATTTCGGCCGCTCCCTGACTGCGCACCAAATGGGACCCCAAAAAAGCCGTCAAAACCACGATTAATAAGGTGGGCCATAACCCAATTGCACCGCCAACTTGAATGAATAGGGCGATTTCAATCAGCGGGATCGCGATAAACAAACCTAAAAGCCACATATGTGAACCTCACTTGCTGGGTGTCGAAGGTGGACTTGGCCCACCCCCTCACCTACATAGTAATGTGAATGACAGATTTCCACGTCCGACCAAAGGGTAACACATGAATTCGCCCATTATTCAACTTATCGTCCTTGCTGGCGTTGCCATCTTCTTGATCCTGCGTTTGCGCAGTGTTCTGGGGACGCGGGATGGTTTTGAACAACCACGTGAACGCGCGGAACAGCAGCCAAATCCACGCCGTGAATTCGAAGTGATCGAAGGTGGCCCAGATCGCGACATCACAGATCACGTCGAAGAAAACAGTGATGACGCCAAAGCGTTGGCAGCCATGAAGAAAGCTGAACCTAGTTTTGGGGTCAGCGATTTCATGCAGGGCGCACGCGGGGCCTATGAAATGATCCTAATGGCGTTTGAACGCGGGGATCTGGGATCAGTAAAAGCGTTTTTGTCCGACGATGTTTATGCCGCGTTTGCTGGTGTTGTAGAACAACGGGAAAAGGATGGCGTCACCATCGAGGCAACCTTTATCGGGGTGGCAGATATGGCCATCCAAGAGGTTGAATTCGACGAAGTCACCTCTGAGGGCGAAATCAGCATGCGTTTTGTGGGCGAATTGACGTCGATTGTACGCGATAATGCCGGTGACGTGATCGAAGGCAGCGACACCGAGATTAAGCGCCAGCGCGATATCTGGACATTTGCACGTAAAATGGGTGCGAATGATCCAAACTGGCAATTGGTCGCTACGTCAGAATGATGTTTGGCACGACCCTTGCCGCGCGCATTAAGCGTGCAATGTCAGGGGTCGCGCTGACTGGTTTTTTGATGTCTGGGGCAGCTATGGCTGAAACAAATGTCCAGTTGATGCGTTTTGACGACCTGTTTGGCTGGGCAGAAGATGACCATCAGGCGGCGTTGGACACTTTCCGTATGACCTGTCAGGATTTCGACGATCCCGATTGGAACACCCTGTGCGACATTGCGGCGACGCAACAAAATCCGCGTGACTTCTTTGAGCTGTTTTTCAAACCTGTTTTGATCAGCGACGGTGAGGCGGGATTGTTCACCGGATATTTCGAACCCGAACTACAAGGCGCGCGACGCCCTGATGAACGGTATCGTTTCCCGATCTACCGCCTACCGGCCGAAGCGCGATCAGGTCCATGGTTGACCCGTCGCCAAATCGAAGAAACCGGTGCCCTGCAGGGTCGTGGGCTGGAAATTGCTTGGGTTGATGACTCGGTTGAGGCTTTTTTCCTGCAAATTCAGGGATCTGGGCGTATTCGTATGAATGACGGATCTGTGGTGCGTGTTGGGTATGGTGGCAAAAATGGCCGCAATTATTCGTCCGTAGGTGCGGAATTGGTGCGGCGCGGCATTTATGAACCTCACCAAGTGTCCGCTCAGGTGATCCAATCCTGGGTGCGCAACAATCCCGTGGCGGGTCGCGAATTGCTGTGGGTTAACGATTCCTACGTGTTTTTCCGCGAAGTGAGCGAAGTGCCTGCCGATCGCGGACCATTGGGCGCGATGAACAGGTCCATAACCGAAATGCGATCCATCGCCGTTGATCCGGAATACACCCCATTAGGCGCGCCCGTTTGGATCGAAAAGGAAGGCGCAACACCCCTGCGTCGGTTGATGATCGCCCAAGATACCGGATCAGCCATCAAAGGCGCACAGCGCGCCGACATATTCTATGGAACCGGGGATCAGGCCGGTCGGCTGGCTGGTCGCATTCGTGATGGCGGACGCATGATCGTGCTGCTGCCAATCCAGAGGGCCTATGCGATGCTGCCAGAGGGGCTGGAATGAAAAAGCCCCGGCATCTAAGCCCGGAGGAACGCGCATTATGGGAAGAAGTGGCCAAACGAACCGAACGGATGGACCGCCCTGCCCCAGCCCTTAAACCCCCGGCCAAGAAACCAAACCCAACAATCCCCCGCCCCCACGTGACGCCAATGGACCGGACGTTTCGTGTTGGACAGAATGTGGACCATCACCGGGATCATGATCTGGTCGCTGGGTTGTCACGGCAATTGGCAGCGGCACCGGTCAACATGGATCGCAAAAGCTTTACCCGTCTGAAACGAGGAAAGCTAAAACCCGAAGGCCGGATCGATTTGCACGGCATGACATTGGCACAGGCGCATCCTGCTTTGATGTCATTTGTTCTGGGTGCGCATCAAAACGGAAAACGGTTGGTTTTGGTGATCACAGGCAAAGGCAAATCGCGTGACCAAGGCGGCCCGATCCCAACGCGTCTTGGGGTTTTACGCCATCAAGTGCCGCAATGGTTGGCCATGCCGCCGTTGTCACAGGCAGTTTTGCAAGTAACCGAAGCCCATATCAGCCATGGCGGCCATGGCGCCTATTACGTGTATTTAAAACGTATTCGTTGACGTCATTGCGGCTGCAACAGGCCGGGTGACAGGATCAATTGGGTGGCGTTTTGCATGGTGATCACGGTGCCCGGCAATAAACCGGACCGCCCTGACCTATCGTCCCTAAATGCCTCACTGACCAACGAACCGCGGCTCAGCAATGCGATCAACGCGGGCGACGTTCCCACAGTAAAATGACCCAATGGCCCATCCGTAAAGGCGCTGACATCTACAACAGTGACCGGCAATTCGGCCACAGGTTCGGCATCACGAATAGCGCCTAAACGTTCGCGAACCCCAGTCAAACGCGCTGACAATTGCAACGCGCGATCCCGTTGCGAAACAAAGATGGCAAACGGTTGTGGCAGGTCTTGGATCCGATCCGCCTGTGCGCGAAACAGATCAACCGAGATGTCAGGCGAAATCAAAACCACCCCAGACAAATGATCATTTGACCAGCCAGGTTGCGTCAATTCGATCTGCCGCAGGGTTTCCATCACCAATAGGGTCCCCATCGAATGGCCAGTCAGAATGACACGATCTGCGCCGCTTTGGGACACTTCGAATAACACCTTTTCCAGCTCATCCCGTGCGGCCAGAACGGAATCCAGATCATGCACATAGCCAAATGGGTTCATCGCGCTGGGCCATGAATAATGGACGGCCGTGGCTGGCACTTCAAAGTCATGCATGATCTGCGCCATACGAAAAATACCGTCGGAAAAGCTGTTATTGTATCCATGAACGTAGATCATCACTTCGCGTTCACCGGACGGTTGCTGAACCAACGCAGCGTTCAAGGACCTGATAAATTCGGCCCCATTTTCGATCTCGGCCTGTTGCGTAACCGCAAAATGGCGGCTGGGATCTGTTCGGTTTTGGTTGGTTCTGACGCTGCCTGTACTGCGTTGCGTTGGGATTGAAACCTCAACATCCAAATACGAAACATGATCGCCCCGCCGGCCTAAAAACTGGCCTAATTCGTTCTGAACCCGGTTCGTCGCCACAAAAATCCGCGTTGTCTGAACCGTTTCATCGCCAGTTGAAATGTAAGGAATGATCGACCGGTCGACGCAGGCACCCAGAACGATGACACAAAGCAAAAAGGGGATCAGCCGCATAACATTCAATTCGCTGTTAATAAAATAGACCGTAGGAAAATGGCCCTAAACCTGTATTGCGCGTCCACCATTGTATTGCAACGAAACCTTGACCGGATGTTTTAGGTTAAAAATCCAGACCCAAATCCAATGTGCGCACAGAATGCGTCAATGCGCCGGATGAAATGTAGTCAACGCCGGTTGCCGCCACTTCTGCGATGCGGTCCAGTTTCATGTTGCCTGATGCCTCTAGCACCACGCCGCCACGTGTCAGATTTACAGCGTCCTTTAGGGTCGGAGTGTCCATATTATCAAGCAGAATAACATCTGCCCCACCAATCGTAAGCGCTTGTTCCAATTGATCAATTGTGTCGACTTCCAGCTCAATTTTCATCATATGAGAGGCCACTGCCTTGGCCGCATTCAGCGCCTGTGAAATACCGCCTGCGGCTGCGATGTGGTTGTCTTTGATCATGATCGCATCCGACAGATTTTGCCGATGATTATGCCCGCCACCGTGCAGCACGGCCTGTTTTTCAACGACCCGCAAACCGGGTGTGGTTTTGCGCGTGCAAGTGACCCGTGTGGCTGTGCCTTTGGTTTGGGCGACAAATTTGCTGGTCAATGTCGCGATCCCAGTGAGCCGACCGGCAAAATTCAGCGCCACACGTTCCGCCGAAAGGATTGATGACGCTTTGCCGCGGATGACCATCAAAACGTCACCCGTTTCACAGGGCTGGCCGTCGTGAATAACCGGTTCGATATCCAAAGCCGGATCAATCAGGTGAAACGCAATACGCGCGATCTGCATGCCGGAAACGACGCCATTTTCGCGGGCATTTATCCGGGCCTCATACGTGACATCAGACGGGATAACCGCGCGCGTTGTTACATCGCCATAAGTTCCAAGATCCTCCATCAAGGCCGCCCGAACCATGGGTTCGAGGATCAAATCGGGCAATTCATTGAATGCGGTCATGAGGTTTCCTTCATAGCTTTGTCACGTATCGCCAGGGCCTGGGTCAAAGTGATTTTGGTGCGTTCGGCCTGATTAGGGTCTGTTTCTGGAAAATCTTCGCGCAGATGCCCGCCTCGGCTTTCTTGTCTTTGCAGGGCGGCGGCGGTGATCAATGTTGCGGTTGCGGTCATATTCAGGAACGTTGCGTTGTCTGACTGACTGGCTTCGATGTCGGCAATATGTCTAAGCGCCGTGGTCAAACCTTTGGCGTTGCGCCGGACGCCGACATGCGCCGTCATGGTTTCACGCAGCTTTTTTAACGCATCAGCGTCAATCTGATCGCCACCTTTGGTAAATTGCACCTCAATCTCAGGGGCCGTGGTTTTTGCGACTTTGTCAGCGATGTCAGTCGCGGCATTGCGGGCGTAAACCAATGCTTCTAGCAATCCGTTCGACGCTAGCCTGTTGGCGCCATGCAAACCGGTCGATGACGCCTCTCCGCAGACCCAGAGATTGCCGAGCGAAGATCGTCCTACGTCGTCCGTATCTACGCCACCCATGTGATAATGCGCGGCGACGGCGACGGGAATTGGGTCAGAAACAGGGTCTATTCCGGCCCGATTACAGGTTTCAGCGACAGATGGGAACCGTGTCAAAACATCCGCGCCTAACGCATCCCGCGTGTCGAGCATGGGCCTGTTCCCGGCTTGGGTTTGGGCAAATATTGCGCGCGCCACCACATCACGAGGAGCCAGTTCCGCGTCAGGATGAACATCCAGCATAAACCGATGACCGTGTTTGTTGATCAATACGGCACCATCACCGCGCAACGCTTCGGTGGCGAGAGGGGCGGGATCCTCTCCGATATCAAAGGCGGTGGGGTGGAATTGCACAAATTCCGGATCACCAATGACGGCACCAGCGCGGGCGGCAAAACCGATGACCTGACCGCGAATGCGCGGCGGGTTGGTTGTGTGGGCAAATAACCCGCCAGACCCACCACCGGCCAGCAATACGGCGGGGCAATTGATCAAAACCGGTTCCGAAGGGCAATCCGCTTGGGTAATCCAAAGCCCGGTTACGGTTTCATCCTTAACCTCTAGCTGGGTGGCCAACGCATTTTCCAACACCTGCACCGAAGGCGCGGCCCGAACGACCGCGATCAACGCCTCCATGATTTGTTTGCCAGCTTGGTCGCCTTGGACGCGCACCACGCGGGCGGCGGAATGGGCGGCTTCGCGGCTCATGACGTAATCACCATCCGCAGAGCGATCAAAGGGTGTTCCCAGCTCGGTCAGATCAAGGATATGTTCACGCGCAACGCGGGTCACCATGTCGGCCACATCTGGGTCAACTGTGCCCGCCCCGGCGATGATTGTGTCGCGGGCGTGCGCCTCTGGGCTGTCGGTGTCCGCCATGGCGGCCGCAACCCCGCCTTGCGCCCAAGCAGAGCTGGCGCCCTCTCCCAAGGTTTCAGGCGAGATCATCAAAACGGGGCGCGGCGCCAGCTCCAGCGCGGCATAGAGCGCACCCAGCCCTGCGCCGACGATGACAATGCGGTCCGTTTTGATCACGTCTTAAATTCCCAGTTTTTGGCTAAGGTCGATCATCCGCTGAACCGCAACTTTGGCTTTTTGTGCAACGTTAGGGTCGACTTCGACCGGTTCTGACATCGTGTGCAGCGACCACAGGATTTTTTCCAACGTGATCTTTTTCATAAAGGGGCACATGTTGCAGGGGCCGACAAAATCAACATCCGGCAAAGCATCAGCAATGTTTGAGGCCATCGAACATTCGGTGACCAACATTGCCTTTTCGGGGCGATTGTCAGTGACGAATTTGATGATGCCGCTGGTCGATCCGCTGAAATCGGATTCATCCACTACATCAGGCGGGCATTCAGGATGTGCGATGATGCTGGTGCCGGGATTCCATTCGCGGAAATCCTTTAGATCCTGCGCGGTGTATTGTTCGTGAACGATACAGGACCCTTCCCACCAGACGACGTTTTTCTGAGGCACGTCACGGGCAACGTTTTGGGCCAGATATTGATCCGGCGTCATGATGACGGTGTCGTTTTCCATCGCCGCCACGATTTGCGCAGCGTTTGACGATGTACAGCAAATGTCGGATGCGGCTTTGACTTCGGCGGTGGTGTTTACATAAGACACAACCGGCGCGCCGGGATATTTGGCGCGCATTTGCGCGATGCCATCGGCGGTGATGCTCTCTGCTAGTGAACATCCTGCTTCCATGTCGGGGATCAGAACCGTTTTAGATGGGTTCAGGATTTTTGATGTTTCAGCCATGAAATGCACACCGCATTGCACGATGACATCTGCTTCGACTTCCACTGCCTTGACCGCCAGTTGCAAACTATCACCGACAACGTCCGCCACACCGTGGTAGATTTCGGGCGTCATGTAGTTATGGGCTAAAATGACGGCGTTACGTTCCTTTTTCAGCGCATTAATCGCAGCCACATAAGGGGCGTATGTGGCCCAATCGACCGGGTTCACAACACGGGACATTTTTTCGTAAACGTCCTGCATCTGCTCCGCGAGTTCGGGATTGGGCGACAGGTCATAGGCCTCAGACAGTTCCAGGCGCATGGTATTCAGGTCAAACATCTCAGTTCCTCCCTCAGAGGTAGTGTCAGCCAACTGGGTGGCGCTTTCTTTCATTTAGGGGGGATACGATCAACCATTGAGGGGGAAAATTCGCCATTTTCACCCTTTGGCAACAAAAAAGGGTCCGAAAACAGGTGTTTCGGACCCAATTTAGAACATTTGTTTCCCGTTACAGGACGTAGCGACTGATATCGACGGATTTTGACAGCTCGCCCAGATGCTGTTCAACAAAGCTGGCATCAACGACGATTTCTTCACCAGCCCGGTCTGGTGCGGTAAAAGAAACCTCCTCAAACACGCGCTCTAACACCGTATAAAGCCGCCGTGCGCCGATGTTTTCGACACTTTCGTTCACGTCTGCCGCGATTTTGGCCAGTGCAGCGATGCCTTCGGGCGCAAAGGTGATCGTCAGGTCTTCGGTCGCCATCAGGGCGGTGTATTGCAACGTCAGCGCATTATCCGTTTCGGTCAAAATGCGGACAAAGTCATCCTCTGTCAGGGCGCGCAGGTTCACGCGGATCGGCAAACGACCCTGCAATTCGGGCAACAGATCCGACGGTTTGGCGATGTGAAACGCACCTGATGCGATAAACAAAATGTGGTCGGTTTTGACCGCGCCATGTTTGGTGCTGACGGTTGTGCCTTCGATCAGAGGCAACAGATCGCGTTGCACGCCTTCACGGGAAACATCGCCGCCGCGGGCATCCTGACGGGCGCACACTTTGTCGATTTCGTCCAAAAACACGATGCCGTTTTGTTCAACTGACTCCAGCGCGGCCTTGGTGACGGTTTCGTCATCCAGCAGTTTGTCCGCCTCGTCGCTGATCAGAACGTCATAGCTTTCGGCGACGGTAACCCGTTTTTTAACGGTGCGCAGGCCAAAAGCTTTGCCAAAGATATCGCCCAGATTCATGCCCTGCATTTGCGGCTGACCGGGCACCTCAAATCCGCCCATCGGGTTGGATGTGTCGGTTAATTCCAATTCGATCAACGTGTCGTCCAATTCACCGGATTTCAGTTTCCGACGGAACATATCGCGGGTCTGATCGCGCGCATCTGTACCTGCGATGGCGGTGATCACACGTTCCTCGGCGGCTTCATGGGCCTTTGTCTTGACGTCTTCGCGCATCCATTCACGGGTTTGCGCAATGGCACTATCGACCAGATCGCGGATGATTTGTTCCACATCACGCCCAACATAGCCGACTTCGGTAAATTTAGTCGCCTCAACCTTTAGGAATGGTGCGCGGGCCAGTTTGGCCAAGCGACGCGAAATTTCGGTTTTGCCAACGCCAGTGGGCCCAATCATCAAAATGTTTTTGGGGTACACTTCGTCGCGCAGATCATCGGCCAATTGTTTGCGGCGCCAACGGTTTCGCAGCGCCACAGCGACGGCGCGTTTCGCATCATTTTGGCCAATGATGAAACGATCCAGCTCTGATACGATTTCGCGGGGTGTTAAATCTGTCATGACAGAGCCTTTGTAAATGTTTCGTCCTTCATCATCGCGTCAAACCATTCCGGATAGCGGCGAATAGGTTTGGTGGTATCATCAATTGCCGCGATTTCTGCGGCGCTTAGGTTGATGTCCACGACCTTTAGGCTCGCTTCCAGCTGGCTTTGTTTACTGGCGCCGATGATGACCGTGTGGCTGCGGTTTTTGTGCAAAATCCAAGCCTGAGCTGCCTGTGCAATGGTGACATTATGGGTATTTGCAGCGGATTCCAGTGCGGCCAAAACGGCCCGCGCGTGATCCGGCGCCACTTGCAAGAAGTTGCCTTCGCTGAGCCGACCGTCGCCGCCTTCTAGGTCAGATGGGTCGTATTTTCCGGTTAACAGACCGCCGGCCAAAGGCGACCACGCCATCAGACCAACGCCCATATCATCCGCCATTGGCAGCACGTCGATTTCGATGTCGCGGTTAACAGCATTGTACAGGTATTGCCCGGCCACGAACGGGCTGAACCCGTTGTCCTTTTGCATTTGAACCGCGCGGGCAACCTGCCATGCGGGCCAATTGGAACAGCCAATGTAGCGAATTTTCCCGCTATCTATCAGAGCTTGCAGAGTTTTCAGGGTCTCTTCTATAGGGGTGGTAAAATCGGTTTTGTGCAGCACAAACAGATCGATCCAGTCTGTGTTCAAACGTTTCAGGCTGCCTTCGACGGATGAAATCAGGTGCGACCGGGACAATCCGGCATCGGTGATCCGGTCGGTTTGTCGAAACCCGGCCTTGGTGCAGATCACCGCGTTTTGACGTTTGCCTTTTAGTGCATTGCCCAAAATCGTTTCGGCCTGCCCGTCAGAATATCCATCCGCGCTGTCAAAGAAATTTACACCCTGATCCAAGGCGCCATCGACCATGCGATTGGCGTCATTTTGATCCACTTTGGCAATGCCGGGAATCCAGTCAGCACCACTGGTGAATGTCATCGTGCCCAAGGCAAGCCGCGACACGACAAGCCCGGAATTTCCCATTCGGGTATAGGTCATGTCGGTCATGCTGGGATGCTTTCAACTGTTAGTTTGCCATTTGTGTACACACAGATATCGGCGGCGATCGCCATGGCTTTGCGTGCAACCGCTTCGGCGTCTAGATCGCTGTCCATCAATGCACGACCAGCAGCCAAGGCATAATTCCCGCCCGATCCGATCGCCGTGACATCATGTTCAGGTTCCAAAACGTCGCCCGCACCGGTGATCACAAACAGGTCGGACCCATCGGTCACAATCAGCATCGCCTCTAGCTTTTGCAGGTATTTGTCGGTGCGCCAATCTTTGGCCAGTTCGACGCTCGCGCGGGCCAATTGTCCCGGCGTGGCTTCTAGTTTCTTTTCAAGCCGTTCCAGCAATGTGAACGCATCCGCCGTAGAGCCGGCAAATCCGGCAATTACATCATTGCCGCCAACATTCAACCTGCGCACTTTGCGGGCGGTCCCTTTGATTACGGTTTGGCCAAGGCTGACTTGTCCATCACCTGCGATCACAACTTTGCCGTCTTTTCGCACGCCGATAATCGTGGTGCCATGCCAGCCGGGAAATTCACTGTCTGCCATATTCTGTCCTCTTTAATCACAACTTATATGGCCCCGCCCGTGCATCAGGACAAGCCGACAACGCAAAAGGGCGCCACATTGGGCGCCCCTTTACGATTTTTAAAAGCAATTAGATGCTTTCGTTGATCCAACCCTGAAGCGCAGCCTTGGGTGCGGCCCCTGCACGGTTTGAAACAACTTCACCTTTGTTAAAGATAAACAAAGCAGGAATGCCGCGCACGCCCATTTGGGCGGGGGAATTCGGGTTTTCGTCTACATTCACTTTGACGATCTTAACCTTGCCGTCCATTTCGGCGGCGATTTCTTCTAGTGCGGGGCCAATTTGTTTACATGGTCCACACCATTCAGCCCAGAAATCCACAACTACGGGAACATCTGACTGACGCACTTCTGCATCAAAGGTATCGTCGGTGACAGCTACAGTTGCCATGGTATCTCTCCTTGGGCGCAATATGTTGTTGGTCGGAACCTAGGCACGCGTGGCATTGGCGTCAAGGTTCGCTCACAGAGTTGAGAGCAAGTGTCACAAGTTCCGCAGGCAAAGTCATGAGCGTTGCAGTTTCGGTCCACAAAATCGCGGTTTCAATGCGGTGACTTGGATAGATTTGGTGCATGGCCGACGCATAAGCGCCCATTTGGCGCAACAATCCCAAAGGTGTTTGATCTGCGATATCAGGAACAACACGGTTTGTTTTGAAATCTACGATCAGAATGTGGTCATCTTTGACGATCAATCGATCGATCACGCCGTGAATGCGCTGATTGTTCAGTTCGGGCAATGCGGCTGTGAGTTCAACCTCGGCCAGTGAACCCGGTTTAAACAAGAAGGCCAGATCGGATTTTTCCAATACTTTAGCCACGTCGTCAAATATGTGATCCGTGTTTAACCCGACAAAATCATCGTTATTTGCGATCAAGTCCTGGCTTACATTTTGCCAATCGGCTCGGGGATGGTTGGGCAAGTGTTCCAATAACAGATGGATCAGCGACCCCCTGAGCATGGCGGTTTCCTCATCCGCTTCGCCTTGTTCGCCCGGCAATGCCTTTGCGCCGCCCAGATCAGAAGGGGTCAAAATCACGTCCGTGGATTTGGGCATTTCAACTGCGGTGTATTGCGGCGTTTCGACCGTTACCAATGGTCGATGTTCGGGAATGTCCAATTCCCCTGGGTTCCAATCCAGATGTGACAGGCGCATTCCGTCGCCGTCAGGGTATTCTTCTTTGGTGGCGCCACACCGCGTCATGCCAGTTTCGATCATGCGATACCAACTGTCATTTTCATCGCCGACATCCCCAGACGCGCAGACAATTAACCATTTTTCAGCACGAGTTAGAGCCACATAGAGCAGTCTACGGCGCTCTTCTTCTTGGGCCTCGATTAAGCCCTCTTTGCGCGCAACCATGGCTTCGGGCATGTCGGGGGCCTTGGTTTTCCACATGATGTGATCGCCGGCTGGCCACAGCTCTGCCCGCACGTCTTTTTTGCGCTTGCCCGTGTCAGGCAAAATCACAATGGGGGCTTCCAGACCTTTGGCACCGTGAACCGTCATGACCCGTATTCGGTCACCTTGACTGTCCATTTGGCGTTTTATTTCGACCTCTTCGCTTTCCAGCCAAGATAGAAAACCAGTTAGGCTGGGCACGTCGTTTTGTTCGTAAATCAGCGCCTGCCCCAGCAGGGCATCAATGCCGTCCTCTGCCTCGGCACCCAGTCGTGCCAACAGGGATTTGCGCCCCCCGTGTCGAATTAAAATCTGTTCAATCAGATCATAGGGGCGCAAAAAATCCGCGTTTGCCAATAGATCGGAAATGGGCCTGACGGTGGTCGCATAGATCGGGTTCTGGCGAATATGTTGCCATAGATAGGCATGTTTCGGTCTGTTATGGGCCGCAGTGAACAGGTCTTGTTCTGACCAGCCAAACAGCGGTGACCGCAGCGCCGCCGCAAGCGAAAGATCATCCTCGGGCAGGGCCAGAAATTTCATCAGGGCAGTGATGTCTTTGACGGCCAGTTCCGCCCCAATTTTCAATCGATCCGCCCCGGCTATATTCAAATTGCGCGCTTTGCAGGCGCGGATAATTTCAGAAAACAGCGCGGAACGACGTTGCACCAGAATTAGAAAATCACCCTCGGTAATGGGCCGATGATTGTAATGGCCAGTATTTCCGATTTCCTCGGGAATTGTGGCTTTCTGCTGGATGAGTGACTGAATCTGCCCGGCAATTTGATCCGCCAGAACCACATTAGGGTGCAGGGCGCCACGTCGATCAACGGGATCAAACCAGGATAAATCGGCGTCATCCTGATCTGTATTTTCAACCACGGGCCAGATATCAACCCGTCCAGGCATGTCAGATTTAAACGTGCGATGATGCAGGTGATCGCCCAGCCCTGCCTTCATCGGGCCCTGAAATACCGCATCCACCAATTGCAAAATTGCATAGCTTGACCGGAACGAAAATTCGAGCTGAAGGTCGTGCAGCGCGTCGTCAACTTTGGGCAATTCGGTTGCGAAATGTTCCCGCATCCGATCGAATTCACGCGGATCAGCGCCTTGAAATGAATAAATCGACTGTTTTTTATCGCCGACAACAAAAATGGTGCGATGTTTGTCTGAATGCGCGCCTTCACCGGTGGCAAATTCACGGCTTAGCAGCTCAACAACCGCCCATTGCTCCGGGCTGGTGTCTTGGGCTTCGTCGACGAGGATGTGATCGATCCCCCCGTCCAAACGATACAGCACCCAATCTGCGACAACAGGATCGGTTAACAGCGCTCTTGCTTTGCGGATCAGATCGTCGAAATCCAGTGCGCCACGCAACAGTTTGATCTGTTCATAGGCCGGGACAAAAACCTGCGCAAATTCATAAAGCGCCCGCGTGCGTTCATAAGCGTTAAACGACAAGGTGAACTGATAGGCGGCGGCCGTGCGATCCATCCAAAGGTGCAAATCATCGACGATATGTTCGGCGGCTTCGACGGCATTTGTATGTTTGCTCTGCGGAAAGTTCCGGCTTTTCGACGTTTTGTCGCTATACAAAAGCAAAGAGAAAAGCGACTCTAACGCTGCCCAATCGGACCCAAGTGTGAATACTTGGGATAGTTTTTGGGCAAATGTTTGATAGGTTTTGCTTTCATTCTTAAAGGCTTCTTTGACGTCGTGGGCGATGCCTTCTTCTGATCCGTTAAATGCAATAGAAATAGCGTCAGACCGCTGCGCATTTGGGGTCAGGTTGAAAACCTGCCTCAGGTTTTCGTCATCAACCGGCCTAAGAAATGCATCCTTTTTTGAAACAATCGAGGACGTAAATTCTGCCAGATCCTCTCCGGTGAAATGGGCTGATAGCTTGGCCAGAAGGGCGGGTTGATCTTCGGCAATCTGGTCGATGACATCCGCACGTAGCTGAAAGGCGGCGCGTTCTTCCATTTCGGTGAATTGTGGACTGACACCTGCCTCAAGCGGAAATCGGCGCAAAATAGACGAGCAAAAAGAGTGGATTGTCTGGATTTTCAGCCCGCCGGGGGTTTCGATTGCGCGTGCAAACAGGCGTCGGGCATCCAGCAATTGTTCTGTATGAATGGACCCTTCAACACCAAGTTCCAACAATTGTTGCTGCAACTTGTCCCGGTCCATCATCGCCCAAGCGCCAAGTCGCTTAAACAACCTATTTTGCATCTCGCTTGCTGCGGCTTTGGTATAGGTCAGACACAGAATGTTTTGCGGATCGACCCCCTGTAGCAATAGTCGGGCCACGCGATCGGTTAACACCCGTGTTTTGCCTGATCCCGCATTTGCAGCCAGCCAAGTCGAATTGTTTGGGTCGGCCGCCTCTATCTGACGGAGCGTGGCATCGTTGGGCAAACTCATGTCAGATCCTCAGGCGTTGGCGCGTCGCTCATGTCCCATTCGCCAAAACGTGACAGATGATCGTACGTGCCGATATCGGTGTCTTTCATATGGGCAATCCGGGCGGTATAGCCGCGATCTTTGGCATTCCACGCTTGGATCAGTTTGTGAAATTCCTGCCAAACTTGATCGGCGGGGCTGTCTTTTAGTGGGGCATCCACCAGTTTCGGCGTGCCGCCCAGCCCAATGAACTGAGCACCAAGCGCCCGTTTCGCACCGATTTCTTTGAATGCGCCACGTTCCACCATTGCGGCTTCTAGCAGCAATTGTTTGTCAAAATGGCGTTGCTGCACAGGTGTCGGGGGCGTCCCCGTTTTGTAATCATACAGAATGGCCTGTTGATCAGGTGTGATATCGATCCGATCGGCATAGGCGCGCAACTCAAATTCGATCCCGTCGAGCGTGATTTCACCGCGGGATTCGAACGCTTTGGGATCGCCTTTGGCGCGACGCAATATTTCGGTTTCCAGAAACCAATGCGAAACCCGTTCCAGCCGTGATAACCACAAAACGCGGGTGGCGGGCCATGGGCATTCTGATTGCAGAACATCACGCGCGGTTTCCATAAATGCGTCCTGTGCCATCGGGTCGTCAGGCGCAATATCCCGTTTGATGAATTGTTCCAGGATGGCATGAAATACATTCCCCCGCATCAGCGCATCTGCCTGATGATCAATCGGATCCAACGCATTTAATCGCAAAACTTTGCGCGCATAAATGGCATATGGATCACGGATCAGGGTTTTGATCTGCGTAACCGACAATTGTTTTGGACGCGCATCGACGGGCGGGCAGGGGGATGGACGTTTGGCAGGTTCAACAGGGGCTTGGGGCGCAGAAATCTGGGCCGCCATCACACACCATTTATCCCCACGTTTTCGCATATTTTTAAGGAGATCCGGACCGTTTTGATCCGGTAATCCATCAAGCAAATTCGTCAACCGATTGATCCAGCGCGAGGCGACAGTATCCGCATCAGCGGTGCGCACTGCGCGGGTGAGCCAGACCTGCTTTCCTGCCACGGCCTGTTGAAAATCATGGGCTGACAGGCCGATCTGGCGATCAGGCAGCAACATGCCCGCATCCGCGCGCATCTGCCGGTTCAGCCATGGGTCATGGGGTGGGGCGCTTGGCCAAATGCCTTCGTTTAGCGATCCCAAAATAATAAGGTCCGCCGATTGCACCCGCGCCTCTAGGGTTCCCCAAATCAGAACTTGGGGGTGGCCAGAATCCCGATTTCGCACCTCTGCCTGACCCAAAACACCATGAAACAGCGCGGTGTAATCCAGCAGCGACATCTCTGAAACGGCATCTGAATGCAGCTTGAGCGTTTCATAAACGGACTTTGCTTTTCGCCCTGCTGCCTCGGCCCATAATTCCCCGCTGCCCGTGGCATTGGCCCCGGCGCAAATGGCTTCGCTCGCGTTTATATGTGTCGCCAAAAACTGAGGCAAAGACGCAGAGGATGCGCAATTTAACAGGTCAAGAATACGCCCAACCCATTGCGCCCATTCCAGCTTTCCGGGCTGTACCGGCTCTTTCTTTTGGGCCCAATCGACCAGGTCCGTTTCGGTAGGAAAAGGAGGACCCGAACGACGCAATTGCAATTCAAGTTCATGCGTCCATAGCAAATGTTTGTTGCGATCCCCGCCGCTGTGGCAAAGGGGATGTTTGAGGATCACCAACAGATCCTTGGAGGTGACCCGCTGGCCCAACAGATTGTCGACGTGGCGCAACAATCGTCCCGGCGGCGATAGGGGCAATGGTTGCCCGGCGCTGTCATCGGGAATGATGTTCCAACGATCCAACGCTGCCGCGACTTGGCGGCTGAGCATGCGATCCGGTGTGATCAACGCCGCGGTCAATCCTTCGTCAATGGCGTGTCTTAGTCGCAGGGCGATGGCTTCTGCCTCTTCGCGTGGTGATGCCGCCTCGATCAGGGTTAAATCCGACGTGGCCTGATCGAGCTGCGTCAGTGAGGGCCCTTCTGTTTGCCATTGATCCGTGATTGGCGCTGGGCGCAACGCCAATGAAATCAACCGATTACGTGGTGGGCAGGGCGGTGACGCGGCAGTCCAGTTTTTAACCTCACCAGGCGAAAGATCGAGCGAATCCATCAGCGCCTTGAACCGGTATTGCGGGTGGTCCTGCGTGTTTCCCAGTTTTGACCAGACATCATCGGGTTGGTCGAAATCAAATCCGGGAACGATCACAGCGCCGTTGGGTAATTTTGCCACTGCATGCATCAACATTGCCGTTGCGCCACGCGACCCCGTCGAGCCAGCGATCAAAATCGGGTGTTTTGGTGGATCAACAGCCCATTTTTCCGTCAGATGCTCAACAACCAGCCGTTGTCGGGTTTCTTGATCAGGCGCTTGGTCCACCTCACCCAAATAGGTCTGGGCTAAGGTGATAAATTTCAACGCACGCTGCCAATGGCCGGATTTATCTGAGACATCTAAGTTTGCGATTGTGCTGGGATCGACACCTTCACCCTGCATTTCATCCAGCAATCGCGCCAAACTATCGGTTAACGCATAGGCCGACGATGCCGGCGCAAGATCAGGTTCAGCTGCGATCAATCTGGACACCAATTGCAACAATTCCAACCGGCGCTGTAACGGTGCGGCCGGCAGGGAAATATGCGCCACATCCGGATCCAGTGCGAGATCCGTAATAAGCCGTATGCGCGGCAACAAATGTGCGCCGTCCTGAATAAGCAGGTCTTTTAGGCGTCGTTGGGTGCGCCGGGTGTTAACAAAAATCTCACATTGCGCAAATTCAACAGGCGTTAAATCCTTGGTTCGATCGCGCAAACCCTGTAGCAACGCTTGGCCGAAATCCACCCCAAGCGGCAGCGCAAAAAGACGGGCTTGATCAGAGGGTGCAAACATTTACGAATTCTCAATCAAAGTTTCAGCCAGCGGGATGCTATCTGGCTGGCCAACGTCACACCATTTTCCGGTGTAGGTTACGCCAAAAATTGTTCGGTCTCTTAGCAGTTGATCCCAAACAAGGTTGAGCGAAAAAGAACCATCAGAAAACCCGTCCAAAATCGAGGGATTGATAATTTGCGCACCTGTGTAAACCTGCCCGGGACCTCTTTGAATGCGGCCATCTGGCAGATGCTCAAAATCCCCAACCCCCGAATATCCAAGCGCATTTTCGACTGGTACCAGCAATAACAGCGCTTGCATTTTTGACGGATCCCACGCCGATGCGAGCGTTTGGAAAGGGTTGGGACGGGTCCAAACCGCGTCGGTGTTCATCGTGAAAACCGGGTCGTTTCCCAGCAATGGCCTAGCGTGTTTTAATCCGCCACCCGTTTCCAGCAGCGCAGATGTTTCATCGGAAAAGACGATTTCGGCATCACTTAAATGCGCCCGAACCTGATCCGCTAGGTAATGAATGTTAACGACGTTGGTTTTAACTCTGGCCTCTGTACCAATGGCAAGCGCATGATCCAAAAGCGTTTTTCCAGCCACTTTGATCAAGGGTTTTGGCGTGTTGTCCGAAAGCGGGCGCATTCGGGTGCCCAATCCGGCCGCAAAATACAAAGCAGAAGTTGGTGTCATCGCGAATATTTTTCCTGAGGGGAAAGGAATGCATCTTGAACGAGCGGCCGAAGCGTCGTCATGACAGGGTGGTTTAAGGCGTCGTCAATATGGCGCCAAACGCGCGGCATAAATTCAAGGTATCTGGTTTTGCCGTCTCTTTCAGCCAGCCGCGCAAAAATCCCAAGGATCCGAAGGTTGCGCTGTATGCTGACCGCGGCAAATTCAGCGTCAAATTCGTCTTTGTCTTGACTTAGCGCGCGCATCATCGCTGATTTTGTTACCCTTGCGGCGTGTTCGTCCACATCGCGCCGGGCATCCGTTAACAATGAAACAACATCGTACGTGGCCTGCGCAGCGACGGCATCTTGGAAATCCAACAATCCAATTTTCGCGAGCCCCAATTGATCAGGGCGCCAGATCAAGTTTTCTGCATGAAAATCCCGTAACGCAAAGGTATTAGGGTGAGGGGCGACATGCGCAAGAACAGTTCCGAGCTCCGAAATTATGGCAGCCTTCGCATCGGCGCAGGCATGTGTGGCATACCAATCCATAGCGGGGGTAATCATTTGCGCCGCATGAGGCGGGTCTAGCCGGTCAAAGTCAGAAGGAATCTGAATTTCGTTTAACCGTTCAAACACATCCACCGTGGCGAGGTATAATTGGGTTTCATCGGTTTCGGGGGCAGACAACCAATTTGCATAGGTTAATGCGCCAAGGTCCTCCATGATGACAAACCCTTGATTTTCATCACAATGTTCAATCGCAGGAGCGCACAAACCCGCATTGTTCA
Source organism: Aestuariibius sp. HNIBRBA575 (assembly GCF_040932005.1). NCBI lineage: Bacteria > Pseudomonadati > Pseudomonadota > Alphaproteobacteria > Rhodobacterales > Paracoccaceae > Aestuariibius > Aestuariibius sp. HNIBRBA575. The sequence continues at coordinate 3,328,664 of NZ_CP162414.1, forward strand.
ATTGGGACGAAACAGAAATAAATCGACCCAAAGATTGGTCCAATTCGGGCGGACAATCCATTAAAATACGGGTCTTTCCACCGTTTGTGAGGCGTTCATATCTACGACTTGAGGCATCACCAGTCAGCGGCTGCCTGTTCCAGCTGGAAAAACCAGATTTCAACAAAAAAGTGCTGAGTATTTGTCCGCGATCAGTCACTGCGCCCCCCGAACAATTGCGACCAAGTCTCCGGTCCAGAAATTTGCACCGAATGCCCTGTAGTCTCTGCTCTGAACTCCAAATTCAGAGCGTTTTCAGGCGTATCTTGACCCAAACGGTCTGGCCATTCGATGAGGCAAATCGCGGTTTCAAACGCCTCATCCAGGCCGAGTTCAAAAATGTCATCGGGGTTCAGCAATCGGTACAAATCACAATGCCAAACCTCAGTTTCATCGTTGGAATAGGTCTGAACCAAGGTGAAAGTTGGCGAAGGTACTTCGGTATCTTGTCCGAAAATATGTCTGATGATTGCGCGTGAGAAAAAGGATTTTCCGGCGCCGATCGCCCCAGACAGCAGTAAGGTGTCGCCAAGTTTGAGCGCAGGAGCGATGAGATCCGCCAATTCGATCGTCGCCCGTTCATCTTTGAGAGAAATCGTACCCGAATGCCATGTCATAACCACATGTTTATTGGCTGCTTCGGCAGCTTCAAGCTAAATCATGCGGTCGCTGGAATCTCTTCGGAACGAGTGGAACGGAAATTATGTTCACCCAGCGCGGGAATGCGTGCAGAATTCCCCGGGCTAAACCCGAACATGACCGATCCGCCAGGTAAGGTTTTGCAACGGCAGTTCAGCATCCTTCCGTCTTTCATGCGTGTGGCTTTGGTCCATTCTTCTTGTTGGGATAATGGGTCATCCAGAAACCCCCGCAGCTCTACCCAGACAGAGCTGGGAGTGCAGCTATTTTGCCAGCTGTGCAGTTCTTCGGTCAAACGAATGTCGGTTAGCGTGGTTTCGGGAAGGGATTCCCACAGCTCGCGGTATGCTTTGTTTGTCATCGTCAATGTCCCAGAGCCGGAGAAAACCGCGATGGCCTCTTGGACTTGGTCCAACACCGCATGACCAAGCTCAATTTCTGAGCGAAATCTGCGAGTTAGGGAAATTTCAGCGCTGATATCTTCGAACAAAAATGCGATGGCTCCGTCGGGGTGTGGACGACCGGTGACACGATAAGTTTGCCCGCCCGGAAGCGTCCAATGTTCGCTATAGGTCCCATTTGTCGCCGCGTTTTCCAAGGCGGTCATTTGATCCCGCCAGCTGACATAATCCTTGGGCTCAGGCAACATCCGGCCCTCTCTCAATCGATCGAGCATCGCTTGGATCTGGGGGCGGGCGCTGAGAAATTCGACCGGTAAGTTTGTCAGATCTAACAGCGATGGGTTGAACATGACGAGTTTTCGCTGCCGATCAAAAATCGCGATGCCGGTGGACAGATTGGCAAAGGTTTTTGTCAGAGTTTGCACGAAGTGGCGCTGGGCGACTTCGGCGCGAACTGTGCTGTTGGAGTCCATCGCAAAATGAATCGATCCGGTGCCGCGTCGCATGCTGGTCACTTCGAACCAATCCTCGTCTGTTGCGCCCGGGATGCGGATCGCCACACGTCTGACGCTGGGTTGACCATGCGCAGGTGCGGGGCCGATTGTTTCAAATATTTTCGCCGGAGGCCAAGCGGTTACGCCCGGTGTGGCAGAAGGGTGCAGGGCATCAGCAAGCGTTAGATATGCACGGTTAGCCCATGTGATTGCGCCTTCTTCTTCTTGTTTCCAAATCAGTTGCGGCGCATCTTCGGCAAGGCTGCGTAGCGTGTTTAACTCATCCTCCAGCGCGTCGATGGCGATAGCGCTCATGCCGTAATGGGCGTCTTGGGTGCTGTCATGCAATGTTATGCGCGCCAGACCATCCCAATATTCCGCCTCGATCCAGCCTGTTTCATCGTCCTTGGGGTGGATGGTGATCTGGCTTTCATCCGCTAGTTTTTCCAAACGGGATCGCAGTTCCGGATATCGCGGTGACAACAGAGCGAGGAAATGTTCCCAATCCGGCCGGTCGCTGGTTGTGTCGCCGAACAGGCGCTGGGCTTCGGGTGTTGCATCGATCAAATCGGTGTCGTCAAAAAGAAAAACGGCCTGACCTTCGACCTCTTTTAGCAATTGCCGTGCGTTCATCCGCTTTTTATCAAATATCCACGCCGTCAGAGCCAGAATAATCCCTGCGGACAAAATTGATGCAACGGAAACGAACAAAAGCTGAAAATTAAATGACGACAGCATGCCGGGCGACTCCTTTAAACCGAATCTAGAGTCGTTTGGATTGGTTAATTCGACGTTAAATGGTCCTAACCGGTGAAGGGATGGTTTTCCCCTAACCCTTTGTTGGCAACATTTTGCTTGGGTTCGATCAATGAACGCGGCCATTCCACCCAAACCAACGCGCCTTTGGGGGCATCCGGATCGCCAAAGTCGCCACGATTGGTGAACCGCAGCTTGGCACCCGTCCGTTCCAGCAATGTTTTTGCGATGAACAGACCCATGCCCATCCCTTCGTATCCCGGACGTTGATCATTTAGATCTGAGGACCGCCGCCGCCGCATAAACGGATCCCCAATGCGACTGATCACATGCGGCGAAAACCCATCGCCATCGTCGGAAATGCGGATCGACACGGTTTCATCGTTCCATTCGCAATCGATATGGACACGCGTATTCGAAAAATCGACGGCATTTTGGATCAGATTGCGCAGGCCATGGATGATTTCTGGCCGACGAAACATCAGCGGCTGACGAGACGCGGCACCTTCAGCCGGGTAAATGTCATAAATAACCGATTTGCCACGGTTTTGATGTGGATCACCGGCCTCTCGTACCACAGTCTCCAAAGGCGCTTGCTTCAGGTGTTGATCGTCTTTCCCCGCCCGTCCCATTGAGCGTAAAATATCACGGCACCGATCAGCCTGATCACGGATTAACTTTGCGTCGTCAAACAGCTCTTGGTTTGTGTCCAGCTCTTCCATCAGTTCGGAACTGACCAATTTGATCGTCGCCAAAGGTGTGCCCAATTCATGGGCGGCGGCGGCAACAACCCCCCCTAAATCCGTTAGTTTTTGTTCGCGAGTCAGGGCCAGCTGGGTGGCCACCAACGCGTCGCCCATGGTTTGCATTTCGACGGTCACGCGACGGGTATAGCCGGACATAAAGATGATCCCGACCACCAGCGCCAGCCAATACCCAAATCGAAACAGCCCCGGCAGGATCAACGG